>NZ_JBMKJK010000005.1:0-300002 GCF_049236925.1 Enterobacter cloacae complex sp. SYL003 | reverse complement strand
CCGTATGTTCCCCTCACCCTAACCCTCTCCCCGGAGGGGCGAGGGGATTGCTCAGTGCTCGCATTAATTTGTGGGGAACCCTCTCCCCGTGGGAGAGGGCCGGGGTGAGGGCACCAGACCGCAGAGGAGTCAATCACTCCCCAAGCGTCGCCACCATCACCGCCTTAATCGTATGCATCCGGTTTTCCGCCTGGTCGAAGACGATACTCGCCGCCGACTCAAACACCTCGTCCGTCACTTCCATCCCGCCGTGCAGGTCGAACTCCTTCGCCATCTGCTTGCCAAGCGTGGTCTGGTCGTCATGGAACGCGGGCAGACAGTGCAGGAACTTCACGTTCGGGTTGCCGGTGAGCGCCATCATCTGCGCGTTCACCTGATACCCGCGCAGCAGCGCTATCCGCTCCGCCCACTTCTCTTTGGCTTCACCCATCGACACCCAGACGTCGGTATAGATAAAGTCCGCGCCCTTCACGCCCGCCGCCACGTCTTCCGTCAGGGTGATTTTCCCGCCGTGCTTTTCCGCCAGCGCGCTGCACTCCGCCACCAGGCTCTCTTCCGGCCAGCAGGCTTTCGGTGCCACCAGACGCAGATCCAGCCCGGTCAGTGCCGCCGCTTCCAGCATCGAGTTGCCCATGTTGTTGCGCGCGTCGCCCGCGTAGACCAGCGTCATCTCGTTAAACGCCTTGCCCGGCAGGTGCTCCTGCATGGTCAGCAGGTCCGCCAGCAGCTGCGTCGGATGGAACTCGTTGGTCAACCCGTTCCACACCGGCACGCCCGCGTACTGCGCCAGCGTTTCGACGACTTCCTGGCCGTGACCGCGATACTGAATGCCATCGTACATCCGCCCGAGCACCCGCGCGGTGTCCTTAATTGACTCTTTATGCCCAATCTGGCTGCCGCTCGGCCCTAACCAGGTAACGCGCGCGCCCTGGTCAAATGCGGCAACTTCGAAAGAGCATCGTGTACGGGTTGAGTCTTTTTCGAAGATGAGCGCGATGTTTTTACCGGTAAGCTTTTGTACTTCCTTGCCATTTTTTTTATCGGCTTTGAGCTGTGCGGCAAGAGTTAGCAGAGAAGTGAACTGTGCAGGGGTAAAGTCGAGCAATTTCAGAAAGTGTTTCTTGTGCAGATCAGACATTTTATCCTCGCATGGTGGACGCCACTTATTGAATTAAAATTCACTTTATATGTGTAATTATTCATTTGCAACCCCGTTTCACAAATCTTTCCAACAAAGGTGGAGGCAAACCCGTCCGTGTGTGAAAATAGAAGTATCTGCCGCACTTTAAAGAGGATTGACCCATGGCAAACCCGGAATTACTGGAAGAGCAACGCGAAGAGACGCGTCTGATTATTGAAGAACTGCTGGAAGACGGTAGCGATCCGGACGCGCTGTACACCATCGAACACCATTTCTCTGCAGACGACTTTGAAGCGCTGGAAAAAATGGCCGTGGAAGCCTTCAAGCTGGGTTACGAAGTGACCGAGCCGGAAGAGCTGGAAGTGGAAGAGGGCGACACCGTCATCTGCTGCGATATCCTGAGCGAAGGCGCGCTGAAGGCGGAGCTGATCGACGCGCAGGTCGAACAGCTGATGAACCTGGCCGAGAAGTTTGAAGTGGAATACGACGGCTGGGGAACCTACTTCGAAGATCCGAACGGTGAAGACGGCGAAGAAGGCGACGACGAAGATTACGTCGACGAAGACGACGACGGCGTGCGTCACTAAGCGTTTCAGGCGGTGGCGCGCGCCACCGCTTTTTCAAGGCAGAACCATGGATTACCCGCAGATACTCGCCCCCGTACTCAACTTCCTCCAGTGCCCGACCCCGCAAGCATGGATTGATAAAGCCCGCGACCCGGCGAACCTGCCGCTGCTGCTCACCGACCACATGGTGTGCGAGCTCAAGGCCGCCCAGACCGCGCTATTACTCGTGCGTAAATACGTCGCCGACGAAAGCGGTGCCGACGCGCTGCTCGACTGGCTCAAACCCTACGAACAGTTCACCTTCCGCGACGGCCCGGAGCCGGACTTCATCGCCCTGCACAGGCAGATTGGCAAAAGCGTGATGCCTAAAACCGACGACCCGTGGGGCCAGGCGCTCATCGACAGCATGGTGCTGCTGATTAAAGAGGAGCTGCACCACTTCTGGCAGGTGCGCGAGGCGATGCTGGCCCGCGACATTCCGTACGTCAAAATCACCGCCAGCCGCTACGCCAAAGGGATGCTGAAGGAAGTGCGCACCCACGAGCCGCTAACGCTGATCGACAAGCTCATCTGCGGCGCCTACATCGAAGCCCGCTCCTGCGAACGCTTCGCCGCGCTGGCCCCGTTCCTCGACGACGACCTGCAGAAGTTCTATCTCTCGCTGCTGCGCTCGGAAGCACGCCACTATCAGGACTACCTGACGCTGGCCCAGCAGGTGAGCGACGACGATATCTCACCGCGCATACAGCTTTTTGGCGAAATTGAAGCCACACTTATCTCGACACCGGACAACGAGTTTCGCTTCCACAGCGGCGTGCCGGTGTAAACCGGCATAACTCAAGGATAAGGATGCGAGATGAATAAAACGTGGACCCGTATTGTGATTGTCGTCTTTGCGGCTGCCGCCGTGGCGTTCTGGGTGTTTTTCGACAGGCAGCGCGCCCCGGAACGGCAGATGGATAACGCCCTCAACGCGATGCCCGCCTGGCAGGTGATTAAGGAGCAGGAGCCCGCGCTGCATCAGCGCATCCTCGACCAGATGGCCGCCCTGCAAAAAGCGGGCGAGCCGGAGCAGCAGATTATCGACACCATCCAGCCGCAGATCCTGCATCTGCAGATGTCGCGCCTGCAAAACGCCCCGGACGCCAACGTGGTGAACTACATGACCATCAACATGGAGCAGACTGCCGCCATCCAGAAAGTGAGCGACGACGCCTGTTTCCGTTTCCTCTACCCGAGGGTGAAGGGAGGCGTGAACCCGATGCGCATGCTGGATAAAGACCTGATGAACCGACGCATGCAGGCCGACGCCGACATGATGCGCGCGGCCTACGGAAAAAACCGCCACACCGTGACGCAGGCCGAACGTGAGGCGGCTGTCGAGGATGTCCGGCCGATTATGAAGGCGCTTGCCGATAAGTACGGCGAGGACATCCAGCTGCTGCAGATGCCGGAGAAGGCGGCGGGCAAAGAGAAGCTCTCCTGCGATATGGTGCAGGAGATGTGGGCGAAGGTGCTGGCGCTGCCGGAGCAGAAGGCTGCGAGGGTGATTCGGCTGGCGGTGACTGAGCTGGAGTGACGAAGGGCGCTGGTTTTTTGGGCACTTAGCGCGGGTTTAGCGCGTCGTCGCTTGCATGGCGGCGCGCGACAGGTATAATCCACAACGTTTCCGCATCCCCTTCAGTGCCGAAGTGGCGAAATCGGTAGACGCAGTTGATTCAAAATCAACCGTAGAAATACGTGCCGGTTCGAGTCCGGCCTTCGGCACCATCGGAACATCAATAGACGTCAACGGACGTCTTTTTTTGTGCCTGAAATCCAGTATCTGCAAGGCTTTCCTCGCTTTTTCACTCAACCTAAGTCAACCTGATTCAATCTACATCAACTTACTGATGCGGGTACAACTGCGGGTATTTCCCGGTTCGATAATGTTTGTACCCACACAGAACCCTTGAAAGGATACTCACTATGGCTCTGAGTGATGTGAAGGTTCGTTCGGCTAAGCCTGAAGCAAAAGCCTATAAACTGACTGACGGTGAAGGCATGGTTTTGCTGGTTCACCCTAACGGTTCCAAATATTGGCGGCTTCGTTATCGCTTTGGCGGTAAGGAGAAGATGCTGGCGCTGGGGAAATACCCTGAGGTTTCGCTGGCGGATGCCAGAGCACGCAGGGATGAAGCCCGTAAGCTGTTAGCTAATGGTGTCGATCCCAGTGAGAATAAGAAAGTCGTTAAGGTAGAGCAGGAGCAAGAGGCAATAACGTTTGAAGTGGTTGCCAGAGACTGGCACGCCAGCAATCAAAAGTGGTCTGCATCGCATAGCGCTCGTGTATTAAAAAGTCTCGAAGATAATCTCTTTGCTGCCATTGGTAAGCGGAACATTGCAGAACTGAAAACGCGAGACCTACTTGTACCCATCAAAGCAGTCGAGTCATCCGGACGCCTTGAAGTCGCCGCCCGTTTACAACAGCGTACTACCGCGATTATGCGCTTTGCCGTGCAGAGTGGCTTAATCGATTACAACCCCGCGCAAGAGATTGCCGGTGCGGTTGCTACGGCGAAAAGACAGCATCGTGCGGCTTTGGAGCTTAACCGCATACCTGAATTACTTCATCGCATTGATCACTATTCCGGAAGGCCATTAACCCGACTTGCTGTCGAACTTACCTTGTTAGTTTTTATCCGTTCAAGCGAGCTGCGTTTTGCCCGTTGGTCAGAAGTAGACTTTGAAACGGCCATGTGGACGATTCCTGGTGAGCGTGAACCACTGGAAGGTGTTAAACATTCTCAACGTGGTTCAAAGATGCGGACGCCCCATCTTGTTCCCTTATCGAGTCAGGCCTTAGCTATTCTGGAAAAGATCAAAAGCATGAATGGGAACCGAGAGCTTATTTTTGTAGGTGATCACGATCCGCGTAAACCCATGAGTGAGAATACGGTGAACAAGGCTTTGCGAGTGATGGGTTATGACACGAAAATGGAAGTGTGTGGGCATGGTTTCAGGACGATGGCTTGCAGTTCTCTGATTGAATCAGGATTGTGGTCGAGGGATGCAGTGGAGCGGCAAATGAGCCACCAGGAACGTAACTCTGTGCGGGCGGCTTATATCCATAAGGCTGAACATCTGGGAGAAAGAAGGTTGATGTTGCAGTGGTGGGCTGATTTTTTGGATGCCAATCGAGAAAGCAGAGAAGAACCGTTTAATTTTCGGAAAAAGTAAAAAAAAATTGTTCAATTAAAACAGTGACTTTACTCGTGTTTCGGTATGTAACTGGAACAATTACTCACGTAGTAGACTATGTACTTCTTGCAATATTGTGTGCACGTGCGTATATTTACCCTATCGCTAGGTAGTACGCTACCTACGACGATAGGGGAGTGTCCATGTAGTGGGGCTACAGTTCACTCTCATTACTCTGATAGAAATCGCTAATCGAAGAGGAATGAAAAATATGAATACTAAAAAATACCAGCCTACTCTGTTAAATGCAACTGCAAAAAGACTCCGTATGGCACCTTTAGCAATACTTTTATACGTTGTGCCTGCCTTATCATTTCAAATGGACTTGGAAGTTCACTCGGGTGATACGAACATCAAGCAATCAATCACTTTAAAAACTAACTAATGGAGAGGGGAGAGGCTTCTCCCCTAAAAGCCTATGAGCGTTATCGTTAGATTGGAAGAAATTGCAGACATCCGTTTAGGGATGCCGTTTAAAACGGCTATAAAAGACCTTGGCGATGATGGTAAGTGTTATTTAATACAGACGAAAGATATTGATACAGAAGGGCTTTTGCGTATGGATGAACTTGCCAGAGTATCTCCTCCGGTTGACCCTAAAAAACACTATCTCCAGGCCGGGGACATTCTTTTACGCTTGAGGGGGCCAGTTTTTGCAGCTGGAATGTTTACGGGTTCAAAAAAACTACCTAGTGTTACAAGTAATCAAAACGCAATAATTAAATGCAAAGAGAATGATGTTTTACCTGATTATTTACAATGGTACATTAATTCACCTTTAGGTCAGGATTATTTTAACAGGATGAGTGAGGGGACTAACATCACTAAAGTTAGCTTGAAAACCCTTTCTGATATGGAGATTAAATTGCCTCCTATAGAGGTTCAAAATAATGTCGTTAGAATAAAAAATAACTGGGAAAAGCAAAGGGATATTCATAGGAAGATTATCAATAATGGTAACTTACTCTACCTCAATATTTGCTTCAAACTGCTTAAAGAAGGTAATTAACTATGTCAACAGTTGATGATAAAGAAATTAAAAATGTAGTTTGGGACATATTCAGTGTTTACAAAGGAAGTTTGGATTCTATACAGTTTCTTGATTACATGCTTTCTTTGTTATTTCTAAAGTATGTATCTGATTTAATATGTGATATCCATGAAGATAGAGTGGTTGATGATGACTTGAAATTAAAGGTGCTGTTGTCTAATACCCCTGAGGATATGAGTTTCAATTATATATATTCAGGTGTTAATGATAGAGGGATAGGTGAAAGGGTTAATACGGCACTCAGCTATTATGATGAAGTTATTTTTCAGAAATTTTACAAATGTGAAAGAGATGTCTTTAGAGATATAGACTTTACATCTGACAAGCTTGGACCTCGTAAAGAGAGAGAGGCTTTTTTAAGTGAGTTAATGCATGCCCTCAATTCTAAAGTCTTTCAATTTAATAGTTACAATAATGGCCATGATAGAATAAAGGCAATATGTGGTTTTTTATTTGAGAAAGTTGCATCTGATGCAGGTCTAAGAGGTGGTGGTTTTTATACGCCATATGGCGTCTCGGTATTGTTATCTAAGTTGGTTACACCCGTTCCAGGTGATTCGATTTATGATCCAGCATGCGGCACTGGCTCACTTTTATTAAGAGCTATGCAAGAAATAGCATATCGTAATCAGTTTCAGGATTATAAATTATATGGCCAAGAGATATTGAAGTCATCATGGAATGTTGCTTGTATTAATATGTTTTTACATGGTGTGTACTCCTGTAGCATAAAATGGGGCGACGTCCTGCTGGATCCTAAATTTCATGACTCTAAAGGCGAACTAGAAAAGTTTGACGTTGTACTTTCAAACCCACCATTTTCAGTATCCAATTGGGGATATGAAGAGGCATTAAAAGACAGATTTGGTCGGTTTGGTCTAGGAATTCCACCACAATCCAAAGCGGATTATGCATTTATTTTGCATATGATTGCATCTATGAAAGATAAGACAGGGCGGATGGCACTTGTTGCCCCGCATGGGGTTTTATTTCGAGGTGCAAGTGAAGCTTTGATTAGAGAGAATTTAATTAAAGAGAATCTGTTGGATGCTGTTATTGGTCTTCCTGAACGTTTATTTTTGTCAACTAATATACCAACGGTGATTTTGATTTTCAAAAAAAATAGAAATGATTCAAATGTATTGTTTATTGACTCAACTATGTTTTTCTTAAAATCAAAGGGACGGAATTATTTAACCGTCGAAAATATTGAACAAATATCTGATATTTATCATAAAAGACATGATGTGGAAAATCTTTCACGCGTTGTCAGCTTTAGTGAAATTAAGGATAATGACTATAATCTCAATATTACCAGATATGTAAAGCGTGAAGAGCAAACTCAAGATATTGATCTATACTCTTTAATCTATGAACAAGAAAAATTACAAGAAGAACTTCGTTCTTTAGAAAAAGATATGAAATTGTATATCCATTTTTAAGTGTTTGGCTAGTACCTATCGGTACTAGCTTTTTTAATATTATTAATTAAATATATTGGCTTTAATATGACCAATGATTATAAGCCAAGGGCATTTTATTCAACTTAGCTCTGTGTTCACGCCAGTTTGGCAAATGAATACTCATCAGGCCGATAAAACGCTCATTGTGCTTGCGTTCGTGTAGATGAACTAGCTCGTGAACCACAATGAATTCAAGGCATTCAGGAGGTTTTTTCACCAGTTCGAGATTGATCCAGATACGTGCGGTTTGGGGGTTACAGCTACCCCATTTAGTCTTCATTCGCTTGATGCCAACATAACTGGCTTCAACTTTAATTTCCTGCTGCCATTTTGCCATTAACTTAGGCAGTCTTTGTTTTAAAATACCGCGATACCACTGGTTGAGAACAGCTTCCCGCTGGGCCGTATCATAATGTGGAGGTACTTTCATACGTATCCAACCACCCTGAAGTTTCACTTCAACGGGCTTATCTACTAAAACTACATCCAGCCGATATCCTCTTCCCCAAAGGTAATGTGTTTCGCCACTACACATTTCTCGTTCACTCTGGCGCGGCTGAGCCTGAAATTGTGCTTGCTGCTGTCGGATCCATACTAGCCTTCTGACAACAGCCATCCTGATAGCTGTGTCTGACAGAGAGATGGGAGCTGATACTCTTACTCGGCCATCCGGAGGAAGTACGCTGATATGCAAGTTTTTGATTGGCTTACGCTGCAAATCAAGAGTGAGTTCACCAAAGGTAACCAACGGCATCAGCGGTACTCCTTCTGTGCCTTCACCAGAGCCATAACATCCGCGACCGTCACTGAATAACCTTTAATTTCTTCCGCGATAGCAAAGCTGATCTCGCGCTCTTTAAAACGATCCCCATACCAGTCGGCCTTTTTAGTGTGACGTACTGCAGTATCTATCTTTATAACTAACACTTCATCCTGCCCGAGGTTGTCATACAACGCTTTCTTGGCAAGGGTATCAATGCTTGCTGGATAAGTACTTTTACTTCCGGATTGCGGATGTTTAACCTGCTTCGCTAGTTCACGTACACGCTCTAGATAATCTTGATAGGAGATAGCCTGTTGACGACGAAGTGCGATCAGTTCATCAAGCAACACCGACATTTTTTCGTAGTATTTCGGGTTGACTGGGTTTTCATCAACAATGGTTCTGCGAACGTTATTTTCAATCGCTTCAGCCATCGCCTCTTGGTTGCCACGCATGTCGGCTGGAAGCCCATCCAGTGCTTCTTCTCCGCGTTCAATAATCAACTCAAGCAGTCCTAGTTCTTCAAAATCCATAAGGGTTTCACTTGGATCGGCATCCACCCAAAGATCCAGCATCTGCCGCATACCTGGCTCGAACTGCTTCATGTCCACGAAATCGCCACTGGCTATTTTTATTTCGTCGCGGACTTTTGTATAAAACTCAACATCGATGCGGATTTGATTTGCCTGCTGCTCGCTATAACCAGCATCTGTTAGCTCACCTGCCAGATTGGTAAAAGCACGGATAAGCTTCGCCACGGATTGATACAATGTCAGACGTAAAGCTTCTTTCTCAGATATCTGCTCTATTGACGCCCCTGATTCTCCACAGAAATAATGCTGATAATCAAGTTGATTACGTGGCATTTTAACTGGCTCGCAAAGGGTGCGAACGGCATCCAGAGCACCATCCAGATCGATTTTTGCCTGTTGCAATCGATCCTTCAGTAAACCGGCTACATCTTCTTTGTCGTAGCCGTCGAAGGCTTCTGCAGTGTAGTCCTGAACTGTTTTTTCCAATGAGCGGAAAAGGTCTTTATAGTCGACAATATAGCCGTATTCTTTATCTTCACCATCCAACCGGTTAACGCGACATATCGCCTGGAAGAGGTTGTGATCGGCCATTTTCTTGTCGATATAGAGGTATGTGGCAGACGGAGCATCAAAGCCAGTCAATAACTTATCAACGACTATCAGAAGGCGCATCTGACCCGGTTCTTTGATGAATCGTTGTTTGACCTCTTTTTCGAAATCACTCACACGTTTGGCTGCTTCAGCCTCAGGTTGTTCAAAATACTCCGCAAGCATTTTGCGATAGATGTTGTACTTGGCCAGTTTCTCAGTCAGTCCTTCGCCGCTCTCCTCGCCTTTAATCTCACTGGCATTTGGCTGGTAGCTCGTCACAATCGCACATTTACCGGCAAAACCAGCTTCACTAAACATCTCATAGCATTTGCAGGCCTGATAAACGCTGGAACAAACCAGCATGGCGTTACCACGGCCGTCGGCGAGTCGTGGTTTTTGTTCGAAATCGAGAAGGATGTCCGCGACAATCTGTTCTAGTCGCGAGCGGCTCGACAATAGCTTCTGCATTGATGCCCATTTCTGCTTGAGTTGCTGCTGGCCAAGGCGAGAAAGTTTAGATGTCTTAGCATCAAACCACTGGTCGACTTTTTTCTGAGATTTGACCCGCTGATCGATGTCACGAGCTTCGTAGCGCAAGTCCAGTACAACCCCATCATTGACTGCTTCATCAAATTTATAAGTGTGGATATAAGGACCGAAGACCTCCACTGACTTTTTCTTATCCTTCTTCATCAGTGGGGTACCGGTGAAACCGATAAATTGTGCATCTGGCAAAATACTTGTCATTGCCGAATGCAATTTGCCGGATTGGGTTCGGTGGCACTCATCCACAAACACGAATAATTTTCCCTTCGGACTAAAATCGGCAGGGATGTTACGTTGTATCTGTTCAATGAAATCGTCAGTGTCTGCATCTTTGTCTTCCCCCTCTTGGCGACCAAATTTATGCACGAGCGAGCATATAAGCCAGGGTTTGGTTTGATTCAGGCGAGTCACCAGATCTGCGCCGCTTCTGGTGCGAAGGATCTCTTCTTCCACACCGTTAAACACTTTCTCGATCTGTTCATCAAGTTCTGTACGGTCGGTAATGATCAAAACTCGGCTGTCAGTAATATTTTCTCTGATCCATTTTGCCAGCCAAACCATAGTCAGACTTTTACCGCTGCCCTGGGTATGCCAGATAATCCCGCCTTCATTGCGTTGAATAAACGGTTTCGTTGCAGTGACTCCAAAATATTGGTTATGACGGCAGGTTTTTTTCACTCCAGCATCGAAAACGATAAAGTCGTGGATTAATTCCAGCAGGCGCTGTTTATTGCATATCTGAGCCAGGTGACGATCAAGCATGTTGGTGTGAGATGATTCAGCGGCTTCTTTCCATTGAAGGTAATATTTCTCCGGCGTTTCGATTACACCATAGCGAAGCCCTTCTAAATCATTACCAGCCATCACCAATTGGATGGTAGTGAAGAAGTTGCGGATGAAGGCTTTTTGCTGATTATCGAGGTTTTGGCGGATGCCCTCTGAGACTGACACTGTAGAACGTTTAAGCTCAATGACACCAAGCGCAATACCGTTAACATATAGTACCAAATCCGGGCGTTTTTTATTTTCGCCGTTGTAGGTCACTTCTTCAGCTATAGCAAAATCATTGGCTTCTGGATTTTTCCAGTCGACCAACCACACTGTTTGATTTTGCTCACCTGCACCTTCTTTATCCTTTACGCCGTAGCGTAGCAGGCGATACACCTCTTTGTTTGCATCATAGAGGATACGACCTTCACCGAGGCTTGCGGCTCGATCCAGCTGCCGTAATGCTCGGGCGATTAGGACTTCTGAAACACCGCGTTTTGTTAGCCAGGCCGAAACTAAGCCTGGCTCGATGTTGCGGTTGTCTTCTCTTTTGTGCCAGTTACCAAGAAAGTG
Organism: Enterobacter cloacae complex sp. SYL003; assembly: GCF_049236925.1. Lineage (NCBI taxonomy): Bacteria > Pseudomonadati > Pseudomonadota > Gammaproteobacteria > Enterobacterales > Enterobacteriaceae > Enterobacter > Enterobacter cloacae complex sp. SYL003. The sequence goes on along the minus strand of NZ_JBMKJK010000005.1, from coordinate 288,767 downwards.
ATAACCGAGATGATCGGTGAATAACTGGATAACACGTTTTTGTGTTATGCGTTCACGTTGACCAACACTGTTCATAACATCTCCCTAAATTCGCTATCACTACCACCTGCACTGGTTAACACTGCCAGCATTTCCGCTTCGTGAGTGGCGATTTCTTCTTCCCCCCACTGATTGTTCTTCTTCATCAGCTCGATCATGGCGAGCAGTTTCAGACTATCAATTTCATTCCGTTCAAGACTCGCTTCGAAGTGCTCTTGCTTTTGTTTTGGCTGGAAATTACTCAGTCGCGAATTCTTGCTGTGGCTAATCAGGCTGAGATTACCGAAGGTATGCAACGATGTATCTGGTAATGTCCTATAGCCATCCATGGGGTGCTGGGGATAGAAATGCTCTACTGAACTCCGGAAGGTAAATTCAAAACGTTTGACTACTTCAGCTTTATTTCTGTCACGACACCAGAGTAAGTAGTCCAGGTAATTGAATACCAGGTTGTTTGCTATCATCCCAAAGCGCATCTTCTTCTTAATCTTGTCCGACAGTACCGCAGGTTGGAGATGTAGCTCTTTACCGTAGATAATCTCAAAATATGATTTTGGTTCTTGTTCTGCCAGGAAGTTTTGAAAGACAAACGCGGAGGCGAGATGCTCCAGATACCCGAGGTACTTCCTTGCATCTATCTGGTTTTCAGCGGAATGGGCATTAAACAGATAGTACAAAGCTCCATTCAACCAGTGTTTATAAACCAGAGTAGGGGTTGAAACGTGGAATGCGGAAAGCAGCATCAAAATCTGTCGGTTGATGCTGGTATTGTTACCCTCATCTTCATTAAACGTATTGGTATAACTGGTACTCTTCTCCGAATACCAACGCAGGCGCTTCAAACTCCAGCCATCGCTACCTTTGGCGTACTCTCGTTTTATCACGAACTGATCAAAAAGATATTTGCATTTGAGAAGTGCAAAGACAAAATCCTGTACTGCTTTAACCGGGTCATTCTGCTTTAACAGCCGACGTTCGAACTGTTCGATTAATTGTTTATCGTCAAGCGGAATATCTACTCTGTTCTTGCCTATGTTGCTGCAGACACGCAAAACATGGAGCAGGAAGTTGGAGAAATTGATAACACTATTAAAACGCTCTGAGCTACCTTCATCTTCTTCACCTCTATCACTACTGAAGGTTGAAGATGACTTGATAATGTTAGCCAGTGTGCGGTTTGTTTGGTTTTCTCTTGTGCCAAGCTCTGAAGCCGATGGGATAAGCATGTCAGCCAGGGAATTAAAATCAGTGGGCACAAATTGCCCCCAATGTTCCTGCCCAAATAATTGATGACGTTCGGCTGGTGTAAAACCGTACTGGACATAACGTTCCATGTTGGAGCAAGCATCCCAAACTCGTGAGAGGGTGTTCAGGCTGCTCTGCCGAGCTTGCTGGTCCGTTATCTCGTTGAGCACAGCCATCAGTTGCGCTTTCACCACTTCATGTTTTTCAAGTTGCTCGCCACGGTTATTCATCACCTCAAAAAAATGATTGAGGTCAGTATCGGCAGGCACTTCTATTCGGGCAATTTGTACATGGTCGAAAAGGTAGGTACAGAAATGATTTAATGACTCACCAATCAGCTTCAAGTCGCGTAGTACCTTGCCAATAAGTTCATAGCCGTTGATCAGCCCGTCATTAAATTCTTTGCTCCGCAGTTTATGCGGTTCCACGCCTTGCCAGAGTCGAGCAAAGGTTTCGCCAGACTTAGGTCTGCTCTCAAACCCTAAGTTAATCCCTTGGTACCAGCTCATATCTAACGTGGACTCGGCATGTTTTTTTAACCAGTTAGCAAGAAGGGATAGAGTAGTGAAACGCTGCTGTCCGTCGATTATCTCTGACTGCCCATCAGGACGAGTGAACACGACCAACGTACCGATGTAGTAAGTTTGAGGGAGAGGGCTATGCAGGCTTTTTTGCTGATAGTCGAGTATGTCTTGCACAAGTTGAGTGATCTCACCTTCTCCCCAGGCATAGTTACGCTGGTACATGGGGATAAGATAACGAGATGCATCGCCCAGCAATGATCTGACCGTAAAGGATGTTACCTGTGCATTACTCATAGTAGTTCATCTCCTTGAACAACCTCACCAGCTCGTCTTGCTCATGGTTACCGGTACGGCGGTTATTATTATTTTCTGAAGCCCGAATTGTGAGTAATGGTATAGATAGCACATCACCAGGTACTCTGGCTTCTTTGATTACCCGGAACAGATTATTTTCCAGCACGTACTTATCCATAGTCGCTAGCTGTACCACCTGCTGTCGGATTCGGCATCTGTAAGCCCAGATAAAGCTTTTTTCAATCGCTGCAGATAAGGACTGCCCACCAAATTTGTCGATATAAAAGATCAGAGCACAATCAAACATAGTGCGTATATATTGATCCCCTGTTCGATAGCGATTCCTATAGCTATTTAACGTTCTTAGTATCCGGGTTGCCATTTCACCAAGGACTGTGCCCTGCATCATTAACGACTTTTGAGTGTGAGTGCTGATATGCTCACTGGTGATAATTGCCGATACCTGTTGCTGGTAGTGTTCCGCCATTTCGAAAAAGCGTCTTCCATTGATAATCATCTGATCAAGATGGAAAGGGAAACGCATTTTCTGGCCATCAATCTTGCGCTGATACTGATTGTTATAGTCATCCACAAAATGGTGAGCCATGCGCAAAGATTCCACATAAGGGAACTGACCAATCTGGTCAAGATTAATCCCTTTGAATAAGCCGACCTCATCCTTACCAAAGAAACGAGCTGAATTCCCCTGTGACCACTGACGTACTCTGTAGAGATAGGATGCGAAAAGATTAGATAAATCATCACTAGCTAATCCTTCCCAGTGAGCAACGGATGCAGCTTTCAGTTCAACCTCATGGGGGGCGAATTCACGTAGATGGAAGGCCTTAAGTAGATCGTGGGGATCCAAATCTCGACCACGGGCATTTTGTGAGTCGAAAAACTGAAAGGCTTCAGACAAGTCAGCCAGCACAAAGACCACCACCTGGCAGCGGTTGAGGAGAAAATCAATATGTTGCTCGCTGAATTCTCGATGACTAACCCTACGTTTTAGCTCCTGATAATTCTGGTATAGATTGTATTCCGATACCTGACTGGCAAAGCGTTGCCGTCCCATAAAACCTTCAACGGAGGGCTTTAGCTGGGTTAACGCTTCCTGCAAATCCTGACGTTCCAACTCAGCAAGTCGGGTTTCGATAATGGCCCATACTGCCAGCATTAATGTTAAAGTTCGTTGCTGACCATCGACGATATCCAGTCTATGTTCTTCATTGCTCTCAGGCTGATGAAACACTACTGAGCCCAGCCGATAAGCCGATTTATCGAGATGACTGTTAATATCGGCAAACAGCTCGCTTATATTTTTGACCGTCCATTTATAAGGACGCTGATAGGCCGGAATGGTTACGTCAGGCAGGCTCAATAGACCCTTGACCGACAGAACTGTCTTATCAAGGGTATGTTTCATGGTTGATGATCCACTGGTAAACGAATACGACCGGTCAGCAGTTGTTGCATCATTCCTTGCTTTATATCGCGGATCTTAGACAGTTTCTGTTTCAGCCTCCCGATTTCAGCATCCATATCTGAGAGAATGCCAGCGATGGAGATTTGTTCTTCACTGGATATTTTTACGACTAATATCTCTTTTAGGACGTTCATGCCAACTGAGGATCTAGTGGAACCACTCATCACCTGGCCAAACTGCTCTGTTACAGACTCTGATTTCAAATAATAAAATAAAAAATCATTCGTACAGGCGAAACCATCAATTACACCTAATGTTGGTGAAATGGCATAAGGCTCTTTACCTATAAGCAAACGGATGACTTTACCAATCGAAGCAACTCTACCAAGACCGATCGGCCGGTTATGTAAGCTATATCTTTCTGAATGTTCTTGAAGAATACTTTGATTAACTCTTCTTACTTCAGAATTGATTAGTTCACCTGATTCATTCAAATCACCAATGCCTACGAAAGGAACACCATAAGACTCCTCTGGTGGAGCTCTGTGGCTAGGATGTGGATCTATAACTTTTGCCACCTGTGCTAGACGAGCGACTTCCCAATCCTCAGGAATTAGTCCTAACTCACTGGACTTATAGTTCTTAAGGGTACCATTTGGATATTGAGCAAATTGAGGCAGGCGGGTGCGGCCAGTCAGTAAATGCTGCATGGTTGCGGATTTGATGGCCTGCTTTTTAGTGATTAATTTCTCAAGTGCGGTAATCAGCGCATTGGTATCGGAGAGCACATTAGCGATGATTATTTGTTCTTTTTGAGGAGGGAGAAGAATCTCTAAATGTTTTATAATTCCACTACTTAGGTTTTCTTGCCCCCCAGAGTTACTCAACTCTCGAATGTGTTCATATTTTGAAATCAAGAGATGTAAAACATATTCCCTAGAGCACGATTCGCTTAATTCGATCGCGGCACATGCTTGGTTTATCGTTGCATCAATCCCTAGAAGCGCAACCTTACCGCGAGTTTTTCCTTGACCATACATCGCCATTAAAATGGTACCAGCTTTACACCACTTAGCAGACGATCCTTCTAATCCCTTTTGTGTGATGAGTTCATTGGCTTCAAATATCTCACCACCATCTATTAGAGTTGTAGTAACCCATGGAATATCACCATCCCAGTATTCGGGATTTTTTCGGTTAGGAGTTCCCCCTGAAAAAATGGTGGCAAGCTCTCCAAGTAATCTTAACTCCCAACCCTCCGGAACCGATATTTGTAGTCTAGATGTTCCGTTCACTTCCATTTTTTCACACAGCTCCAGAATCATGCCCATTCCAGCCCCATTGCTTTAAGGTGAGCCGCAACTTTGGTTTCTAACTCAGCAACACTTTGAGTGAGATCAGGCAGAGTAGCGCTATATCGTTCTTCCAGTTCTTTCACTCGATTAGCCAGTCGCTGTGTAACACGCTCAATCTCCGCTTCCAGAGCACTGGCTAGTCTAGCCTTCCATTTATGCTGTACCAGCAGAATTTTAATGTCGTTATCAGTGATCTTTGGATAATGAGCAAAAACCGCAAGATCCAGTTTTTCCTGTGCTTCCTTATGCGCTTTTTTGGCTTTGGTTTCAGCATCAAACAACGTCTGAGCAGTTTTCAGTACTGCTTTTTCTTCTTTATCCGTGGCGACCTTAAGTCGTGCTTTAATGCTGGCAGCGGTCACTTTTTCTTTGTCGTTCATTGCATCAGCAAGTAACCCATCTTCGCCGCTGTTCTCTCCAAGGAAGTTTTCCAGCGCTTGAACAGCTTCGTCATAAGCGACTTGTAGTTGATCGAGCTCTTGCTGCTCGGTAGCAAAATAGCGAGCCACTACAAGGGCTGGTGGTAATAGTTCAGCCTTATACTTTTTCTTACCAATCACCAGATCTGGTGTTTCTTTGAGTTTTTCGCCTTTTTCCACAATTAGCTCACGCAATACCTTTCCTGCCTGCCAGCCATCCTGGCTCAGCACATAAACGTCGTCTTGCATGACGTCCATCCAATAGTCCATTAGTAATTGATAGATGGTGTAATTCTCTAGTAGCGGGGCACCGGTTGTGGACTCAGAAGCATAGGCAGCGAGGAGTCGCTCGCCAATCTCTTCTATTAACTGTTTTGGAGAATCACCACGAGCAATTTCCTCAAGCTGGCAACCCACAAACCACTTCTCAAATGGTATCAGTGCCCCTGCTCTGAAAGCAGTAAATTCCGGGTGTGCCAGAATAGAGCTCTTCACTTTACCCGCTTCGACTCGAGCATTGTTGTAGCCAGGCCGGGATGGTTCGAACAGATACTGTCGTAAAGTTGGGAAAATTTTCCAGTAAGCACTGAGAGCATCAATATCGCGATCGGGGATGCCTCCAACCAAATGACCAGAAAGGTCGTGTAGATCTTCAGGATCACTGCTGTCGATATAGCGAGGGATATTGAGGTTGAAGTCGTTGGCTGCAATTTCTGACAGCGGTACCATGCGACTGAAGCGAGAGAGTTCCTGTTCACGATTAAATGCATCGACTATTTTATGGATGTCTTGGGCGCGTAGGCGATTTTTATTGCCGTCTTTAATAAAGCCCTTACTGGCATCGATCATGAAGATGCCTTGCTGACTCTCGCCATTAGCATTGAACGCTCTGAGTCGAGCATCTTCTTTATCGATGACGATAATGCATGCCGGGATACCCGTGCCGTAGAACAAGTTAGCGGGCAGGCCAATGATGCCTTTGATGTAACCCTGCTTGAGCAGATTTTCACGAATACGTGCTTCGGCATTGCCCCGGAACAATACGCCGTGAGGCAGGATCACTGCGCCTTTACCTGTGCTCTTGAGACTCTTGATGATGTGCAGCAGGAAAGCGTAGTCGCCGTTCTTTTCAGGTGGAGTCCCCCAGACAAAACGGTCAAAAGTATCATTCGCAGCATCTAGCCCGCTGGTCCAGTTTTTGTTGGAGAAAGGGGGGTTAGCTACAGCAAAGTCGAAGGTTTTCAGATTATCGTTGCCATCTTTCCAGTGTGGATCGGCCAGGGTGTTACCTTTCCAGATTTTAGCGGTGGCGTTGTCATGCAGGATCATGTTCATACGTGCCAGTGCGCTGGTCGCATAATCCATCTCTTGGCCATAAATGGTCAGTCCTTTCGGACCGGCTTCGTCACTGGCTTTCAATAATAGTGACCCTGAACCACAGGTAGGGTCATAAACGGTAGCATCCTGTGGTGTCTGCTTACTGATGCCAATCACTTTCGCCAGAATGCGTGACACCTCTGCCGGGGTGTAAAACTGCCCCTTTGATTTACCTGACTCTGTAGCAAAGTGACGCATTAAATATTCGTAGGCATCACCCAGCAGATCGTCTCCATCAACGCGGTTGGCTGATAGATCCAACCCCTCGAATATTGCCACCAGCTTGGAAAGGCGGTCGATCATCTCCTTGCCTTTACCCAGCTTGTCTTCATCATTGAAGTCGGCAATGTCAATAACACCTTTCAGGTCATTAGCCTCAGCCAGTAATCTGATGGTTTTGTTAATTTTTTCGCCAATTTCTTTGTTGCCTTTGAGAGCAACCATATCGTCGAAACTTGCACCTTCCGGCACTTCAATCATCGCGTAAGGGTTGCCCTTAGCTTTGTCAGAGACGTACTTCATAAACAGTAGGGTCAACACATAGTCTTTGTACTGTGAAGCATCCATTCCGCCACGCAACTCGTCGCAGCTCGCCCAAAGGGAGGAGTAAAGTTCGTTCTTCTTGATAGCCATATGGTGTCCGGTGAAAACAATACTGAGAACGCGACAGGGTGGGTAACAAGCACCAGTGCTGAAATGCTGCCTGTCGCGTGAGAAATTGGGTAAGAGTTTACCAAGTTGGAAGCGTTGAGACCATGCCGGTGGTTTGATAGGTAAAGTAACAACCCTGAAGCAGGGAATTACGAGTGGAAGCTTATGCTTGATAGTAATTTTAGAACAGCTTGCTTACCAATTTGATAAAGAAAAAAACATCGCTAAAACTGTTGATGCCTCGGAATAAACTGCCGAGTGTGATCTTTGCCTCAAAGCTATACTTCACACTCGATTTATCCCGGACGCGATTGCGATACAACCCCAAAAAATGACGCGCTTCCACCAGTGCGTGCCGGTACAAAAACACCTTTATTTTTTTGTTTTGGTCAAGGCTCGCCAGTCGGATGACTTCCGCAATCACCTCGATATAGCTCAACGCACGAACATCGTAGTAATCCGGCCGGTGCGTGATAGAGGTCTTATTGCTGATATAGATATAGTCCTTAACATCCAATACGCAGAACCGACCGTTGCTCGCCGCAAGATGAACTGTCCACAGAATGTCTTTATGGCTCCTGCCGGACTGGAAGCGCAGTGAGTGTTGTCTGATATAAGATGCTCTGATCATCTGCAGCCAAAGATAATGCGGCCATTCACGGCGCGTAACGCACTGTCTAATCCACTCATGACCTGACAGGGTCGCCCCATATTGCTGCTTTCGGTGGACTGCTCTTCGATGGTGGTCAGCACCAGAATGCCAGCCATTAAAGATCATGACGTCGGCTTGTGACGCAGTAGCTGCTTGCCATCGTTTTTCAATGAACCCATCTGCTATATCGTCGTCCGCATCAAGAAATATAACCCATTCTCCTTGGTGCAAGGCTAGAGCAGCATTTCGGGCGGCGTAGACCCCCTGATTGGCCTGCTCAATAAGAGCGAGCCGCTCATCTTTGATTTGGCGTATAACGTTCGCGGTACCATCGGTAGAACCGTCATCCACAACGATAAGCTCAATAGCCACGCGGGTTTCACTGAGGATTTTATTGACCAGACAACCAATAGTCGTTGCGGCGTTGTAAGCAGGGATGATGACGCTGACATCGATTTTATTCTTCATATCGAGTTACGACTTCTCTTCGTTGCTATCTTTGAGGTGTCTGATTGGGATAATCCGCCTTTCCCTGATTTCTTGGGCGATATCAAATAAGCACTCGTCGCAGAATTCTTTATCGAGTGAGAGCCACCGCTCAAGGACGCTTCTTTTTTTGTTGCAACGTGCACATTTCTTCATCTTTCCGCGCCTTTGTGACCTCATGATTTGGGTTACCAGGAAAATGGATGCAGCAAGCCTCGGCTAGATAACTAACCGTAATAAAAGGCTTTTCTGCGTGCAATGTAAGACAAGGATAACCAGGCAGGGGGCATGAAAGATAATCGTTTTGATAGATCAGTTTTCAGATATTGATCGTTGGTGCCGATCGATAAAAGGTGTAGTTATGCGACACTGTGCGTTTACAGTACTGTAAAGCTGAGTTCTGCCAGCCGTGGATAATGCGCCATCGCCTGTTGTAGAAATGCCGGTATGTCAGGCTTTCTCTCTGCATAACCTACGGCGAGAACACCCCCCTTATGTCGCAAATTTAACTGGTATCGTCAGGGTATCCAGGTCTTTCATTTCCGTGCTGTAGATATGCTGCCCGCACGCCGGGCAGCAGCGGATACCATAATATTCACGCTGGCAGAGTATGCAGAAGTAATCTCTGTCTGAAGGTGCTGTTATTGACACATCATCACGTTCCATCAGTGCATTCACGGCCTGGTCAAAAGCGGATACCGGTTTATCCCGGGCAATGATCCGGTACGCACAATGCCTTAACCAGCGTTCGTCAGCGTCTTCCAGGTCATGTTCGAAATAACCGCCGCTGTCATGCGTCCAGTGCAGACGCAGGGGATTGTTGCAGGAACGGCAGAACCAGAGCCCCCTTGAACGCGGAGTCAGGTCCCGGATGTAAGTGACTTCGCCCTCGTGGTCAAGGGCGGTACGAATGGTTCTAAATTGCATGGTGTAAATCCTGTCATGGGATCCCGATAGCAAGTGGCAGATAACGCAGGCTCATTCTGCGTAACGTTCGGTACTGTGGTCACCGGTACGGCAGGTCAGACAATAGCGCTCACCGTGATAATCGCAGTCGCAGCCAGAACAGTGCCATTCGGCCTTGCGCACAAGCGGTAAGACATCCGGCACATAGCGACGCAGCATGCGTATCCGCCGCGCTTCTTTCGGCTCCGGGTTCACATACGGGCAGTGGTGACGTCCGTTCTCGGTCAGGTCTTCCCATGTGTGTTCAAACCACGGACGGTTATTACCCCATTCCGGGTGGAATATCAGAGCGCTGCCGCAAAGGTGGCAGGAGTAGCGGTTGTAAGGGTTAAGCTGTGCAGTGACCGCGCCCGTGAGGCGTTGATTACCATCAGTGGCGATAAAAGATTTTGCGTACATAGTATTGGTCCTTTGCCGGATGACGCTCAGGGCTAAGCCGTCCCGGGAAGGGCAGCAGTGCAGGCCATACGACTGGTGGAGTTTAAATCAGGTGGGGAATGTTATTGCGTTCGATAGATTACGGACGGGATTTTGCAATGCGTTGCTGTAGCCAGGCCTCCACTTCGCTTTCAAGCCAGCGGGAGCTTCTACCTAGCTTAATGGGCTTTGGGAACGCCCCGTCTTTAATCAGTTTGTAGAACCATTTATCGGTTAAGCCAGTGAGTTGCGTAATAAATGCCATATCGACGAACTTGTCGTTAAGAAGGCTGGCAGGTGTGGTCATCGTTTTTCTCCTTAAGTGAATGGGAGAAGGAGCCAGGTAAGGTGAACGCAGACTCCTTCAAACGATGTGGCATCGGCGTAATTTTTAACTGGCTTTCCGCCGCCTGCCTGCTGCTCGTGGGGCAGGGATGGCACTCAACTGGCAGATAACCCCCAAGCTTTTCTGTGCCTGCTTGCTGAGGTAGCTCAGGATATACTGCATACCTCTGCGGCCCCTGGCGTCGTCATAAGAGGTCACCCATTCTCCTCTCACGCGATAATGCTCTTTAGGCTCACAACGGTGTGTGTGTCCTTCTCCCCACGTCACATACTTCCAGGTGTCCCTGAGTGCTTCAAAGACAGTCCAGACCTGGCGATGCTTCTGACCGTCGAGATAAAACACGGCGTGGATGTGATAACCGTGCTGTTCGGTTTGTTCCAGTACCCATGCGTAACCTACCAGCCCGTTGATATCCCCACTGCGTTGAATCAGTAACGTGATATCCGCTACTGTTGAATGAATATCTCCCTGCCCATGAGAATCACTGTCCTGGAGGTACGAGAAGTCCACCCGTAGCATCAGTAGCTTGGAATAGCGTTCGAATAACTGGTCCTGATGTCGTCGTAGTTTTCGGTTCAGGGCTGTGTGCTGAACGTAGCTGAGATTGATATCGGTCGTGTCGTGGTAGCTCATGTCTTGTTCTCCATGTGAGTGTAATCGTCATGGGAATGGACATTGGAATCAGTTTTGAAATGGGTGCAGGAGAGCGGTAAATATCGCGGTACCCTGCAGATTGCCGTGCTCGGGCATCGCTCCTGGGTGTGGAGGGTTACGAAAGTGCTTCTCTATAAAATATCATTTTATTCCTTAATTAAATGATTTCGGCCTCGAGATTCATGTATTTCGAGGCAGGAGCATTTGCTCATCTCATGGCGTTAACCTTGTGGATACCTTCGCCCATCTTGACCAGATGATTTTTAAAAATCTTACCATTTATAGGCCCTCCCCCAGGACCTAACTCAGCAGCATAAAAGAGTCGTTTCTAAGCCACTTTCCGCTATATTGCTGTAACAAATAGGCCAGAAAGAGACGGCGCTGGCTGTATACAAAGCATTTAGGGCAATAAACCCAGTGGAAACGGCATCTGCAAGTGAAGTAAATAATTAAAAAACGACGATATACATCATAAAAAACGGCGATTTATTGTATTAAAATGGAACGGTTTCATACTAAAAAACAACCATGATAAACGTCAAAACTCGTACAGTTGAAGTGTGAATTTTGTGTTGGGTCGAGTGACAATTTCAATGTTGCAGCGAGTTGGGAGGAGCGAGGGATGGCAGGCCTAAAGGATGATTTTAGAGTGTTTGACTTACGCCGGGAAGACTTGGCCTACGAGAGATCCAATCAAAAATGGGGGGATATCAGCCATCAATATTTCTTCGTTGGATTCGAGCGTATGGAGGGTGATGGACAGTCCAGTAAGAACGAAAAGCGCCTGTCTCGTTTCAGAATGTTTGATCTACTGGACAAGCTATACCTAAATCAGGCTACCAGTGATGGACGAGAGTTCAGAAGGCCAAAAGTGAAGCTTCGAGATTCTCGGCCAATAGAAAGTGAGTTGATAGAAAAAAAATGGAAAGACAAACTGGAGAAAGCAATATCTGAAAAGGAAAAGGCATTGTCTTACCTGAGTGAGAGCTTCATTAGGATATTAAAAAAGCACAGGCAGGTCGAAATGTTGACTCTCAGTTTCCATTTACCTTTCGATGAGCGTGATGGTCAGCTGTCACAGAATATTTCTCGTGAAAAGGATGACTCTCGTTTCAGACTGCAACTGACTGAACTCGAACGACGCTTTTCCTTGTTGAGGAAAAGAATAATTGCCGATCCGCTTTATAAAGCCGCCTGTGGTTATTCGCGTGTAATACTGATAAATGCGAGATTCGAGCCATTCTATCTGGTGAATTTCTTGTTCAAAAAGCATCCAGACAGTCGGATCGACGGCTTAGTCTCATCAAATATTTACAAGAAGTGGCTGCAATCAGGTAACAAAGAAAATAAATCAGGCGAGCTGGTTGAGTACTATTGCCTGAAGGATGCATCCCGGCCATATGTTCCAGATGAAAGTGGGCTACTGATCCGCAGGCCAGACCGAGTAACTGATGTTGGTCAATTTTCAGACCCGATCACGTTGGTTTCATCAGAAGAATCAAGATTCGAAAACAACCGCAAAGGTTATCTGGCTTTCTTTCGCCTTCAGGCTCAAATTTACAATGTTATTCCTGGAGCTCGCACCCTGACTTGTTCTGACGATTTCACTTACATCAACGCAGCCGAGAAGAAACGTAGAAAAGCCAAAAAAGCAGACTTGAAGAAGAAATCCAAAACAGCATTACCTATCGATGAACCTTCAGCTATGCCCGGAGATGATCTCCATGATAAAGAGGACTCTCCCGAGTTGCCTCACATGTTCGACGAATTTAATGATGTCCTGCCTTCAAACTTAGAAGAACATATGTACGGGATTTTAAAAGAGGAGAAGCCGTAGCGATCCTTTTTGTGGTGGATGATCGACGTCAAAAAATAAACTAGTGGCTATGGTTTCGCAGGAAAATGCGGTACATAGTTGCAAAATCAACCAACTATGGGTATCTCATTATGGCGACGGATACAAACACGATGGATAAATTGCCCCGTGATATTAAGGACAAAGTTCTAGTTCGCCCTGTGGGTGGATCAGAAGCCTATGAGGAATTTAATAGCGTCCACCACTTTATGCAGACAAAAGGAACGGGGACCAATGCAGACGCCCGCCAGTTAAGGCTCGCAGTGAAGCGAAAGGGTATTGCAATATGGCCCGATGATGACCCTCGAGTTACAACTCAACATGCAAGAGATGGCATTCGTTGGGAGGTTCGTCTGAAGGTGCTACGGGCTGAACATTTGTCTTCTCTCAGTGACGTTCTGGATGAGACCGTATCAGCCAAACGTTTTGGGAATCGCTACTATGGCTCAGCATCCCGGCCAGATCAGATGAAGTTTAGCAATACTGTTCGTCAAAACTGTCTGAATAGATGTGTTGTTACCGGCGTACGCACTAAATGTAGGGGAGAAGCAGCCCACCTCATTGAGCACTGCAAGGCTGGTTTTGACCACTGGAGTAATGGTTTGTGGCTTCGTGCTGACATCCACCGACTTTTTGACTCGGGTATGTGTGCGGTTGACCCTGAGACGTTGCGTATTCATTTTTCTCCTGGGGTCCTTAAGGAAGATAAAGATCTGAGCGAACTTGAAGGGAAACAGTTATTGGCAACTAAGAAGCCGGTCAACACAGACTATCTGGAACCAAGATGGGAAGTGTTTTGTCGGAAATTGTAGTTGCTGGTGGATAGTGTTTTTGGCACTTTTCAGAATATGACAATGTATTAGACGACAATCATTCCAGTCATGCTACTGGATAGTTCAACGTCTGCTGTGAGCGAAGAGTTAGCTATGTTAACAGCATTATGTATGAATCCATAGGGAGTGGATCACCTATAGGCAGAGGTAGTGAGCATTTTATGAAAACTATCTGATATCTGATGCGTGGTGAAGAATTGTCTGGTAGTGTATTTTTTATCATGTTTATGGAAAGGAAATCTGATGAACGTCTTCATTGATACCAATCTATTCCTAGACTTTTACCGTATGGGTAAGGACAAGTTAGACGAGCTGGACAAGGTTTTTGCATTACACAAGTACGGACGCCTTAAACTTTGGCTTCCAGCACTTTTAAAGAATGAGTTCTGGCGCAATCGCTCTAAAGTTGTAGCTGACAACATCAGAGATATTGAGAAGGACTACAAACCCGGTCTTCCTCACATCTTCAGGCAGCATGATGATATTAAAGAGTTTAACAAGGCTGTCGCTGAATCAAACAAAATTAAGAACAAAATCTTTAGTGATATTCAGGAACACTTCAGGACTGAAACTTTAGCTGCGGATATTGTCATTAAAAGGATTTTTGAAGTAGCTACGATAATTGAGGCAGATGAAGAAACGCTCAAGAAAGGTATGCTGCGCTATGATCTCGGCAATCCACCGGGTAAGAACAAATCTTACGGCGACGCGGTTAACTGGGAATGCTTGCTGAGAGAGATTCCAGAAGGTGAGGATCTTTACCTGATCACCGAAGACTCTGACTATAAAAGTCCCTTCATTGAAGGTGATATGAATGAGTACATGAAGCATGAATGGAAGACAAAGAAAAAGTCTGAGCCGCGCATGTATGCTCGTTTGTCTGAGTTCATCAAAGACCACTTCCCACAAGCAACAAATCTTGCCGGCCTTGAAGTAGAACTCACAATCAAGGATCTCGAAGAATCTCCTAATTTCTATACAACTCATAGAGTAATTGAGAAACTTTCTAAATACAAAGACTTAAACCAGAACCAGATCCTTAAATTAATGAAAATCTACTTTGATAATGCTCAAGTAGGATATATAAGACATGATCAGGATGTTCTTGATTTTGGCAAGAAAATTCTTGAAGAATATGTGGCAGGTAAGAACGAAGACAATGATAAATTTGCTGAATCCTTTAACCAGTTCATAAAAGATAATTAAAACAGGTTAAGCCATACTGAGAGGACTCTTTGGAGTCCTTCTATATTTTTGTTTCAAAAATAATGCCATTGAGTAAATGACCTGCTCCCTGTGGATTAGTAATAAATAAAAAAGCCTCAAAAAGAGGCTTTTTTATCGGTTTATCAGAGGTCACAGGGTTGAGCGAAGTGGACACCTGTCCCACCCAGTAGCAGGAAGATCAATCCGGCACCATATACTTTGAATTTGACTTTCACTTTAGCGACATATTTTTGCATTGTTACGGTCTCCTTTATGAGTAGTAGTGGATTTGGATGGTTTTTTCTTCTTACCAGGGGGATTTGAACCCCCAAGACGGCTAACTTTAGTAGTGCTATTAATGCTCACATTTATGCTTACATTAATTGAAACACTGATGCCAGTTGACCCCTCCCGCTCACTCCTCTGACCTCTTGGTGTTTACAATTACCAAAATTTATGTTGTTTTGCAAATTACATTTTCAAGGAGTTAGAAAATGATGGCGTCCGCAACGTCTGCTTCTGGCACGAAGGAGACCCGTATAACTAATTCATTGCCTTCATCCAGTGGACGCTTAAACTGAACGCAAGATATGAGGTCTAAAATTTTGTCAGTTATATATCATTTTACTGAATTCCTTCCTGTTTACTTAAATCAGGCCATCCATTCCGGATGGCTTTTTTTATTCAGAGGCCAGCATGAAACATCTCTCGGGCTATGCCCTTATTCGGCGTCACCTGCGTCGTTACCCACGTTCACTACGCCACTCTCTATTAAGCGAGCTCAACCGGTTGGTCACCTATGAACCTGTGATTGGCATTATGGGGAAAACTGGCGTCGGCAAATCCTCGCTGTGCAACGCACTATTCCGCAGCGAAGTCTGCGCTGTGAATGCGGTCGAAGCCTGTACCCGCCAGCCACAGCGCGTACGGCTACGTTTCGGTAATCACTTTCTGACGCTCGTTGATTTACCCGGCGTGGGTGAAAGTGTTACCCGTGACGGTGAATACTGTGAGCTATACCGCGAACTCATGCCACAGCTCGATATGGTGCTGTGGGTGCTCAAGGCCGATGACCGGGCTTATGCGGTAGAAGAGCATTTTTATGAGGATGTTTTTGCGCGGTACTGCGGAACGCTGCCGCCGGTGTTGTGGGTACTCAACCAGGTGGACAAAACCGAACCAGCAGAACGGTGGAACTGGTCGTCCGCTCAGCCCTCGGCGTTACAGGCGGAACGTATTGCGCAGAAGCAGCAGATTGTGGCGCGTCAGTTAGGGATTGCTGAGCAGGATATTCTACCGGTCTCGGTACGGGGGCGTTATCGCCTGTCACGTCTGGTGGAGGCTATGATTACCCGCCTCCCAAAGCAGGCCCGCAGCCCGCTGGTTTCCCACCTGCAGAACGGATACCGCACCACCAGCGTCATCAGCACCGCAAGCAGCAGCTTTGGTGATGCCGTGGTGGACGTTATCGATAAGATTATTGACCTGGCTCCGTTGCCGCAGGTGGCTCGCAGTGCGCTGCAGGCTGTAACACACACTGTCGCCCGCGCGGCACGCTCCCTGTGGGGATTTTTCTTCAGTTAGATAAACATCGTCGTCGTTGCCGATAAGTATTTTTGTTTTATCACGATCGATTTTGTCGATCTACCCGATCGATATTAATCGTTGTACATGATTAATCCCGCAACCACATAATCCACAGAGCATCATGTTATTACATAATTTTAATCATCAAAATCAATGCGATGCATCGCAGGGGTTGTCACGCATTAAGGAACCCGCATGAATAAATATTATACTACTGTTGCAGCCATGACGCTGATGGCAGCCCTGTCCTCAATCTCCGGAGCGGCTGAAAATGACATCATTAAGGTCGATATTCAGAAGAATATTCAGGGTATCAATGTCACCGTTACGGCTAAAACTGACACTGTTCTGATTAAAAATATTGACGTCAACCGGGGTAAATGCCCGCTTCTGACGAAAGGAACCGTCACGTACCAGGGAAAAAGGCTTGAGGGCTGGGTAGCACAGGGCGCGACCTTCACGCCCGCAACGATGCATTTTTCTGACGGCCTGACTTGGCATTTCGGCCATACCTACCTTCAGCCACCGGCGGGCGTAGTCTGCAGCTTCCTTGAAGCCAGGGTATTCACCGACCAGGGCATTTTCACGGTTACCGAATAATCCAGCTACCGGATCAAACCTTAACTCTTCCGTGCTTTTTATTGTTTATTAAAGGGAAATTATCATGTCATTCAGACCCATTGTGCCGCTTACCCTCGCACTTTGTTTTTCTGCTCAGGCGCTGGCTTTCGGTAACCACGAGACCTGGACAAGCGGCTTCGCGCAGGGGACGGCGGAATACACCATCCTCGGCAAGGGGCAGTCACAACTGTATCTCGCTTGCGACAGTTCTGGTTCACAGGCGGCGACTATCATCTTCACTGACGTGAACGGCCATCAGGTCAGCATGGACAGCGGCCAGACCCTGATCATGAAAATCGATAACGCTGAAGAAGCCGATATCAGCGAAAGTGACTCTCACGTAGGGGAAAACAATCTGATGTGGGCGTGGAACAAGCTCCGTATCGGTAAGCGTGTGGTCGTCTCTGGCTCCGGTGCAAAACAGGCGGTGTTTACGCTTGCGGGTGCAGCCGGGGTGATCCCCCCCTTCGGCGACAACGGCTGCGTGGCGAAGTTTGATATCCCGTGATGCCTTTTGTATCCACCGCGATAACAACACCTCCGCCACAATACCTTTCTGGTTTTTTCGTCAGCACCAGACTAGCGCTCCGCTCAAAAAGTGGAGCGCTTATTTTTGTGCCGGATATATAAGGAATTCACCGTGCAAAACATTGATGACAAGCCATTACCACCCGGTACTTTCATCCGCCGACAGGCTGAAGCCTTAGTGGCGCTTTACCGCAATATCGCAATTGAAGACGATCAGAGTACGCATTTTCGGCTGGTCATTCGCGACAGCGGTAGTCAGTTGATCTGGCGAGCCTGGAATTTTGAAGCAAATGCCGGGGAATGGCTTAACCGCTATCTGCTCAGCCACGCTATCCCCCGGGACTGACTCATCACGTTTCACAGCGAATAGTTGCCACATCACCAACAGGCCATGTTCCCTTCGGGGCACATGGCTTTTTTTGTTTATGCCGTTTCATTAACTGCAGAGGTACTAACAATGAGACTAGCCAGCCGCTTTGGCCGTATAAACCAGATACGCCGTGATCGGCCTCTGACCCATGAAGAACTGATGAGTCATGTCCCCAGCGTGTTCGGGAGTGACAAACATGAATCGCGTTCAGACCGTTACACCTACATTCCGACCATCACCATCCTCGAAAGCCTGCAGCGCGAGGGTTTTCAGCCGTTCTTTGCCTGCCAGACAAAGGTTCGGGACCAGAGCAAGCGGGAGCACACCAAACACATGCTTCGCCTGCGTCGCGCCGGACAGCTAAACGGTCATCAGGTACCGGAAATCATTTTACTCAACAGCCATGACGGCTCATCAAGCTACCAGATGCTGCCGGGGCTGTTTCGTGGCGTCTGTACTAACGGTCTGGTCTGCGGTCAGTCATTCGGAGAGGTGCGGGTGCCACATAAAGGTAATGTCGTTGAGAAGGTAATTGAAGGGGCTTATGAAGTGCTCGGGGTATTTGACCGGGTGGATGAAAAGCGTGATGCCATGGCGTCACTTTTACTTCCGCCACCAGCACAGCACGCTCTGGCGAATGCCGCGCTGAAATATCGCTTTGGTGAGGACCACCAGCCGGTCACGGTATCGCAGTTGCTGACCTCACGTCGCCGGGAGGACTACAGCGATGACCTGTGGACCGTATACCAGCGCGTGCAGGAGAACCTGATGAAAGGTGGATTGTCAGGGCGAACCGCTCAGGGGAAAAGCAGCCGCACCCGTGCTGTTACCGGTATTGATGGCGATGTGAAGCTCAATCGCGCCCTGTGGGTAATGGCAGAAAACATGCTCGATTTTTTCGGGCGTTAAGCAACAGTTCCGGCATAAGGAGATAGTTTAATGAATACACAAAATCATCAGTTCGCGGAGCATACCACAATTACAGCCTCAGTGGTCCCGGACGAGTTACGCATCGGCTTCTGGCCGCAGCACTTTGGCTCCATCCCACAATGGATAACCCTTGAACCTCGCATTTTCGCCTGGATGGATCGGCTGTGTGCCGATTACCACGGTGGTATCTGGCGCTTTTCGACACTCAGCAACGGCGGCGCTTTTATGGCTCCCGAGTCAGATCACGATGAGAAGTGGGCATTGTTCAACAGCATGAACGGCAATGGCGCAGAGCTTACCAGTGAAGCTGCAGGGATGGTCGCCTGTCTGATGGCTTACAACCACCACGCCTGTCGCACCGAGTGTGATGCGATGACTGAGCACTATTATCGCTTACGCGACTACGCGCTGAACCATCCAGAGTGCAGCGCCATTATGCATCTCATCGACTGAGGGGTACCGAACATGAATACCGTATTTTCCCCGCTGTCATCTCAGCCTGAACTCTTTCCACTGGCGATTATGGCCCAGCATGGTTGTTTGCTCCCCGCGACCTCCGGATTAACCCCCTATGCCCAACGCACCATTCGTCGTGCCATCAACCTGCTGGATAAATATCTGCGCCAGCCCGGTATATCCTTTACCTCTAGTATTGCTGCCCGTGACTGGCTTCGGTTACATCTGGCAGGACACGAACGGGAAGTGTTTATGGTGCTCTATCTCGATAACCAGCACCGTTTACTGGGGAGTGAAACGCTGTTTGCCGGTTCGATTAACCATGTCCAGGTCCATCCTCGAGAGGTAGTGAAGTCAGCGCTTCGCTTCAATGCTGCAGCTGTCGTGCTGGCGCATAACCATCCATCCGGTGATCCGGAGCCCAGCCAATGCGATTGCAACATTACGGGCAGGCTTAAAGAAGCCCTGGCACTGGTTGATGTGAACATACTCGATCATTTGGTTGTCGGTTCATATTGCATTGTGTCGTTTGCAGAGCGAGGCTGGATATGAGGGTACTTCAATGAAATCTACTGACTCAGAGAACGATTCATTTCTCCAGTGGGGGCTGAATCGTAATGTGACGCCTTGCTTTGGCGCTCGTCTGGTACAGGAGGGAAACCGGCTGCACTATCTGGTTGACCGGGCCAGCATTACCGGTGAATTCAGTAACGCAGAATCTTTGAAGTTGGATGAAGTATTCCCACATTTTATCAGCCAGATGGAGTCGATGTTGACTACTGGTGAAATGAATCCTTGCCATGACCACTGTGTCACCCTGTACCACAATGGTTTCACCTGCGAAGCCGATACCCTTGGCAGTTACGGCTACGTATACATCGCCGTTTACCCCACTCATCGTTAACTACCTTCACAAGAGCAAATATGAAAACTCTACCTGCAACAACTCCGCAGGCGGCGACGCTATGTCTGTCGCCCGTGGCAGTGTGGCAAATGCTGCTTGCACGCCTGCTTGAACAACATTATGGCCTGACACTCAACGGCACACCATTCAGTGATGAAACGGTAATTCAGGAACATATCGATGCCGGTATATCTTTGGCCGATGCCGTTAATTTTCTGGTGGAAAAGTACGAACTGGTTCGTATTGATCGTAGGGGATTCAACTGGCAAGAACAATCCCCATATCTGCGGGCAGTCGATATTCTGCGGGCGCGGCAGGCAACTGGTTTATTGAAAAGAAATCGCATTAGCGCGGCACAGTGAACATTGGGAATAGCCTTCCTGATTCACACTGCAGCTTTCCTTACTTATTTACTCATTCCAAAAAGCACCTGCCGATGCTGGTTGGTGCTTTTACTTATATGGACGAAATATCATGCAAATAGAAGCTGTAATTTTAACTGGGCACATCACCACACGTACAATCCGGGAATGCTGGGCCGTCGTTGTTGATGGTTTTGACGCATGCGGCGAACAAGCTTATGATCCAGCTTAATTTCTTTTCCTCATGAAGGGACGGCTATGGGCAACAGAATGTGGATGATCCGTGGTGACGGCGGCAAGCTCTATGACGATTTTCGCGATAAGCAAATTGTAGGCATCGGTTGGTCCCAGCTTGCTCCATTAGTCAAACCCGGCCTGTCCCGAGCCCAGTTACTCGCCTTATACCAGGAGGCAGATCCATTAACAAAGCTGGGAACTGCGCGTTCTGGTGCATCGCAGGTCTGGCGTTTTGTGAACGAAATCCAAAAGGGTGATTGGGTTATTACCTATTCGCCAGCCAACCGTACTTATCTGCTAGGTAAAGTTACATCTGATTTCCAGTACCACCCTGAATGGGTGGAAGAGGGGATGGGAATCGCTCGACAGGTAAAATGGAATACTGAAGAAATCGATCGCGATCGATTGTCTGTTGCTACCAAAAACACATTGGGCTCTACGCTGACGGTTTTCCAGCTTCCAGAATATGCGCTAGAAGAGCTTTTACAGGATAAGAAACCCACTATAGATGTGATTACTCAGAATCCAGTTGCGATGGATGAAGATGAGGTTGTTTCTGATCCGCTTCGCGATATGGAAATGCTGGCGTTTGAGGGTATCAAAGATCGTATCAACTCTCTTGACTGGGATGAGATGCAAAATCTTGTTGCCGGAGTTTTACGCAGTATGGGCTATAAAACGCAGGTCTCACCTGCGGGAGCTGATCGGGGTAAAGACATCATTGCTTCACCTGATGGGTTCGGTTTTGAAAATCCGCGTATCATCGTTGAAGTAAAGCACCGCAGGGAGCAGATGGGAAGCCAACAGATACGCAGCTTTATCGGCGGTCGCCATAAAGACGATCGCGGGCTTTATGTCAGTACAGGGGGTTTTACGAAAGATGCTCGATATGAAGCCGACCGTTCGACGATACCACTGACGCTCTGGACGCTTGATGATCTCGTCCGTGCTCTTATTGAGAACTACGAGCAAGTCGATATCGAAACCAAACTTTTGGTTCCTCTGAAGAAAACTTTCCTACCTGCCTGAATCTTGCTTTGATAGCCATATCGGTGTTCTACTGGTATAGCTTTATACCCACTCACAATGTCTATTTTTTATATGGATTTCAACTTGTGGGTACAAGTGCGGGTATAGCTATTTATTCCTGCTTATAAACAACATTGATATCAGTCTATTAGGTGTGAAATTCGAGTCCGGCCTTCGCACTCATTCTTTAAACACCTCCTTCCTATGCCACTCCACAAACCCCTCCCTTGGATAATTCCCTTTTACCATCGGCAGCGCAATTTGCTTCCCAGCAAAATCCCAGAACAACCGCCCAACGATCCTATTCCCATTCACCGCCTCGGACACCAGCACCCGCATACTGTCATCTAGCCCAATCGATCCCTTATCAAATGCCTTATGATGAATCGCACACAACGCCAGTCCGTTCGGGATCTCACAAGGTCCGCCAAACTGCTTCCACTTGATATGTGCGGCTTCAAGTCCAACAGAGGCGTTATCATGCCGCATGTTAAATCCGCAGATGGCACATTCATAATTATATGCACGCAGCACCTGCTGACGGAACAGCGGATCGCGAACCTTACGGATCTGTTGAATATCAAAACCCATCTCATCCGCGATCTCCTCCTGAATGCTTTCAGGAAAGTGCGCTTCAAGGATCTGCTGCGCCAGCGAGCCGATCAGGTTTTTGTTCTTACTCAGCAATGCAAAGTGTTCTTCATCAAACCCACCTGCGACATTATGTTCCACAAGTTCTTTGACGGGCGGTTGCTTACTGCTGGTGGTCGAACAGAACTCAGTGTTCTGAAGATCCCAAAATCCGTCCCTCTTGAGCCGCCAGAAGGGCATATTCGGGTAATGCGCCTGCCGCTGTGGGCCAAAGCGTTCTAACAGGCTAAGCAGTTGCTCGTGGACCTCGGTTCCGTAATCAAACAGTCTCACATGCCCCTGCTGATAGTTCGCCAGCACGTACAGAAGCAATAAGGGCTTATGCGGCGCACGCTGTTCGCCTTTGCGCCAGATGGTGATGTCGGCAATTGCCTGTTCGAGAGTTTTGCTGGAAGCCATCGCGTTACGGAAGAAGGTAAATAATTGCGATGATGCTCGCAAAACCCAGACCAATCAACCCGCAACTAACAAAAACATGACCTTACCGCACATAACTCTACTTCCTGAATACCCTTCGCAAATTCCAAATTTACCCCACCCAAAACCGCTGTATTTATATTCAGCCCTGTATAATAGGCACCAGAAATTACGCCGAACGGCAAAGGAAGTATCAAGGAATATTTAAAGAGAGAATTCGCGATATGAAGGTGCTGCAACACCCCCATACCGCTAACCACTAACAACTACTGAGGAGTTGAAAATGGCTGCGACGAATTTTAAGCCAGAGTTTACTGTTTGCAAAACAGAATCAGACGCTTTCACCAGCATGATTGAAAACCGCGAGCTGGTACGCAAAAACAGCGCCCGCCGTCTGCACGGCAACCCGCCCAACGCGGCGCCCGTCCACCCTCGCGCGGAAACGCCGCAGGACAGTGCCGCTTGCTGCGAACTGTATGCACGCATAGACATGAAATACCTTCTCCTAGGCGGCGACTGGTTAACCCGTGCAGGCTTTATCAACGGTATGCCTGTGAAAATCCGCGCCATGAAAGACTGCATCGTGATTACGCCACAGCATACAAGAGAATTATGGGGATGTCTGGAAGGTATGAGTGTGGTGAATATAAATAAGCAGAAAGTCGTGCAGTGGTTAAAAACGTTTCCGGGAGCGCTGAATGATACGGGAGATATACCTATGGTGAAGCGCGGAAATGGTCTGGCAAAGTAAGAATAATATCTAAAATATCCCTTCATTAATCATGTAAAAGGATAAGTTAATACGGGCTTGAATATGCATGCCCGTATTTTTCCTTTTTTAAATGAATTATCTAACACCGCTGGTGCACTCAATAAATCGGTTGTAACATTCTCCGCAAAGCGACAGGGAGGATTGCTATGCAGATTTGTAGGATGGATTACAACGATGTCTCAGCCGATGGACGAAGGCTGAAACTACACGTTTATGGCGTTGGGACGTTTCCCGTTTTTTCAGGAATAGAACCCGTAACCAATATTGCAGAGTGCGCCTTTATCAGGAATGCAGCATTACCTGTGGGTACGTACTGGATCGTTGATGCACCGGAAGGCAGTATTGCTAATCGGGTCGAGCGGTTTGTAAAAGACTTCAAGAACGGTACCAAACATTCTGAATGGTTCGGTTTGTTTAATGCTACTACCATGGCTGATAACGTATTTGTGAATGGGGTCGACAGAGGCTCATTTCGACTTCATCCATTGAGGCCGAATGGTGAGGGAGAGTCGTGGGGATGCATAACGTTCTATAATATCCCTGATTTTCAACTGGTCAGACAATCTTTGCTTGCACGTAAGAAGATTCGTGTTCCTGGTGGTAAAGGGTTGATGGCATATGGACGTATTGATGTGACAGGAAGGGCTGATTATGCTTCATGCAAAGTTAAAAAATAATATCCTGATTGGTCTGGCATGCCTCATTGCTTCCTTCTTTATCGTCCTGTTTCCTCTGGGAGGCTTGCTCGATTACTTGTCTCAAGCCAGCAATGATTTTTTAAATCGTACCGGTCTGGGGTTTGCTGATGGTGAAGCAGACCCATCATTCCTGTGGGTGTTGGGTGGGATGATGGCCGTCGTTACCGCGCTACTGATGATTATCATCCGAAAGATATGCAACCTGAAGCAGGGATGAAATATTTCATAGCTGCTTTCTAAAACAATTAAGCGGCTTCATGCCAATCCCCCGCACTCCACCGCTAAACCTACTTTAACTAAACACCGGTACCCCCAACCCCACCTTCACCTCCCTCAACGTCTCCTGCGTCACCCCCTGCGCCCGTTCTGTCCCGCGCTTCAGCATCGCCATCAGCTCCCCCCTGTCCTGCATATACATCGCCCTCCGCTTCCGCATCGGCGCAATCAGCTCCTGCAAACACCCCTCCAGCTCGTTCTTACACGCCCGGTCACCCAGCCCGCCCGCCTGATAGTGCGCCTTCATCGCCGCCACTTTCTCCTTGTCCGGATGAAACGCGTCGAGGTACGTAAACACCACGTTCCCCTCAATCTGCCCCGGGTCGCTCACCTTCAGGTGGTTCGGGTCGGTGTACATGGCGCTGACCGCACGGTGGATCGTCTCTTCGCTGGCCGAAAGATGCAGCGTGTTGCCCAGCGATTTCGACATCTTGGCGCTGCCGTCGATGCCGGGCAGGCGGCTGGTGTCGCTCAGCATCGCCTTGCAGTGGCGCAGCACCGGGGCGGGCAGCAGGCTGTTCATCTTGTGCACAATCTCGTTGGTCTGCTCAATCATCGGCAACTGGTCGTCGCCGACGGGCACGCACTCGGCCTTAAACGCGGTGATGTCCGCTGCCTGGCTGATGGGGTAGGCCATAAACCCGACCGGCAGCGAGCGGGCGAAGCCCTTCTGCGCAATCTCGTTTTTCACCGTCGGGTTACGCTCCACGCGGGCAACGGTGACGATGTTCATATACAGCATCGTCAGCTCGGCGAGGGCGGGCAGGGCGGACTGCAGGCAGATCGTGGTCAGATTCGGGTCGATGCCCGCGGCGAGGTAGTCGGCCAGCACTTCGGGGATGTTGTCGCGGATCTTCTGCGGGTTGCTGCCGTTGTCGGTCAGCCCCTGAAGGTCAGCAATCAGCACAAACTGGTTGTGCGTCTGCTGAAGCGCCACGCGCTGGCGCAGCGATCCGACGAAGTGGCCGAGATGCAGCGGGCCGGTTGGGCGGTCGCCGGTGAGGATGGTTGGTGCGTTCATAAAGACTCCTTAATGTTGTAATGCCGAAAGGGGTCTTAGAAATGTGAAAGCCGCCTTTCGGCGGCTATCTGAAAATGGGGAAAACTACTCCGTGCCGCCTTTAAGAAGGCAGCCACCAGCGGTTTACGGTGAGCACGGCGTGGTTTATGTTCATCTCTTTACCGTACCACGTCCGGCGCGAAAAACAAAAGGGCACGTCATGCTGCAATCTCTCAACCATCTGACCCTCGCGGTCAGCGACCTGCAAAAAAGCGTCACCTTCTGGCACGAGCTACTGGGGCTTGCGCTGCACGCCCGCTGGAATACCGGGGCCTATCTCACCTGCGGCGAACTGTGGGTCTGCCTGTCGTACGACGAGGCGCGCCAGTACGTGCCGCCGCAGGAGAGTGACTACACCCACTACGCGTTTACCGTGGCGGAAGAGGATTTTGAACCGCTCTCGCAAAGGCTTGAGCAGGCGGGCGTCACCGTCTGGAAGCAGAACAAAAGCGAGGGGGCGTCGTTCTATTTTCTCGACCCGGACGGACACAAGCTGGAGCTGCACGTGGGCAGCCTCGCCGCGCGGCTGGCGGCGTGTCGCGAGAAGCTCTATGCGGGCATGGTGTTTACCTCAGACGAGGCTTGAGGCGCGCACCTTCAGCCTGCCCGCCAGCGTCACGTGCGTGGCGGCATCTTCCTGATTGCACAGGTACTCCACCGCCAGCCGTCCCAGCTCGCTGTAGGGCAACTGGATACTGGTCAGCGGTGGGGTGAGCTGTTCGGAAATCTTCTGGTCGTCGTAGCCCGCCAGCAGCATGTCCTGTGGGATACGCACGCCATTCACCGCCAGCGCCTGGTAGCAGCCAATCGCCAGCCAGTCGCTGGCACAGAAAATGGCGTCCGGGCGTTCGGTCAGTTCCAGCAGGGACGTGGTGGCGGTAAAGGACTCGCTGAACTGCCAGTTGGTCTGGCGCACCAGGCTCTCGTCACACGTTAAACCGGCCTGCTTCAATGCCGCCTGGTAGCCCGCCAGACGCTGGCGCGAGGCCTCCATCCAGCTCTCGCCGGTGATGTGGGCGATACGGCTGGCGCCGCAGGCGATGAGGTGTTTAGTCACCTGAAAAGCGTTGGCGTAGTCGTCCGGGATAAACGACGGCAGCAGCGGGGAGCCGGGGTCGCGCTGGTTGAGCAGCACCAGCGGGATGCGGGTACAGTCCTGAAATGGCGTCATATCGACGACGTTCGTGACCGGAGAGGCAAGGATAATCCCGATGCAGTTGCGCTTGTCCAGCTGGCGGATGATGTTCAGGGCCAGCTCCACGTCGTCGCCGTAGTCGTAGACGGTGAGCAACGTTTCGTTGCGCCACGCCGCTTCCCGCGCCTGGCTGATGGCGTCGATAAACGGGTCGAAGCTCTGCAACGAGCTGACCAGCAGGGCGATCTCCTCCTGGTTGCGCGGAGCGTGAATGGCGGGGAGGCGGTCGTAGCCGAGCTCGGTAGCGACGTTGATCACCCGCTGACGGGTGTCGTCGCTGAGCTTGATGTTGCGGGACTGGTTAAGCACCAGCGATACCGTCGCCTGCGACACGCCCGCCGCCCGCGCAATATCGTTCATCGTCACTTTCGTTTTTCGCTTCATCCGTCCTCTCCCTTTCGCGAATTCGCATCATACCCTAACCGCACGCTTTAGCGCCGCCGATCACGTTTCTCATTCATAGAAGCGTGAACTTTGTGAGAGGCGTCGCTTTTCTTTGCACCGCGATTTGCGCATTTATCCCGCAGCTAATATTTATTAGCTAAACATTATCAGCAAGAGGATGCGTAATGAAAGAGCAGTGGAGTAAAGAACAGGCACAGGCGTGGTATCAGCAAAAAGGCTGGCTGTGCGGGTTCAACTATCTGCCGTCGACAGCGGTGAACTGGACCGATATCTGGCAGGAAGAGACCTTCGATCCCGCCACTATCGACCGCGAGCTGGGCTGGGCGGCGGACGCGGGCTATAACACCCTGCGCATCAACCTGCCGTTCATCGTCTGGGAGCACGACCGCGACGGGCTGATGGCGCGCATCGACCGCTTTTTGACGATTGCCGACGACAACGGGTTCAGCACCATGCTGACCCTGATGGACGACTGCGGTTTCTCCGGCGACGAGCCGTACCTCGGCCCGCAAAAGCCGCCCGTACCGGGCAAACACAACAGCCAGGCGGCGGCGAGCCCGGGGCGCGATAAGGTGTGCGATCGCGACTGCTGGCCACAGATTGAGCGCTATATCCGCGACGTTGTGCGCCAGTTCCGCGAGGATAAGCGCGTATTGCTCTGGGATCTGTATAACGAGCCGGGCAACCGCGGCATTTTCGCGACGGGCACCGAAGAGGTGTTGTACGACGAGAAGCTGGAAACCTGCGCGCACGAGTTGATGAAGCAGGCGTTCCGCTGGGTGCGTGAGGAAGACCCGACCCAGCCGCTCACCGTCTGCGCGTGGCGTCTGCCGGCGGAAGAAGAGGGCGAGACGTTTTACCAGCACCCGCTGGACCAGACCGCGCTGGCGCTGTCAGATGTGGTGAGCTACCACGCCTATACCAATACCGGGCGCATGACGGCGATTATCCAGCAGCTTCAGGCGCTGGGCCGCCCAATCTTCTGCACCGAATGGCTGGCGCGTCACGTGGGCGGCACCATCGAAGAGCAGCTCCCGCTGATGTACATGGCAAAGGTTGCGCCGTATCAGTGGGGGCTGGTGCGCGGCAAAACCCAGACGTGGCTGCCGTGGCCGGTGGTGATGAAGGAGTCCACGGACTACTGCCGCCTGTGGTTCCACGACGTGTTCGAGGAGAACGGTATCCCGTTTTCACGCGCTGAAATCGCGCTGATGAAGAAGCTGCGCAATATCGCCCCGGATCCGCAGGGCTAATAATAACGACCCGGCGCGCTGTCGCCGGGCAACCAGGTACGCACTATGGCAATGACAATGAAAATACCGTCTCGCGAGTTGTGGTCCTACTTTGGCTATGGTTTAGGTCAGTGTTTTAGCTTTGGTTTAGTGGGTTCGTTTATAAACTATTTTTACACCGACGTGCTGGGGATCTCGGCGCTGGCGGCAAGTACCATCTTCCTGATTGCCCGCGCGTGGGACGCGGTTCACGATCCGCTGTTTGCCAGCATTATGGACACCATTAACAGCCGGTTTGGCAAGTTTCGCCACTTTTTACTGATTGCGCCGCTGCTGATTACCGGCGTCACCCTGCTGGCGTTCTATAAAATCGAAGCGGACATGACCACCAAAATCCTCTACGCCGGGGTGACGTATATCCTGTGGGGGACGCTGTACGCCATCTCCGATATCCCGTTCTGGTCGATGTCGTCGGTGATGACCAACGACTCCGGCCAGCGCACCCGCGCGGTAACGGCGGCGATGCTCGGGGTGAACGCCGGGATTGCCTGCGCCAATATCTTCTTCCCGAAGCTGGCGGCGTTCTTTGCCCAGTACAGCAACGATAAAGGCTACTTTATGGCGGCGCTGGTGATGATGCTGGTGGGGCTGCCGCTGATGCTCAACGGCTTTATGCAGATCAAAGAGCGCGTCCCGCCCAGCCCGGAAAAGGTGACGATGCGCGACACCTTCCACAACCTGCGCCAGAACAAGCCGCTGTTTATCGTCCTGCTGTCGTTCTTTTTCTGCGTGTTCCATAACGTGGCGGGCGGACTCTATATCTACTTCTTTATCAACAACATGGGCGACGGCAGCCTGCAAATGGCAATTGGCGTGATGGGGATAGTGGCGGCGGTGCTGTGCCTGGTCGCCCCGCTGCTGACGCGCCGGATGCAGAAGCGGAAGCTGTTTATGATCCTCTGCGGGCTGGACGTGGCGGTGCGCGTGGTGATGTGGTTCACGGGCTATCAGCACACGGCGCTGCTGTTTATCCTGCTCGGCCTGAGCACGCTGTTCGTGATGATGACCAACATCCTCACCTCGTCGATGATTGCCGACACCATCGAGTACGCGGAGTACCACACTAACAAGCGCTGCGCAGCGATCACCTTCTCCGGGCAGACCTTTACCGGCAAGATGTCGGTGGCGGTGGGCGGCGGGTTAATCGGCGTGTTTCTGACGATGATCGACTATGTGCCGCAGGCGCAGTCACAGAGCGACAGCGTGCTGTCGGGGCTGTTCTTCGGGATTTGCCTGCTGCCGGCGATTGGGTCGCTGATCCGCATGGGCTTTATGTCGCGCTTTACCTTTACCGAGGAGAAGCATGCGGAGATTTGTCGGCTGCTGGCGGAGCGGAATGCGTCTGCGAAAGCGCCGGGTGGCGGTTGCGCCTTACCCGGCCTACAGGACCAGCCCTTGTAGGCCTGATAAGCGAAGCGCCATCAGGCTTCGCGTAATGACTTACAGCGACTTCACAAACGCCAGCAGATCTTCGTTGAGCTGATCCTGGTGGGTCAGCGCGAAGCCGTGCGGCGCGTTGTCGTACACCTTCAGCGTGGCGTTTTTGATCATCTCCGCCGCCAGCTTGCCGGTGCTTTCAAACGGCACGATCTGGTCGTTGCTGCCGTGGATCACCAGCGTCGGCACGTCGATTTTCGCCATATCCGGACGGAAGTCGGTTTCGGCGAAGGCGGTCACGCAATCGATGGTGCCCTTCAGGGACGCCAGCAGGGCGATGTTCAGCGTCTGCGTCAGGGCACCCGCGGAAACGGTCTGCCCGGCGTTGGTGCCGTAGAACGGGGTGGCGAAGTCGCTGATGAACTGGGCGCGATCTTTACGCAGTCCGTCACGGATGCCGTCGAACACGCTCTGATCCACACCCTGCGGGAAGGTATCCGATTTACCGAAGATTGGAGTGACCGCGCCCAGCAGCGCCAGACCAGCCACGCGTTCGCTGCCGTAGTTGTTGATGTAGCGGGTCACGTCGCCGCCGCCCATGGAGAAGCCCACCAGCGTTACGTCGCGCAGATCCAGGGTAGTAATCAGGTCGTTAATGTCGGACGCAAAGGTGTTGTAGTCATAGCCGTTCCACGGCTGATCCGAACGCCCAAAGCCGCGACGGTCAAAGGCGATGGCGCGGAAGCCGCGCTCGGCCAGGTAGTTCAGCTGGCTGTCCCACATGTCGCCGTCCAACGGCCAGCCGTGGCTGAAGAGGATCGGTTTGCCCGCGCCGCAGTCTTTGTAGTAAATCTGCGTGCCGTCTTTTGCCTTAAACAGTGCCATAGTGTGTTCCTGTGCAGGTGATTGTTATGGTTATACCGGCGCGACCAGATAGCGAATTGCCGGTGATGTTGTGCCCTGATGAAAAGCCAGAACGCGGCTCTGCAACAGGAGGTCATTCATGGTGTGGCGTTCCTGCTGGCGCAAATGCTCAATCCAGGAACCCATCAGGAAGGTCTCGATAAACAGCCCTGGACGTTCGATATCCTCGTACACCGCCCAGCTCATCGCTCCGGCGCGGCGGCGCACCCGGCGTAGCTCGTGCACGGCCTGCAAAAACGCTTTCTCGTTCTGTGGGTCGATGATGTACTCGTGCGACACCAGCACCGGGCCGCGCTCGTTCGGGAGTTCAATCTCCACGCCGTCCAGCGGTTGCCCGCTCAGGTCGAGATTTAAATTCGGATCTTTCTCCAGCTTCCAGCGGAACGCCGTCGCGCTTGCCAGCACCATCCCCAGCGTGGCGACCACCAGCGAGGTCGGGGTGCCGAACTGCGAGGCGATCTGCCCCCAGACGGCGCTGCCTGCGGTCATCGAGCCGAAGAACACCGTCAGGTACACCGCCAGCGCGCGGGCCTTCACCCAGCGGGCGGCGCTGCGCTGTGCGCCAAGGTTGAGGGTGGAGAGCACCGCAATCCACGCGAAGCCGGTAAAAAACTCAAACAGGTTCAGCAGCCAGACGTGGCGCACGAACGCCAGCGCCAGCATGGTGAGGGCAAACGTCAGGCTGGCGGCCAACATCAGCCGATCGGCATTCAGCCGCTGGCGCAGGCGCGGCAGCAGGATCGCCCCGGCAATCGCCCCCAGGCCGATACACGCCAGCATCACGCCGTAGCCCGCCGGGCCTAAGCCCAGCTCGCGGCGCGCCACTAGCGGCAGTAACGCCCAGCCCGCGCTGCCGAAAACGAAGAACGCCACGGTACGCACCAGCACGTTGCGCAGCACCGGGGCGGCGTGCACGTAGCGAATGCCGGACCGCACCGCCGAGAAGAAGTGCTCCGGCGGCAGCCGCTGCACGGAAGGCGCCGGACGCCAGCGCCACAGCACCCACGCCACGCCGACCACGGATAGCGCGTTAAGCGCAAACACCATCCACGGCCCGGCCAGCGACAGCAGGAAACCGCCCAGCGCCGGGCCAATCGCCCGGCTGATGTTGACCCCGAGCGAGTTAAGCGCCACGGCGGAACCCAGCTCGGGCTTGCTCACCAGGTCAGGCACAATCGCCTGAAACGGCGGCGAGCTCATGGCCGCGCCCACGCTCAGCAGAAACGTTGCCGCCAGCAGAACGGTGGGGGTGACGTGTCCGGTAAAAGAGAGCAGCGTCAGCCCGGCAGCGGCGATGAATACCCATAGCTGAGAGAAGAGCAGGTATTTACGTCGGTCAACGATGTCCGCCATCACCCCGGACGGCAGGGCGAAGAGGAACATCGGCAGGCTGCTGGCCGCCTGCACCAGCGCGATATCCAGCGGATCGGCGCTGAGCGTCAGCATGCTCCAGTTGATACCGACGTCGCTCATCCATGAGCCGACGTTAGAGACCACCGTGGCGATCCAAAGCATGCGGAACACCGGCTGGCTCAGCGGCTGCCAGGGCGAAGCCGCCGATGCGGGCGTCGTCTCGACGTGTGCGTCGCGAACGTCGTTAACCTGGGTCATGCGAACCTCTCCGTCGTCTTACGCTGCAGCCGCCACTGGCCCGGTCCGGTGAGGGCGAGGGTGGTGAAGATAATCAGCAGCAGCCAGCCAAACTGCCCTTCGGCAATCGACCAGTCCGGGTGCACCGCCAGCATCGCCACCAGCAGTACGGCGATAATCGGCAGGCACGCCAGGCGGGTGTAAACCCCTGCAATGATAAACAGCGGGCAGATGACCTCGGCGACGATCGCCGGGATCAGGCTCGCGTAAGGTCCGAAACCAAACGGATCTTCGATGCGCGTCAGCTCTTCGCTGAAGTGGAGCACCTTAGGCAGGCCGTGCACGTACAGCAGCAGCAGGCTGCCGGTCAGGCGCAGGAAGAACAGCCCCGGATCGATCCGGGGCGAAGCGTCATTTTGTTTCATCAGAATGCAAAGCAGCTGCAGCCCAGCGCCCCCCAGAAAGCGTTATCGTCGGACACCGGCATCTCTGACGTGCGGGCGAAATCATGCTGGTGGCTATGAACCCCGCACGGGCCGCTGCAGTGGTGGACGGCGCTCATGCCGACGCGTGCGGCCTGCGGCGGCGCGCTGCGGTAGTGGCCCGGCACCTTCACCACCGGGGACCACTCGGGCAGGACCGGAATGGCGGGCGGCGCGAGCGGGCCAAAGCTGCCAGCGGCGTAGACGATATCGCCGTTGACCACGGTGAGGACGGACTCGATGCCCTTGATCTCCTCTTCCGGCACGCGGAAGTAATCTTTGCTGAGCACCGCCAGATCCGCGAGCTGGCCCGTTTTGATCTGCCCCTTCTGGTTCTGCTCGCTGGAGAACCACGCGCTGCCCTGGGTCCAGAGCATCAGGGCGGTATCGCGATCCAGACGGGCGCTGTGATCGTACATCTGCATCCCGCCAACGGTGCGGCCGGAGACCAGCCAGTAGAGCGCGGTCCACGGGTTATAGCTCGCCACGCGGGTGGCGTCGGTGCCTAAGCCCACCGGCACGCCGGTCTCCAGCATTTTCGCCACCGGCGGCGTGTGGCGGGTGGCTTCGATGCCGTAGCGCTCGGCGAAGTATTCCCCCTGGAAGGCCATGCGGTGCTGCACGGCAATGCCGCCGCCCAGTTCTTTGATGCGGTCGATGTTGGCCTGTGACACGGTTTCGGCGTGGTCGAAGAACCAGTGCAGCCCGTTGAACGGAATGTCGCGGTTCACCTTCTCGAACACATCCAGCATGCGGCTGATGGATTCGTTATAGGTAGCGTGCAGGCGGAATGGCCAGCGGTGTTCGACCAGATGGCGCACCACGCGCTCCAGCTCGTCCTCCATGCCCGGCGCGAGGTCCGGGCGCGGCTCGAGGAAGTCTTCAAAATCGGCGGCGGAGAAGACCAGCATCTCGCCCGCGCCGTTGTGGCGGAAGAAGTCGCTGCCCTGGCCCGGCGTGAGCATGTCGGTCCATTTTTCAAAGTCTTCCAGCTCGTGGCCCGGACGCTGGGTAAACAGGTTGTAGGCGATGCGGATGGTCATCTGCTTTTTCTCGTGCAGCTCGGCAATTACCTCGTAATCTTCCGGGTAGTTCTGGAAGCCGCCGCCCGCGTCGATGGCACTGGTCAGCCCCAGGCGGTTTAGCTCGCGCATGAACTGGCGCGTGGAGTTGACCTGCTGCTCCAGCGGCAACTTCGGCCCTTTGGCGAGGGTTGAGTACAGGATCATGGCGTTAGGACGGGCGATCAGCATCCCGGTCGGGTTGCCGTTGGCGTCGCGCTGGATCTCGCCGCCCGGCGGGTTCGGCGTGTCCCTGGTGTAGCCGACCACCTTCAGCGCGGCGCGGTTGAGCAGGGCGCGGTCGTACAGGTGAAGGATAAACACCGGGGTATCCGGCGCGGCGTCGTTGATCTCATCAAGCGTCGGCATACGGCGCTCGGCAAACTGGAACTCGCTCCAGCCCCCCACCACGCGCACCCACTGGGGCGATGGCGTGCGCAGGGCCTGCTCTTTCAGCATCCGCAGGGCATCTGCCAGGGACGGTACGCCTTCCCAGCGCAGCTCGAGGTTGTAGTTCAGCCCGCCGCGGATCAGGTGCAGGTGCGAGTCGTTCAGGCCGGGGATGGCGGTGTGGCCTTTTAAGTCGACCACCTTAGTGCCGTCGCAGTGGTGTTGCATCACCTCGGCGACGGTGCCCACTTCCAGGAATTTGCCGTCGCGCACGGCAACGGCTTCCGCGAGAGGGTTCTCGCGATCGACGGTGTGAAACTGGCCGTTAACCAGAATGAGATCGGCTTTACCGAGGGTAACCATAACTGCTCCAGACTGAGAGGGGAATGGTCAGGATTATGGGAACCGGTTTCGGGAAAGATCCAGTTATACAATAGGATAGGTATACCAAAGTATAACTATACCTAAGGTTAACTATACGAAGAGATAATTACGCGCCAGCGGCGTGGGTCATAGGATGAATGCGATTTTATCGGCGTGCTGTTCGCGGCGATTTTAACCTTTAACCTCACTGGATAATCTTATGACCACTACAAAACTCGAAGTCTTAACCCCAGCCAACTGTCAGATCATCTTCATCGACCACCAGCCGCAGATGGCGTTTGGCGTGCAGTCTATTGACCGCCAGGTGCTGAAAAACAACACCGTGGCGCTGGCGAAAGCGGCAAAAGTGTTCAACATCCCGACCATCATCACCACCGTTGAAACCGAAAGCTTCTCCGGTAACACCTATCCGGAGCTGCTGGACGTGTTCCCGGGCCAGGACATCCTAGAGCGTACCTCCATGAACTCATGGGACGACCAGAAAGTGCGTGACGCGCTGAAGGCTAACGGCAAGAAGAAGGTGGTTGTCGCGGGCCTGTGGACCGAAGTGTGCAACAACAGCTTTGCCCTGTGCGCGATGCTGGAAGGGGACTACGAAATTTATATGGTGGCGGACGCGTCCGGCGGCACCTCCAAAGAAGCCCACGACTTCGCGATGCAGCGCATGATCCAGGCGGGCGTGATCCCGGTGACCTGGCAGCAGGTGATGCTGGAGTGGCAGCGTGACTGGGCGCATAAAGAGACCTACACCGCGGTGATGGATATCGTGCGCGAGCACTCCGGTGCGTACGGCATGGGCGTGGATTATGCCTACACCATGGTGCACAAAGCGCCGTCTCGCCAGAAGAGCGAGCACCGTACCTTAGCGCCGGTTCCGGCACGCTAAATCCCGGCGGCGGGCTGGTCCCTCATCCGGCTCGTCACTGCCTTTTTCTCTGGAGTTCACAATGAGTACAGGGTTGATATCCCTCGCGGCAGGCGTGCTGATTGGCCTGATGTATGCCGTGCTGAAGGTGCGTTCCCCCGCACCGCCCGCGCTGGCGCTGATTGGCCTGCTGGGCATGCTGGCAGGGGAACAGGCGATGCGTCATCTTTTATCCCGCGATAATCCCGCTGGCGTGCAGGTGACGGTTCCCCACGTTCAGCACCTGACCGGAGCGTCATCATGAAGGCCTGGATTATTTCGCTGGTGTGCGGGGTCGCGGCTGGGGTAATTTACGCCCTGCTCGACGTGCATTCCCCGGCGCCGCCGGTCGTCGCGCTGCTTGGCCTGTTCGGCATGCTGGTGGGTGAACAACTGATCCCCATCGGACGGCGTCTGGTGAGCCGCGAACCGCTGACCCTGGCCTGGTTTCGTCATGAATGCGTACCGAAAATCAGCGGTACCGCGCCCCCAGCGCCCGCGAAGGAAAGCCGCGACGCGTAACGAATTGTTTGAGGAAAGACAGCATGACGCTGCCGTGGCGCATTGCCATCATTGATGACGAACGCTCTGTTCGCAGCGGGCTCAGTAACCTGCTGCAATCGGAAGGGTATGCTACCGATACCTTCGATTCGGCAGAGGTGTTTTTGAGCCACCCTCTCGCCCTGTCAGGCGCGTCGCTGGTGATCACCGACATCAAGCTGCGCGGCATGAACGGGATCGAGCTGTTTGAGAAGCTGCGGTTGCTGGCCTCGCCGCCGCCGCCAATACTGTTTATCTCCGGCCATGCGGATGAAAATATGCAGCGGTATGCACTCAGCCTGGGCGCCGCTGCATTTTTGCGTAAGCCGATTAACATCGATATTCTGCTGGATCATATTCAGCGGGAGCTGACCCGCCGACAATAAGGATCGCGGATGAACGAACAAACGTCGCCTGCATTTTGGCCCGCCCGGGGAAGTCTCCATGAAGGGCGGGCTTTTGTTCTGAAAGAGGATGTTATTTTTACCGTGCTGGCGCAGGAGGGCGGCATCTCCTGGATGAACGGGCGGCATCCCCAGTCCGGCGGTTCGTTTATTATTGCCACCGCGGTCAGCGATGAAGAAGAGGAGCGGGCAACGCGGCTGCTTAAAAACGAGTTTGCCCTGCGCGATCGACTTCATGACGGCTGGGCTATCCGGCCCGTCGCTTCAACCCAGTACCGCGGACGTTTTGCGCTGGTCTACGCGCCGTTCTGCTTTGAACTGCTGGCGTGCCGGGCAGGTAAGGCGATTTCCGGGATCGCCCGCTTTATCGAGATGGCGATCCGCATCTGCGGTCCCCTGCGCCAGATGCATCTGCACAACCTGATCCACGGCGATATCAAACCCGGGTCGATCTTCGTTCATCACGACGCCACCAGCCGTCTGTGCAGCTTTGGTCTTTCCTGCGCCACCTCCGACGCATTCTCCCAGTCCCGGCTTGCCGCGTCTGGCGGCACGCCCGCCTACATGTCACCGGAACACACCACGCGTACCCGGCGCGCCGTCGACAGCCGGAGCGATCTCTACAGTCTGGGTATCGTGCTTTATGAACTTCTGACCGGGCGATTGCCGTTTGAACTGAGCGCTGATGACCAGACTAACTGGGCGCATTACCACATTGCCTCTGAGCCGCTTGCGCCGGGCCGGGTGCGTCCGGACGTACCCGGCATGCTCTCGACCATTATCCTTAAGTTGCTGGAGAAGAATCCGGAGAATCGCTATCAGACCGTCGACGGGCTGATTGCCGACCTCAGGCGCTGCCAGGCGACGCTGACCGCCGAAGGTGAGATCGTCGACTTTATTCCCGGCCAGCAGGATCGCTCTCCGGCGATCCATCTTGCCGATTCGCTTTTCTCTGCGCATCCGCAGGCCAGCGACGTCATCGCCGCGTTTGAGCGGGTCAGCCAGAGCGGTGCGCCGGAACTGGTGACGATTGGCGGTCCGTCGGGGATCGGCAAATCTTCCGTGATCGCCACCACGCTGAAATCGCTGCAACAGCGCAAGGTGCTGCTGGCGGTGGGCAAGGTCGATCAATACTCTCCCACGCTGCCCTACGGCGTGCTGAGTTCGGCGTTTCGGACGCTCACGCTGCACCTGCTCGGGCTGCCAGCCGGGGAGGTGGCGACGTGGAAAACCCGCCTGTCGCGCGCGCTGGAAGGCTTCGAGGAGCTGGCTGTCAGCCTGGTGCCGGAGCTGAATTTATTTCTTGAGAATAAACCGCGTTTCTCTGCGGATACATTTTCCATCGACGCGCGGGCGCGCTTCAGCCATATGGTGCTGGCGCTGGTGAAAACCTTCGCCACCCAGGGCGCGCCGCTGGTGCTGCTGCTGGATGATGTGCAGTGGATCGACGCCGCCAGCCTGCAAACGCTCGATTACCTGCTGCGCGCCTGCGGCGCCATCCCGCTGCTGGTGGTGGTGGCGCACCGCGATCTCAGTTCGCTTTCTGATCCCAGCTTGCAGGCCGCGCTGGCGAGCCTGCCGGAGGCGGCGCAGCATGCCATGACGATCGTGCCGCAGCCGCTGTCGGTGAAGGCCGTGGCACGCTGGCTCGGGGGGATTTTTCATGCCCGCAGTACCGGCACCTCCGATCTTGCCACGCTGATCCATGAAAAAACCGGCGGCAACCCGCTGTTCGTTCAGGAATTTTTCCGCCGCATCGTCGATGACGGACTGGTGGTGCACAACAAATATCAGGGGAAATGGCATTACGATCTCCAGGCCATCCGCGCCCGGCATTACACCGAGAACGTGGTGACGCTGGTGCTTGAACAGCTCAAAGAGATGCCCGACGAGACGCGCCGCCTGCTGGGCAGCATCGCCTGCCTCGGCTGCACGGGCGAGCTGGAGATGCTGTGCCGCGTGGTGGGGCAGTCGGCGGCGGAAATCCGCTACGCCCTTCATCCGGCGGTTACCGCTCAGCTGATAGTGCTGACGGAGAAAGAGTACGCTTTTACCCACGATCGGGTGCAGGAAGCCGCCTTTGCCCTGCTGGATGAGGGCGAGAAAAGCCATCTGCACCTGACCACCGCCAGCCTGCTGGCGGATGCCGCGCGGCAGACGGCGGGTAACGAACTACTGTTCCGCGCGGTTCACCACGTCAGCGCCGCGCTGGACTGCATCCAGCCTGCGCCGCAGCGCCAGAGATTCCGTGAGCTGAGCCTCCAGGCCGCGCGGCGTGCGAAGCGTACCGGCGATTACCTTTCCGCCTTAAGTTACATCCAGACCGCCAGAGCGCTGGGGAACGCGGGTCCGGTCTCGGACTTTATGCTGGATATCGAAGAGGCGGGCTGTGAGTTCGCGCTCGGGCACCTGGAGCGCACGCGCGCGCTGTGCGATACGATCCTCGGCTCACCGGGCGGGCTGACGGAGAAAGCGCTGGCCGCTAACCTGCTGGCGGAAGTCTATATGCGCCAGTCGGAGATCCGCCTGGCGCTGGAGGCGTCGTTATGCTGGCTGGGCGTGTTCGGGATCCAGATCAGCCGCTACCCGGAAAATGCCGAATGTGACGAGGCCTGGCAGCAGTTCTGTCAACGCACCGCCGACGCGCCGCAGAACCCGTTTACTCAGCTTAAGCTGATGGAGAGCGCGGAGACCGAAGCGGTAATGAACCTGCTTTACAGCGCCAGTATTTTCGCCAGCTTTACCTGCCCGCGCCTGCACTTTTTACTCCTGTGCCGGATGATGCACCTCACGCTCGATCGCGGCATAACCGGCGCATCCACCACGGCGATGGCCTGGTTTGGCGTGCTGATTGGCCACCGCTACGCCGAATACCGTCTCGGGTTTGAGTACGGCACGCTGGCTCGCGAGCTGGTGAACCGCCACGGCTATGATGCCTATGAAGCTAAAACTCTGCTGCCGCTCGACCAGCTCAGCGTCTGGACCCAGCCGCTGTCGTACACTATCGAGTGCGCCAAGGCCTGCTTTACCTCGGCGGTGACCCACGGCGACATGACGATGGCCTGCTTCGCGGCCTGTCATCAGATCATTAACTTCCTCTCCCGGGGCGATCATCTGGACGGCGTGTTGACCAGCATCGATCGCGGTCTGGCCTTTGTGCGTAAAACGGATTATCAGGACATTGAAACCGTTCTGCACATTCAGCGCCGCTACGTGGAGTTTTTACGCACGCCGGTGACGGGCACATGGAGCGCCGCCCAGGCGCTGCCTGACGATCTGCTGCCCGCACCGCCGGAGCAGGCGCCCGAGCAGACCTCGACCATGCTGTTCTGGTACTGGCTCTATCGCGGGATGGCGCACTTTACCTGCGGCGAATACGCCGACGCGCAGGCGGATTTAGAGAGGGCGGGCTGGTATGCGTGGTCCGCACCGGGCCATATCCATCTGCTGGATTACCATTTTTACAGCGCGCTGGCGCTCTCCCGCCAGCTTACGCCGGAGACCTTCTCGGCGGATTATCGCCGCAGTATTCATCACCATTACGACAAAATTGCCCTCTGGGCGCGGATCAATCCGGGCACGTTTGCCGATAAAGAGGCGCTGATTTATGCCGAAATCGTCCGTCTGGACGGCATGAACAGCATCGCGCTGGAGCAGTATGAAAAGGCGGTGCGGCTCTCGCGGGAGGGCGGGTTTAACCCGATCAATGCCCTGGCCCACGAGCTGGCAGGGCGTTTCTCGCTGGCCTGCGGCTACCCGACCGCCTCCGACGCCCATTTCCGCGGTTCGATTGCCGCCTGGGGCCGCGCCGGGGCGCAGGCCAAGGTGCGTCAGATGGAGCAGGATTTCCCGCATCTGCTGGCCTCCGGGCAGAGCCGCGCGTACGACACCGTGGCATTTGCCCAGAACGAGGTGATCCGCGATTTACAGAGCGTCATCAAAGCCTCACGCGCCTTGTCCGAAGAAATCAACCTCGAGCGTTTAATTGAAAACCTGATGACGCTGCTGCTTGAACGGGCCGGGGCGCAGCGTGGCCTGCTGCTTCGCGTCAGCGATAATCACATCCCGGAGATCGAAGCCAGCGCCTGGACCAGCACCGACGGGGTGCGGGTTCGCATCCTGAAAGAGACACCGATGGCGACGGACATGCCGCTGTCGGTGCTGGCCGCGGTGATCCGCACCGGGCAGGAGATCCGCACCGGCAAACCGGAGGAATTTCACCCGTTCAGCCAGGATCCTTATCTGGTGACGTCCGGCGCCGCCGTGATGTGTGTCCCGATGTTCAAACAGGCGCGACTGGTGGGGGTTCTGTATCTGGAAAACCGCCTGATGCCGGAAGTGTTTACCGCCGAACATTCGCGCGTGGTCAGCCTGCTGGGCGCGCAGGCGGCGGTTTCGCTGGAGACGGCACGGCTCTACGCCGAGCTGCTGGCGGAAAACATCCACCGCCGACGGGTGGAGAAAGAGCTGCGCGCCAGCCAGACCTCGCTGATGCTGGGTGAGCAGATCAGCCATACCGGCAGCTGGCGCTGGGAGCTGGTGCAGGATCTGATGTTTATGTCCGAAGAGTACGCCCGTATTCTTGGCCTGCCGGAGCAGCAAAAGATGATCTCAATGGCGGAGTTTTTGACCTTCGTGCATGAGGATGATTATGGCCGGATCGGTAACCTCGTTAATCAGAGCGTGCGTGACGGGCTGTCGATGCGCGCGGAGTTTCGCATTATCCGCACCGACGGCTCCGTTCGCTACATCCTCGGGATTGGCGATCCGGTGGGCGTGGGCAGCGAGGTGAATGAGTATTACGGCATCATTACCGACATCACCAGCCAGCGGGCGGCGGAAGATGCGATGCGGGTGGCGCAGGCGGATCTGGCGCGAGTCTCACGGGCCACCACCGTCGGGCAACTGACCTCCTCGATCGCGCACGAGATCAACCAGCCGCTGATGTCGATTGTCTCGAACGCCGGCGCGAGCCTGCGCTGGCTCAACCGCGATCCGGCGCGGCTGGACAAAGTGCGCGAGGGGCTGGAGGAGATCGCCGCCGAGGGCGAGCGGGCAGGGGAGATCATCCGCAGCATTCAATCTCTGACGCGCAAACAGGACCCCACGTTTACGCGAATCGATCTGCACTTCCTGATCCACCACATCATTATGCTCTCTCGCAGCGAACTTGAGCTGCGACACATAAGCGTTGATTATCTCCTGAACGCTGACGACAGCTTTATCATCGGCGACAGCGTGCAGATCCAGCAGGTGCTGCTTAACCTGGTGATGAATGCGATGGAAGCGATGGCGGAAGTGACGGATCGCCCGTGCAGCATCACGATCGCCACCGCGAACTGCGCCGAAGGGAAGGTGATCTTTGAGATCGCCGATACCGGCAGCGGCATTGAGCCGGAGCTCACCGAGCGGATCTTTGACTCGTTCTATTCGACCAAAGCGCAGGGAATGGGGATGGGGCTGACCATCAGCGCCAGCATCATTGAACGGCATCGGGGAAAACTGAGCGCGCGCCGCAGAGAGCCGTACGGCACGGTGTTTACCTTCGCGTTGCCGCTTGCCGGACAGGAGGCGTAACGGTTATTCCGCTGGCTGATGTTTTGTCAGGCGCTCGACGGCCCTGACCAGCTCGGCCACGGAGCGGACCTGCATTTTCTCCATCACCCGGCGGCGGTGTACTTTCACCGTAATCTCACTGACGCCCAGCTCGGCGGCGATCTGCTTGTTGAGCTTGCCGCTGATGGCAAGCTCAAGCACTTCATGTTCGCGCGGCGTGAGGGACATGTGGCGCTGTTTCAGGGCGTAGTGCTCTTTGACGCGGGCGGCGTTGTGCTGTGCCAGCCTGAGCGCGGATTCGATAGAGCCAATGAGGGCGCTGGATTCAACGGGTTTAGTGAGAAATTCGTAGGCCCCGCCTTTGATCGCCCGGACGGACATAGGGATGGTGCCGTGACCGGTGAGAAAAATGATCGGTATTTCTCGCCCGTTGGCTTTCAGCGCATCTGCGACATCAAACCCGGTGATCGTGGGCATTTGCATATCGAGGATCACGCAGGAGGGCAGATCCTCAAAGGGATGGCTGAGAAAGGCTTCTGCTGAGGAAAAGCCAAGGGCGTGTATATCCGCTGATTCCAGCAGCCCAACAACGGACTGCCTGACTGCGTCATCGTCATCAACCACATAAACAATGTGTTCCATTCACCGCCCCGGTGTGATCAGTAAACCATCGAGAATAAAATGCGCCTTTTTGAACGTAAGCGACTGTTTGCTATCCTCATTCATACTAACACATTAATAATTATTATCATTCGGCAATATGAAGATGATATGAAAGTGTAATAAAAATGTGGCGAATTGGTTAGGATCGGAACGCTGTTTTTAGAGACCTTTCCTGCTGCGAAGCCAGAGCGTGACACAGGCGATATTCATCCTGAGCCACGATGTTTTGTGTGAGGACGCCGACGGGTAAAACAGGCTACACTCTGATTTTGAGCGCGACAAGCTGAGGACATAACGATGCACTACACACTGAAAAGCAGTGACGATAAAGAAAAAGCGGAAGGAACAAGCGGCGCGGGCGCTCTACAGCAAAAACTGCTGGAATCCCGTTCGATTGTCATCTCCGGTGAGATCAACCAGGAGCTGGCCCAGAAAGTCATCACTCAGATGATCCTGCTGCAAAGCGTCAGCAACGATCCGATCAAGCTGTACATCAACAGCCAGGGCGGCCACGTGGAAGCGGGCGACACCATCCACGACTTCATTAAGTTTATCCGACCGGAAGTGCACGTCATTGGCACCGGCTGGGTGGCAAGCGCCGGGATCACCATCTTCCTGGCGGCGAAAAAAGAGCACCGCTACTCGCTGCCGAATACCCGCTTTATGATCCACCAGCCGCTGGGCGGCGTGCGCGGTCAGGCAACGGATATCGAAATCGAAGCGCGCGAGATTATCCGCATGCTGGAACGCGTGAACAAACTGATTGCTGACGCCACCGGCCAGCCGCTGGAGAAAGTGAAGAAGGACACCGACCGTAACTTCTGGATGTCACCGGCGGAAGCGCTGGACTACGGCATCGTGGGCAAACTGATCACCCATTATGACGAGCTGAACCTGGATTAAGTTTTAGCCCGCGCGTGCGTCGGGTGACGGCTTCGCCTTACCCGACCTACGCGCGCTCGATTGACCCATGACAAGTTCCTCCCTGGCTGTCTCTTCTATAATCGCGCCTGTCTCCCCTCTCACTGGTGCTAACCATGGCGTATCAACTGAACCTCGACTGGCCGGAATTTCTTGAGAAATACTGGCAAAAACAACCCGTTGTGCTGAAAAATGCCTTCCCGAATTTTGTCGACCCCATTACCCCTGATGAACTGGCGGGTCTGGCGATGGAGCCGGAAGTCGATAGCCGCCTGGTAAGCCATGCTAACGGCAAGTGGCAGGCGAGCAATGGCCCGTTTGAGCATTTCGATAACCTCGGTGAAACCGGCTGGTCTCTGCTGGCGCAGGCGGTGAACCACTGGCATATGCCCGCCGCAGAGCTGGTGCGTCCGTTCCGCGTCCTGCCGGACTGGCGTCTCGATGACCTGATGATCTCCTTCTCCGTCCCGGGCGGCGGCGTTGGGCCGCATATCGATCAGTACGATGTGTTTATTATTCAGGGGATGGGTAGCCGTCGCTGGCGCGTGGGTGACAAGCTGCCGATGCGTCAGTTCTGTCCGCATCCGGCCCTGCTGCACGTCGATCCGTTTGAGCCAATCATTGACGAAGATCTGGCCCCGGGCGATATCCTCTATATTCCGCCTGGATTCCCGCATGACGGCTTCACCCATGAAACCGCGCTCAACTACTCTGTCGGTTTCCGCGGGCCGAACGGTCGCGATCTGATTAGCAGCTTTGCCGATTACGCGCTGGAAAACGATCTGGGTGGCGAGCACTACAGCGATCCGGATCTGACCTGCCGCGAACACCCGGGCCGCGTGGAGCAGTACGAGCTCGATCGCATTCGCCAGATGATGATCGACATGATTAGCAAGCCGGATGATTTTACAAAATGGTTCGGCAGCTTCGTCTCCACGCCGCGTCACGAGCTGGATATTGCCGCCGCCGAGCCGCCGTATTCCGCAGACGAGGTGCTCGACGCGCTGCAAGGGGGCGAAACGCTTTCACGCCTGAGCGGGCTGCGCGTGCTGAACGTCAACGGCAGCTTCTTTATT
Source organism: Enterobacter cloacae complex sp. SYL003 (assembly GCF_049236925.1). Taxonomy (NCBI): domain Bacteria; kingdom Pseudomonadati; phylum Pseudomonadota; class Gammaproteobacteria; order Enterobacterales; family Enterobacteriaceae; genus Enterobacter; species Enterobacter cloacae complex sp. SYL003. Next base: position 243,960 of record NZ_JBMKJK010000005.1, on the reverse strand, counting down.
AACAGCGAACAGCTGGAGACGGCGGATGTGAACGGGGCGGACGCGCTGTCCCGCTACACCCAGCTCGGCCAGGCCGAGCTGGGCAATGCGCTGAATAATCCGGCGTTTGTGGAAGAGTTGACCGGATTGATTAACCAGGGATACTGGTACTTCGACGAGTAACAGACAGCGGCGTTTAGTCAGACTAAACGCCGCTACGTTTAAACCAGCATATTACAGGCCTTCCAGTAGTTCAGAAGCCGCTCATCGTCGCGCTCTTTTTCCGCTTTAATTTTCATCGCCTGGGCGAGATTTTCTCGCGATACCTCATGGCCTTTTTGCACGATGTCTAAGACCGCTTCACCAAGAGCCAGCGAAATTTCTGTCCGATTGTTGCGAATCGTCATAAATACCTCCTCGTTGGTTGCGATACTTAAATTATGAACGGGAAATAATCAGTCGCTAATAATTAATCTTATTCTTATTTTTTCAATTCGGCGCTAAATAGACATAATATTCGGTTCTGTCAATGATGTTTCAAAATGCTAATACGCATTTCAGGTCCGAATTTATGCGCTACAGTTAATTTCGTGCAACAGGCAAATAACCGAAACAGGAGAATGAATATGGTAGATAAAAGCGCAATTAAGGATCACACTCAGGTTGTCGCCAGCTGCGGAACGCATGTCGGGGTTGTAGACCATCTTGATGGTGAGCGTATCAAGCTTGCGAAGAGCGACCCGGAATCAGGCGGCAAGCACCACTTTATTCCTCTCGGCTGGGTCGATAAGGTCGAAGATAATAAAGTTGTCCTGACCAAAAACCATAAAGAGGTTTTTGCTGAGTGGCAGGAAGCATAAATATATTTCTCGTAAAGAAATATACGCCTTCGCTCCGGCTTCGTCCGGAGCGTAATAGTGTCTGCGCCCGGTGATTGCTGCCATGGCAAATGAATGGTACTGTTTTGCCTGTCCTTTCCCCGATGCAGGCTCCGAATTATGCTCCAGAGTGAAAATACATCAGCGAAGCGCATATTTTTTGTTGAGGATTTTCAAATATTCGGCGAGCGCTACGGCATCGACTACCGTTTCCCGCAGCTAAAAGATGAGCAGGTCAGCGGCAGCCCCGTGTTGCAGGGGAATGTTGAAGAGATGACGCTCTCGTCCGGCATTTCACTGACCCATTCCGACGTACGTGTATTACAGCCCTATGAAACCACCTCTCGCCACAGCAGCCCGCTTTATATGCTGGTGGTGCTGGAAGGGTGCGTGACGCTCACGCTCAATGGTATCGATTATCCCGTCCGCCCGGGCATGGCGTTCAGCTCGCGTCTGAGTGAAGATCAGGTGATGAGCGCGCGTCACGATGCTGACAGCACGCTGAAAACGCTCTCGTTTGGCGTGTACCCGCACGATGCCGGACGTGAAGCCCTGCTTGAGTCGCTGCTGCTGGAATGGCAAAGCCTGAATACCCCCGCGTTTGTCTGGCACGTTCCCGAGTTTGTGATGTCAGGCATTCAGCATGTACAGCGGCAGGGGGGAAGCGTGCTCTCGCGTAAGCTGTTGCTGGAGGGGCTCATGTACCAGCTGCTCGGCCACGGCCTGAACCAGTGCCAGCTGCCCTGTCCGAGCCGCCCTGAGCATGCGCGTCTGGAACGCGTCCGGTGCCTGCTGGAACAGTCTCCTGAACGTGACCATACACTCGCGCAGCTGGCAGCCCTTGCTGCCATGAGCCCAAGCAGCCTGCGCAGCAAGTTCCGTCAACGCTACGGCTGCACACTCTTCGATTATCTCCGCGACTGTCGCCTTGCGCTGGCGCGTCGCTATCTGCTGGAAGGCCATAGCGTACAGCAGGCGGCCTGGATGTGCGGGTATCAGCATGCCACCAACTTCGCCACCGCGTTTCGTCGTCATTACGGGATTTCACCGGGTGACGTGCGCAAAATCCGCTAACGTAATTTTGTCCATCGCGCGAACGTATCCCGTGCGGTTTAGCATCGCGCATACATAACCTGGCGGCGCGCATAGCTGTTTGCACCCTCAAAAAGGTAATAATTCTTATTAACAATAAGAAATATCTCTGGAGAGGGTTATGTTTGCTAAATCGCGTCTGGCACTGCTGGTGGGATGGGTTACCGGTAGCGTCGCTTTTCCTTTACTGGCGCAGGATGCCCAAAAAACTGACACCGTGGTGGTGACCTCGCAGATGCAGTCTGCGGCCACCAAGCTTGAAACGCCGGATATTGAAACCCCGCAATCGGTCTCTATCGTCACCCGCGAGCAGTTCGAAGAGCAGGGCGCAACCAGCGTGCGTCAGGCCGTGAGCTACACGCCGGGGGTCTACAGCAACCAGATTGGGGCATCAAACCGCTTCGACTACATGGTGCTGCGCGGCTTCTCGGACGGCAGCCTGGACAACGTCTACCTCGACGGCCTGAAGATGATGGGCGACACCAATTCCCACAGCTCGCTGGTGGTTGATCCGTGGTTCCTGGACAGTATCGAAGTCGTGCGCGGCCCGGCCTCCGTGCTGTACGGTCGCTCATCGCCGGGCGGCATCGTGGCGCTCACCTCCCGTAAGCCATCGTTCGATCCGGGCGGGGAGATCAAGCTCTTCGCCGGTAACAATAACCAGCGCGGGGCGATGTTCGACGTCACCGGCCCGGTTGATGATAACGACCGCGTGGCGGTGCGCCTCAGCGGGATGACCCGCTATGCCGATTCCCAGTTCGATCCGCTCAAAGAAGAGCGTTACGCGCTGATGCCGAGCCTGACCTGGCGTATCACCGATAATACCCGTCTGGATCTGATGGCCTACCTGCACCGCGATCCGGAAGGCGGCAGCCACTCCGGCCTGCCGTATGAGGGCACCGTCGTGCCGCACAGCGGTAAGAAAATCTCCAACACCTTTTTTGAAGGTGAAGACGATTACGACAAGTACGATCGTCGGGAAAACATGGTCGGTTATAACATCGAGCACTTGTTTGACAGCGGCTGGGCCGTGCGTCAGAGGCTGCGCTACCTGCACACCAAAGTCGAGCTGAACCAGGTGTATGCCGCAGGCTGGCTGAACGACACCGAGCTGAACCGCGGCTATTCCGGCTCCGACGAGAAGATGAACGCCATCACCCTTGATAACCAGGTCGACGGCAGCTTCGATACCGGCGAGGTGAACCACCGCGTGCTGATCGGCATGGACTACCAGGACCGCACCAACAACGTCACCGGCTACTACGGCGGCTTCCCGCCGATTGACGCTTTCCATCCTGCTTATGGCGCGAAGCCGGACTATATCACCCAGTACAGCAGGGAAAAGCATAAGCTGCGCCAGACCGGCTACTACCTGCAGGATCAGATGTCCATTGACCGCTGGCGCCTCACGCTGGGTGGGCGTTACGACCAGGTAAGCGTGTCGAACGTCGACAACTTCAACCATACCCGCAGCGATCTGGATAAAAACAACTTCAGCAGCCGCGCGGCGCTGCTGTATCTGTTTGATAACGGCGTCGCGCCGTACGTCAGTTACTCCACCGCCTTTACGCCGACCAGCTTTGCCGACGAGCAGGGGAATATCCTGGATCCGATGAAGGGCAAGCAGTGGGAAGCGGGCGTGAAGTATGAGCCGGAGGGGATGAACAGCCAGTTCAGCGCCTCGGTGTTCCGCATCAACCAGAAGAACATTGCCACTAAAGAGGAGCCGACCGATCCGTACCGTTCCATCGGTGAAATCGAATCCGAAGGCGTTGAGCTGGAGGCGATTGGACAGCTGACCGACAGCCTGCGCATGCAGGCGGCCTACACCTATACGGATATTCGCTACAAGAAGAGCAGCCCGGAAGAGGAGGGCAAGCGCGCCGTCTATGCCCCGCGTAACATGGCCAGCGCCTGGCTGAGCTACGACGTCAAAAGCGGCCCGCTGGACGGTCTGACCGTCGGCTCCGGCGTGCGCTATGTCAACGGGATCGCCAGCGATCGTCAGAACACCCATACGCTACCGTCATACACCCTGGTGGATATGGTCGTGGGGTATGACCTGTCGAAAGTGGGTCTCACGGGCGTGAGCGCGCAGTTGAACGTCAATAACCTGACGGACAAAAGCTACGTTGCGGCGTGTAATTCGCTCTCTTACTGCTACTTCGGTGCAGAGCGCAGCATTGTAGGCAGCGTTTCGTGGACGTTCTGAGTCGTTAGCCAATGCCCGGTGGCGCTGCGCTTACCGGGCCTACGGGATCGGTTTTCACCCTCTCCCTGTGGGAGAGGGCCGGGGTGAGGGCAACAGGCCGCACTACCCCTCCATCGCAATCACAATCGCCTCACCCATCTTTTTCAACGCCTCGCGATGTTTATCCGTCGGCGGCAGCGCCACGTTGATCCGCAGACAGTTGCGGTACTTACCGGAGGCGGAAAACAGCGACCCCGCCGCAGCCTGGATCTTCAGACGGCACAGCTGCTTGCTGACGCACACCATGTCGACCGTCTCCGGCAGCTCGACCCACAGCAGGAAGCTGCCCTGCGGGCGGGTAACGCATATTTCTGCCGGAAAATACTGCCGCACCCAGCAGGTGTAGGTCTCCATATTCTGCTGATAAATCTGGCGCATGCGCCGCACGTGGCGATGGTAATGGCCGTCGCGAATAAACGCCGCCACCGCCATCTGCGTGCCCGGCACGTTAAACCCGCCCGCGGCGTATTTCATGTGCATCACCCGGTCGTAATAGCGCCCCGGCACAATCCAGCCGACGCGCAGCCCGGGCGCCACGGTTTTGGTAAAGGAGCTGCAGAGGATCACGCGGCCATCAATGTCCATAGAGTGAATGGTGCGCGGGCGCGGGTACTCTGCGGCCAGCTCGCCGTAGATATCATCCTCCACAATCACAATATCGTGCCGCTGGGCGAGCGCCAGCACCTGCTTTTTACGTGCTTCCGGCATGATAAACCCGAGCGGGTTATTGCAGTTGGGGACCAGGATCACCGCTTTGATCGGCCACTGCTCCAGCGCCAGCTCTAACGCCTCGATGCTGATCCCGGTCTCGGGATCGGTAGGTATTTCAATCGCCTTGATGTCGAAGCCGCGCAGCATCTGCATGGTGCCGTGAAACGACGGCGACTCGACCGCCACGATGTCCCCCGGTTTGCACACCGAGAGCAGGGCGATCGACAGCGCGCCGTGGCAGCCGTTGGTGATCACAATCTCGTTTGCCGCCACGGTGGAGCCGCCGTCCAGCATCAGGCGGGCGATCTGCTCGCGCAGCTCCAGACGACCATCGAGCACGTCATAGCTCAGCATTTCGCCAGGGTTATGCTGCGCAATGCGGCTCATCTCGCGCCACAGCGGCTTCAGGCTCGGCTGGTTGATGTCCGGCGAGCCGCCGCCAAAGGAGATCATCTCTTTGTCGGCGCGGGCGTCCAGCAGCATCATCACCTCATCCCACTGGGTGACGTCCACGGGGCGCTGCACCGGGCGCGTCATCGCCGGTACGGGCGGCTGCGCTTTGCGTTTCGAGACAAAATAGCCGGAGCGCGGCTGGGGCGTGATCAGCTGGAGATTTTCGAGGATCTGGTAGGCCTGCTGTATGGTGCTGATACTCACGCCGTGTTCCTGGCTCAGCGTGCGTACCGACGGCAGACGTTCGCCGCTGCGATACAGCCCTTGTTCGATACGTTCCGCCAGTAGGTTGGCCAGATGTTGATAGCGCGTCATGCTGTATCCTTTGTTTTCACCATACAGATTATTAAACCAGTACAGATTGGTGGGTAAAACGCCATGCAGATACCGTTTTAGCGGATCTGTATGGTAAACAAAAGCAGTTTTTGAATCTGTATTGTATTGGCCGTTTTCCATGATGATAACCCCACTGGCACAGCGAGGAGAGCATCATGGAATTCTACGAGAATCGTTCAAAACGTCCGTTTATCGCGTTTGTCTGGGTAGCGAAAACGCTGCGTAACTGGTATCGCATCAACCGTACCCGCCGCATTCTGAGCCAGATGAGCGACGAGCAGCTCAAGGACGTTGGGTTATCGCGATATGATGTGTAAGCATAGGGTTGCCCGGTGGCGCTACGCTTACCGGGCCTACAGGAGACCGTAGGCCGGGTAAGGCGCAGCCGCCACCCGGCGGTTTTCAACTCAACAGCGCAAGCGTCTGCCGTTTCGGCCTTTCCAGCAGCTCAACCGCCTCCTGATATGACCGCACGTTGTTATAGCCCATCACCAGCCCGTAGCGTTTGCCCGATCCGCGATACCACTCCGACAGCGCATTAACCTGTAGTTGCTGTTCCTGCCAGCAGCGGGCGATCTCCCGGTCAGCGCTTCCCTTTGCGAGGAACGCGACAATATGCATTCCACCGTCGTTTTGCTCGGTGAAGAACAGGTCACCATAGACCTCACGCAGGGCGGCAATCATCCAGTCGCGGCGGATCTGATACAGGGCGCGCATCTTTTTCAGATGACGAAAAAAATGCCCTTCGTTGAGAAATGCGGTGAGGATTTTTTGCGTCAGCACCGGCTGGCCGCTGGTGGTAATGTCCGCGCAGTCGGTAAAGGTCCCGACGGTGCTGGCGGGCATCACCACGTAGCCCATGCGCAGTGAAGGCATGATGGTTTTGCTGAAGGTGCCCATAAAGATCACCCTGTCATGCTGGTCGAGGCTTTTCATCGACGGCAGCACTTTGCGGGTGTAGTGAAATTCCCCGTCGTAATCGTCTTCGATAATCCACGCCTCGTTTTGTGACGCCCAGTCGAGCAGCTGCTGCTTGCGCGGCAGTGAGAGCGTCACCGCCAGCGGGCTCTGATGCGACGGGGTCACGATGGCAAAACGCGCGTCGCGATGATGACGGAGCAGGTAGTCCGTATCGATGCCGCAGCGATCAACCGGCACGGTGTGCAGGCGGGGCACGATCCGCTTGAGCAGCTGCTGGCCCATAAAATAGCCCGGATCCTCAAACACCACTTTGTCGCTGCGGCTGGCAAGCGTGTCGAGGATCAGGCGCAGGCTGCCGCTGTAGCCGCTGGTGATCAGTACCTGTTCGGCGGTGCAGGATAACCCGCGCGAGATATTGAGATAGCGGGCAATCGCCTCGCGCAGCGGATACCAGCCCAGCACCGGCGGGTTGAGCATTTCATCCTGACGCATGGCGCGCGTCGCCTGGCCCGCCAGCAGCAGCCATTTTTTATAGGGGAAGCTGTCGAGCGCCGGAATGCCGGGGCGCAGAAAACCGGCCCGTTCGCGCTGGCTAATCAACGACGCCGGCAGCGTGCCGGTCGCTTGTTCTGTGGGGGCGTGTTGCGCGGGCAGCAGAAGATCCGGGTTCACCCGCGTCCCGCGCGCGCCCTGGCTTACCAGATACCCTTCGCCTGTCAGAATGGCATAGGCTGTTTCAACGGTTTTTCGCGCGACCTTAAGCTCTTCAGCCAGCACGCGGATGGCAGGTACCTTGTCGCCCGGCTTCAGCACGCCGCGCGTGATGTTGTCGCGATAGCGGGAATAAATCTCATGATAGCCCGGCTTCATGTCCTACCTCATTTCACGCTTTTTGTGTCTTTTTACTATGTCATTAACGGCGTAGATTTGCCTTATCACATGAAAAAAACGGCACAAAAAGAGGAAAGACAATGAGCACCCGCGTAAACCACCACAAAGCCACACCTGCACTTGCCAACGCGCTTTCTGCCCTGAGCATGGAGGTGGCGAAAACCTCCATCGACCCGGCGCTTAAGCACCTTATCGACATTCGCGTATCGCAGCTGAACGGCTGCACCTTCTGTCTGGATATGCACTCGAAAGAGGCTAAAATCGCCGGTGAGCGCGAGCTGCGCCTGTACCATCTGGCGGCCTGGCGCGAGTCCCCGCTGTTTAGCGCCCGTGAAAAAGCGGCGCTGGCCTTCACCGAAGCGCTGACCCAGATTGGCGTACATGGCGTGAGCGATGCGCTGTACCGCAGCGTGGCGGAGCACTTCTCGGATGTCGAGATTTCAGAGCTAAACTTCGCCATCGTAGCGATCAACGCCTGGAACCGCCTGGGCATTACCTCCCGCATGGAACCGGGCGCGCTGGATGCGGCTTACGGTCTGAACAAGGCTAACCTGGAATAATTCCGCGCTCGCGGATCATCGCCACCAGCGCCCGTAATCCAGGCGAGTGGGGGATTGGGGCGTTTATGGAGTCGAAGTCGATGGTGGGTTAAACCCTGCCCGGTGGCGCTACGCTTACCGGGCCTACATGAGCCCGTAGGCCGGATAAGCGCAGCGCCATCCGGCAAACACTTCGCTCCATACCGAAGCATTGTGGTTTTTCCTCCTGCATTCTCTCCACACCCTCACAACGGAGAGACACCCATGATCGCAGTCCTTTTTGAAGCCAAAGCGGAGCCTCATCATCAGGCGCGCTATCTGCAGCTTGCCGCTGAACTCAAGCCTTTGCTGGCGGACATCGACGGCTTTATTGATATAGAACGTTTTCAGAGCCTGAGCATCGACGGCAAAATCCTGTCCCTTTCCTGGTGGCGGGATGAAGAGGCCGTCCGCCGCTGGAAGCAGAATGTCTTCCATCAGGCCGCGCAGGCCGAAGGCCGGGAGTCGATTTTTTCTTTCTACCGTATTCGCGTGGCGCAGCTGGTGCGGGAGTACAGCTCCGAAACGGGAGGGCACGCGGATGTATGACGTTCATGTAATTTTCGACAACAGGCCCGGCGAGCTGGGCGAGATAGCGGCGGCGCTGGCCGCAAAGGGCGTGTCTATCCTGACTCAGTACAGCGACCACGCGAATCACCTTATTCTGCTGACGGATGATGATAAGCTGGCCGCTGAGATCACCACACCCTGGGCGACAAATGTTAAAGACGAGCTTACCCTCTGATAACAGCGCGATGCTGGAAAAGGCCATTGCCGCTGTAGCGGCTGCAATGGCCGATCCGTCGCGCGTGAAAATGCTCTGTGCACTAATGGACGGCCGGGCGTGGACGGCCACCGAACTGAGTGCGGCGGCAGACGTTGCGCCGTCGACCGCCAGCGGGCATCTCGCCCGGCTGGTTGAAGGGCAGCTAATTACCTGCCTGTCGCAAGGGCGGCATCGTTATTATCGTCTTGCCGGGCACGACGTGGCGGCGCTGGTGGAACAGATGATGGGGCTCTCCTGGCGCCGCATTACCCCGCCGGAAACTACCGCGCCGAAAGCCATGCGGGAGGCGCGGACCTGCTATGACCATCTGGCGGGCGCGGTGGCGGTGCAGATCTACGATTTCATGCAGGCAGCAGGCTGGCTGGAGGCAGACGGTTCAGCGCTCACGCCGTATGGTCGGGAGCAGTTTCTGAAGCTCGGCGTTTCGTTAAGCGCTCATCCGCGCCGAAAAGCGTGCTGCGCCTGCCTGGACTGGAGCGAGCGGCGGTTTCATCTCGGAGGCGAAGCCGGCGCAGCGCTGCTTCTTTATCTGGAAAGCAAAGGGTGGATCCAGCGGGTGGCGGGGTACAGGGAGGTGGTTGTGACGGCTTCAGGACAGGGCGCCATCACCAGACATTTTAGCCGCTAAACTCCGCTGCGGGCTGTGCCCTCACTCTGCCCCTCTCCCTGTGGGCTGAGGGATCCCCAGTAATTTTTTTATGCAGAAGCAATAAAGTTGCTTTCTAAATGACTGAGGGCTGTCAGCGATGCCCTGGTCCGGCTGTAAATCGCTGAGGCGTTTCCTGCAGGCCGGGGCGAGGCGCAGGGATGCGCCGAGAGGGCGGCTTTACAGGGACGTTGCCTCCGCCCGTACCCGATAAGCCGGAAGGAATAAGCCGAGGGCACCGCGAAGCGGCGATTTACCGCCGGGAGCCCGGGTCGCCAGGGTGGTGGCGACTGAGCCACCCTGGCACGTTCACCGGTCATGTCGTTACAGAGTAGCAAGGAACATAAAGTGAACGGAATGACCACCACAGCCGTATGTTCCCCTCACCCTAACCCTCTCCCCGGAGGGGCGAGGGGCGAGGGGATTGCTCAGTGCTCGCATTAATTTGTGGGGAACCCTCAGCCCACAGGGAGAGGGAGAATCTCATTTCGCAATTCCTGCGCTTTAACTTCTCGTTTCTTGATACTTACCCTGATAACTATTATCGTGACCGCGTGTGACGAGAGGTTTCCCCATGAGTGAAGAAGAACTGTTTAGCCGCAGGCCGATGGGCATGCGGATGGCGATGATCGTGCGCCAGTGGCGTGCCGTCATTGACGACGCCATTCTCGATACCGGGTTAACCCAGTCGAGCTGGACGGTGATGATGCAGCTGCATCAGCTCGGGGATAACGTCTCGGTGAGTGAGCTGGCGGAGGTGCAGGGCATTGAACTGCCGCCGCTAATGCGCACCCTGACACAGCTGGAAAAACAGGGTTACCTGCTGCGCACCGTCTCGCCGTATGACAAGCGCATCCGGCTTCTGACGCTGACGCCTGAGGGAAAAGCTGTACTTAACAGGCTCACCCAGGTAATTGAGACGCTTCAGACGCGCGTATCGCAAAACATCGCGCCTGAACATCTCGACATTTTCAGCGCCACCCTGAATCAAATCGCCTGCAATTTGCGGACAATCCGCGAAGAAGATAACAAGACCGAAAAATAATGACTCCTGAACAAAAGTTTGCCCGCTGGGTAAGGGTAAGTATTGCCTCTTTCCTGCTGATGTTTGTCTACTTTATCGTCGCGGATATCTGGATCCCGCTGACGCCGGATTCCACCGTGATGCGCGTGGTGACGCCGGTGTCTGCCCGTGTCTCCGGCTATGTGGCGGCGGTCCATGTCCACAACAATAGTCAGGTGAAGAAAGGCGATCTGCTGTTTGAGCTCGACGACACCCCGTTTCGCAATAAAGTGGAAGCGGCGCAGATCGCGCTTGAGCAGGCTCGCCTTTCCAACGAACAACTGGACGCGCAGATCGCCGCCGCGCAGGCCAGCCTGAAGACCGCCGTGCTGACCGCGCGTAACGACAAAGTGACTTTCGACCGCTACCAGAAACTGAGCACCCTGCAGAACGTGTCGCAGGCGGATCTGGATAAGGTTCGCACTACCTGGCAGAGCAGCGAGCAGTCCGTCAGCTCGATTCAGGCGAATATTCATAACCTGCGCATTCAGCGCGGCGAGCGGAATGAACACCGTAACGTGACGCTGCAAAAATACCGTAACGCGCTGGATGAAGCGGAGCTGAATCTTGGCTGGACGAAGGTCTACGCCGAGGCGGACGGCACGGTGAGTAATCTGCAATTAAGCCCCGGTTTTTACGCCTCGTCCGGTTCGGCAGCGCTGGCGCTGGTGAATACGCAGACGGATATTGTGGCGGATTTCCGCGAGAAGAGCTTGCGTCATACCCACCAGGGGACCGACGCCGCCGTGGTGTTTGACGCCTTTCCGGGACGGGTTTTCCGCGCCCACGTGACCAGCAGTGACGCGGGGATCCTCGCCGGTCAGGAAGCCGTTAACGGTCAACTTTCTGAACCGGAAACCTCTAACCGCTGGGTGCGCGATGCCCAGCGAATGCGCATTCACGTGGCGCTGGACGAAGCCTTACCGAAGTCGCTGCCGACCGGCGCGCGCGCCACCGTACAGCTCTACAACAGCGAAGGGCCCTTTGCGCGCTTCTTCTCCGGGATGCAAATCCATCTGGTGAGCCTGCTTCACTATGTCTATTAGCACTCTGGCGCGGGTATTTACCCCGCACGGCAACATCGTCTACACGGCAAACGACTTCCGCCAGACCCTGCGCATTGTCTTTGCCGGGATGATTGCGCTCAGTATTTCGAGCTTCTACAACACCAGCTACGGCGTGTTTTTTGTGGTCTACCCGATCATGCTGCTGTCGCTGGTGCCGGTGTTTAACCGCCACGTGGCGAAGCAGTTTATCTTCAGCGCATCGCTCAACTGCGTCGAAATGGTGATCATCATCGGCTTTCTGTCGCAATGGCCGGTCATTATGACGCTGGTGGTCTTTGCCCTGTACGTGATGCGCTTTCGCTTTATGAGCAAGGGGCCGCTATTTCTGTTCGGTTCGATGGGCGTGGTGTGCCAGAGCGTAATGCTCAACTTTATGAGCTACCCCACCACCAACTGGCACACGCTTTTGTTCTCCAACATTGAAGCGAGCGTGATGGCGGTGTGTCTGAGCGCGCTGATGAATTACCTGCTGCCGGACGTGGAGCCACGTAAGCCGCCGCCGCTGATAGAGAAAGACGATGCCCGCGTGCGCCACGAGTCGCTGCTCTCCGGCACCGTGGCGACGCTGATTTTCGTGGTATTTCAGATGAGCGACTTAAGCGATTCGCTCTCGGCGCTGATGGCGGGCATTCTGATCCTGTTCCCGATGCACTACCGCGGCGCGGTCATGAGCTCCATCTGGCGCGTGGTCGGCGTGGTGCTGGGCTGTCTCTATATCCTCGTCGTTCAGCTTATTCTGTACGATCACAGCAGCCATATGCTGCTGATGATGCCGCTGATCGGCCTCGGGCTGGCATTTGGCGCGCGCCTGCACGTGATGGAGAAGGTCGGGGCCGGGGTGGGATTTTCCAGCATTACCACCATCGGCATTATGTTCGGGCAAAACATGCATCCGGACAGCGATCTGGTGTTCAGCGATCTGTACCGTATCACCTCCGTTACCTTCGCGCTGGTGGTCACGCTGACGATGGTCTTTCTGATGCACCTGATCCTGAACCGTTTCGAGGCGACGCGCTACGTTATCGCGCCGCCAAAAGCGGATTAATGCCCCACCACGGCGGGCAACTGAGAAAGTAAAAACAGGATCAGGCCAATCGTTCCGCCTACCAGGGTACCGTTTACGCGAATGAACTGAAGATCTTTACCGATATTGAGTTCTATCTGGCGTGACATATCTTTGGCGTCCCAGCTTTTCACCGTGTCGCTGATATGGCGCGTCAGGAATGCCGCAAAATCCGGCGCGACGCGGTGCGCGGCCTGCTCCAGATGCTCGTTCAGCGACGCACGCAGGCTGGCATCATTCGACAGCGTCTCACCAAACCACAGCCCGGCGTTGGCGATACGTTGCTTCACGCGGGAATCGTCGCTCTGCATGTCATTTTTCAGCCACTGGCGCAGGTCAGCCCACATTTCACCCAGGTAGCGGTTAAATGCTTCATCATTCTTCAGATAGTGCTTGATGTTGTCGGCTTTGGCCGTCATCTCCGGGTCGTTTTTCAGGTTGTCGATGAACTTCAGCGTGGCGCGGTCAAATGCCCGACGGATCTGGTGCGTGCGGTCGTGGCTGATATCATCCAGCAGCGTGTTCACCGCGTTCGACACCATCTCTGCGCTCTGATCGCCCAGCCACTCGGTGGGCAGCACCATCGCCTTGCGCGGATGCTCGGTCTTCAGCCAGTGGACGATCTGGTCAGAGATAAATTCCCGCGTGCTCTCGCGCTGAATCAGGGTAATCAGACGGTTGATGATGGCGTCCAGCAGCACCTGGTGACGGTTGTTTTTGGTCATGCTTTCCAGCATGACGGCGCTGGTCTCGGTTAAATCGACCTTGTCGATAGCCTTATGCACCGCGCGTTTGAGCAGGCGCTGAATGCGCCCGTCGTCAGTCAGCTCAAGAAAACCGCTCATCACCTGCATCAGATGCAGCCCGACGCGCTGGGCGTTGTCGGGCTTGCTGAACCAGGCACCAATCATCTGGGCCGGCTCGTAGCGGCGAATTAATGCGACCAGCGACTGGGTATCCAGAAACTTTTCCTGCACGAACTGGCCAAGATTGTCGCCGATGCGGTCCTTATTGCGCGGGATAATCGCCGTATGGCGCGAGATAAAGGGAATTGGCACCCGGCGGAACAGCGCGACAACGGCAAACCAGTCCGCCAGCGCGCCGACCATCGCCGCCTCGGCAATAGCTTTTGCGCCGCGTACCCAGAAGGTTTGCGGCAGGAACAGGGTAGTGATAAAGGCCGCAGCGGCAATCAGCAGCAGCGACAGCGCGAGAAGCTTGGCGCGTTTGAGTTCGGTATGTTTTTCCATGGGTTAAGGATAGAGGGATACGGGGGAAAAGTGCAAAAACCGCCACAGCACCCACCCACCAAACCCCATCAATACCACCCCCGCCGTGCGCTCTATCAGCCAGAGCGAACGGCTGAGCTTTCGCTGAACCGCCGGTAACCCCATCAGCGACACCAGCGCAAAATCCCATACCAGTACTACCATCACCATCCAGACGCCGCAGGTCGCCTGCTGAAGCAGCGTGACGTCCGGCCCGAGTAACGCCGTCATCAGCGCCAGGTAGAACAACGCGTTTTTGGGATTCAACAGCGCCGAACCCAGCCCCAGCAGGATCTGCTTACGCAGCGAGGGGCAGCGCTCATGTGTTTCATTTAGCGTCAGCGTCTGCGGTCGGCTGCGTACAAGATGCGAGCCGATCCAGAGCAAATACAGTGCGCCGGATAATTCAATCAACGTGAACAGCCACGCGAACTGACGCAGCGCGCTCCATCCCATAATGACCAGCAAAATGTAAAGCCCGTTTCCTGCCGCTATCCCGATGCACAATCCGGCGCTGCCGCGCAGTCGGTAGCGGGCGGCGTAGCCCATCAGCAGGAAAAAATCCGGGCCCGGGCTTAACAGGGCAACAAAATGCGCCAGCGCCAGGGCGAGAAAAGCGGAAGGGAAGAACAGTTCCATAGCGACCTCAGAATGCAAAACTGGGGCCAGATTACGGAAACACAGAACTTATTTATTGTCTGATATTGATCGGCCCGTAGCGTACTGGCGCGGTGTGGCGGCGGTGTAGCGCACAAAGGTCTTATGAAAATGGCTCTGGTCGGCAAACCCGCTCTGGTAGCCGACATCGGCGATATCATCCCCGGCACGCAGCCGCGCTTTGGCGTACTCTACGCGGAAGATATTGAGGAAGCTGCCAGGCGTCAGGCCCGTGTCCTTCTTGAAGGTACGGATCAGCGTCTCCTTTCGCAGCGAGAATCGTTGCGCAAGTGCGTCGAGGGAAGGCGGGCTGGAAAGACTGGAAAGAAATGCCTGCTGAACCTGCTGGCTGGTTGATCCAGGCTTTTCTGCCTCATCCATGCAATGGGGAAGGGCAGCAAGCAGCTTGTCCACGGACGCAGGGGACATCCTCTCAACAACTTCCCGGTAATACATAAACAGCGTAACGTTGCGAATCACCTGAACCGCAAGGGGAAGATCCGTATCGATATAAAGCATATGATAACTACGCGGCTGCCCGGCAACAGGGTTGCAGCTGTGTGGGACATAAGCCGGGATCACAATCAGGTCCCCGGGCTGGAGGATGTATTCTCTGCCATTACACACGCAGCATGTCTGGCCTTCCACAATTGCGCCGATGGAGAGCTGAGGGTGGCAATGGCGTTTGTACGCCTGCATGCTCTGCCACGTGCTGCGTAGTTCAAGGCCCGAGGCGCGGTGAAAGGTCTGACGGATGTGGCGGGTATCGGTCATAGCAACTCCTTATGAAGGTTTTTTATACCACGCCAGCCACGGTATGGCATCGCTTTACTCAGAACCTTCCGGATATACCCAACTTTACGTCCATAGCCAGTCATGTTGACTACCCTTAATACCCTAAGCGGTAAAACATGGAGATTCGATATGGCTTATCAGACAGTAAATCCTGCCACTAACCAGCTCATCAAAGAATATCCCTCCCACACTGACGCAGATGTTGAAGCGGCGCTGAAGGCAGCCGATGCGCTCTATCACTCCGACTGGGCGAAAGGCGACATAAGCCAGCGCCTGCCGGTACTGCATAAGCTGGCGGACCTGATCGACGAACGCGTGGAGGAGCTGGCGAAAATCGCCAGCCAGGAGATGGGTAAGCTCATCGAACAGAGCCGCGGCGAGGTGAAGCTGTGCGCGCAAATCGCCCGCTACTATGCGGACAACGCGAAGCAGTTCCTGGCCCCGGTGAAGTATGACTCTGAACTCGGGGAAGCATGGGTTGAACATCACCCCATCGGCGTGCTGATGGCCGTCGAACCATGGAACTTCCCATACTATCAGTTGATGCGCGTTCTGGCGCCAAACCTGGCGGCGGGTAACCCTGTCATCGCTAAACACGCCAGCATTGTGCCGCACTGTGCGGAAACCTTCGCCCATCTGGTGCGTGAGGCGGGCGCGCCGGAAGGGGCGTGGACCAACCTGTTTATCTCGTCCGATCAGGTGGCGAACATCATCGCTGACGATCGCGTACAGGGCGCGGCGCTAACCGGTTCAGAAAAAGCGGGCAGCGTGGTAGCGGCCCAGGCGGCGAAGCACATTAAGAAATCCACGCTGGAGCTTGGCGGTAACGACGTATTCGTGGTGCTCGACGATGCGGACCTGGATAAAGCGGTGAAGATCGGCGTTAACGCGCGGCTCAACAACGCCGGGCAGGTCTGTACCGCGGCGAAGCGCTTTATCCTGCATGAAAAGATTGCCGATGCCTTCCTGAGCAAATTCACCGAGGCATTTAAGCAGGTGAAGATTGGCGATCCGCTGGACGAAAGCACCACGCTGGGGCCGCTGTCCTCTAAAGACGCGCTCGACACGTTGACCAAACAGGTTAACGAGGCGGTGAAAAACGGCGCTACGCTGCACTATGGAGGCAAACCTGTGCAGCGAGACGGGAGCTTCTTTGAGCCGACCATCCTGACCAACATCTCACGCGACAACCCGGCGTACTTCGAAGAGTTCTTTGGCCCGGTAGCGCAGATTTACGTGGTGAAAAACGACGACGAGGCGGTCGCGCTGGCGAACGACTCCCACTACGGCCTGGGCGGAGCGGTGTTCAGCCAGGATATTGAGCGCGCGAAGAAGATGGCATCGCGTATTGAGACCGGGATGGTGTACATCAACTGGCTCACCGATACGGCGGCAGAACTGCCGTTCGGCGGCGTAAAACGTTCGGGTTACGGACGCGAGCTGTCGGACCTGGGGATCAAAGAGTTTGTGAACCAGAAGCTGGTGGTCGTTCGCAAGTAATGTCGGACATAAAAAAACCTGCCATCCGGCAGGTTTTTTTATTAACAGTCTCATCGCCTTTTTTGCCGTGTGGCGCTGCGCTTACCCGGCCTACAAGGTGCAATAATATTCATAAATTGCACCCTTCATTGTAGGCCCGTGCAAGCGTAGCGCCGCCGGGCGAAACGGGCAAACAGGCTTAGAAGGACACGCCACCGCCAACATATGCGCCGTCAATCAGCGTGTGGTTAGGACGACCGTCTTTACCATCAACGCTCACGTGACGATAACCCACCTTCAGCGTCACCGGCTTCACTGGCGTCCAGCTTACGCCACCGTTCGCTTCAACGTAGTTTTTCACGCTGTTGTTCAGGCCGTCTGGCGCAACGTAGCCTTCACCGAATACCCTGATGCTGTCGGTCAGGGCAACGTTCACACCGCCGCCGACCGGGAACGCCACGCCGTTATCGCCTTTTTTCGGGCCAACGTAGAGGGCCTTAGCGCCTGCGTTCAGCATCACCGGGCCGACTTCAAAGTTGTAGCCTGCTCCTACGCCACCGGTTGTGGTGCCGTCATCTGTGTTTTTCAGCCAGCTACCTTCGGTGTACAGACCGGAGGTTGATTTCCCCATTTCCACATTCAGGTTGGTAAAGTTTTTACCCTGCTCAATGCTGCCGCCCATGGCCAGTGCGGAGCCCGATACGGCAGTCAGAGCGGAAAGAAGGAGAACGTTGAGCTTTTTCATGAGTTTTTCCTCGTCATCAAATTAATCTGAGGGCACCTTAACAAGAGCTGTTTATCTCTGCAAATGCGATGCTTGTCACGTTTTTATGCTGTTTTTGTTTGGTTTTTGAATTTTAAATGTTGTTCGAATGTTGACCCGGCAAGGAGTCAATACGTAATGCATTCGCGTTTAGGAAGGGTTCAGGATTCTCATTAAACGTACGCTGAACGGGTCGGAAAAATTAGTTCAGGATGAATTAATTGAGCTTCTAATAATTTCCAAAAGTGTTTCAGTTGTCACAGATAAAGACACAGGTTTACATTTCTGGAGGTGGCTATACGCCCCGTCGTGCCGAACCGCTTTCACCATGTCATTTTTCTGACACGTTTCTTCATTACGTTGTTGGCTTCACTTACTGGGTGCTAACACTATGAAAAGAAAAATCATTCCTGTGCTAATTGGTTGTGCGCTCTCTTTCTCTGGCCTGGCGGCACAGCCAACCGCGGAGCGTTACGTCGTCAGTTTTCCCGAAGGCGCGCATGTCAAATACAGCGGTGCGTTTGCCAGCGCGTTTCCGAACGGGCTGCCTGTGGGGATTGGCTCTGGCCTGCTGTTTACGGGCAAGCAGGGCGATGCCTTGACGTTTACGACCGTGACCGATCGCGGTCCTAACGCGGATTCGCCAAAAATGGGGAAAAATGACGCTAAAATCTTTGTTACCCCGGATTTCGCCCCGCTGCTAATGACGATCCGCGTGCAAAACGGTAAAGCGGAGGCCGTGGACGCGCGTCCTTTGCATGACGATAAAGGCGAAATCAACGGTCTGCCGCTGCAAAGTGGCGTGATTGGTTCCACCAATGAAATCGCGCTAAGCGACACCTTAAAAGTGCTGAAAGGCGATAACCGCGGGCTGGATACGGAAGGCATCACGCCGGACGGGAAGGGCGGCTACTGGCTGTGCGATGAGTATGGCCCGTTCCTGATTAATATTGACAGTAAAGGGAAAATCCTCGCGATCCACGGCCCACAGGCGGCGGAAGGGGAGAAATCCATCGCCGGCGGTCTGCCAAATGTTATCAAATGGCGCCAGGCAAACCGGGGATTTGAAGGCCTGACCCGCATGCCGGACGGACGTATTATCGCCGCTGTCCAGAGTACGTTGGATATCGACGGGAAGAGCAAAAAGCAGGCGCTGTTTACGCGACTGGTTAGCTTCGATCCGGCGACCGGAAAAACCGCGATGTACGGCTACCCTGTCGACAGCGCGGCCTACAGCAAAAACAGCGACGCCAAAATCGGCGATATCGTGGCGCTGGATAACCACACTATCCTGCTGATTGAACAGGGCGAAGATAAAAACGACGTAATGCGTAACCTCATCTACAGGGTGGATCTGAGCAAGGCGAGCGATCTGGCCGCCTTCGACAAGCCGGGCGAATACCCGGAATTTGACGATGAGAAAACGCTGGCGCAGCGCGGCATTACACTTGCGGAAAAAACGCAGGTGGTCGATCTGCGTGCGCTGGGCTGGCAGCAGGAAAAGGCCGAAGGGCTGGCGCTGATTGACGACAAAACGCTGGCGGTGGCGAACGATAACGACTTTGGCGTGAAGGTGGCGATGCACAACCCGGCCGAGGGCAAGAAGCTCAAGGATTATCGGGTGAACGCGGAAGGCAAGCTGACGCTGGATGACAAAGCGGTTGAAACTACCCTCAGCGTCAAGCCGCTGAAGAAGCCGGAGTCCGACAGCGAGCTGTGGATTGTGACGCTGCCGGAGGCGTTGAAATAATATTGGGCTTTACCCCTCACCCTGGCCCTCTCCCCACAGGGGAGAGGGGATTGTTCGGTGCAGATACTTTTCAACGCGGAATAGTTAGATCGACTTAACGCTCTTTTCCCAGGTCTCGACCAGATGATCTCGCAGGCTTCCGGTTCCGTGCATTGTCACCAGAAGATTCTGTCGTGCGCGGGTAATGCCGACGTAAAGGCGCTTGATATCGTCACTCAGATCTTCACTGTCCCTTTCCTTTGCCGCATCCATAATGGCGACCGAATTAAACTCAAGCCCCTTGCTGCTGGGCAGCGGCATGACGCAGAGGTAATCATTCTGCGGGGACCAGTGCTTTTTATCATCGCTGGAGACAATCATCTGGTATGGGATCTTGCGGGCTTCAAGCCTTGGCGCGAGCATGCCTGAAATGCTGTAGGTTGAGGGGCACAGTATGGCGATTTCTGACCACGCAACACCTTCCTGTCGCTGCTCTGTGACCCAATCGAGGACGCGCGTAATCTCCTCGTCCTGATTATCAAAGCTGGCCAGCGCGGGATACTTCCCGGACAGGCCACCTGCGGCAGGCTGCTGGTATTTGAGAGAAGCTTCTATATGATTATTGAGATAATTAAATGCTACGCTGCTGGCAAAATGGAGTATTTGCCGGGTGTTGCGATAATTGGTATCCAAAATAGTTGTACGGCCCTGAGCCTTTATATCGACGCTGGACAGAGTAAAATCGAGAGCTTTCTTTTTCTGATAAATTGACTGAGCGTCATCGTACAGAAACAGCAGGGAGCTATCTTTATTGTCCGGCATTTTGGCGAGGATTCTTAGCCATTCCGGTTTAAAATCGTGTCCTTCATCTATCAAAACGGCGCTGTACTGCTCCGGTTTGATTGCTCCCTCTTCAAATGCCACCGTCAGCGCATTCTCCATCAGCTCAATAAAGTTTTTGCTCCTGGGGGGAAGACGCCGATGCGCGTTTAATTGCTGATAACACCAGGCGTGGAAATGGATAACTTCGACGGGAAGTCTGAGGCTATGCTGTTCGAGCTGCGCTTTGAGTTTTTTAGCCAGCGTAATGTTGTAGCAAATCACCAGTATCGGTTTGGTGTTTTCAATGTTGTTGGCAAGCTCAATACATCGGTGGTGCAAAATGAGCGTTTTGCCCGAACCTGCCACGCCATGAATTACCCTGTGTCCCGCCCCCATACTTCTGGCGAGTTGTTCCTGGTTCCTGTCCATCATGCATACCACATCAGGGGTGTGGAAAGTAAAATTATCCAGGTCAACCCGCGTAACGGATGGGTTAATGCGGACATCGGGATAAAGATGCCACCGGATGCGGTCGAGCTGCTGTGGTGTTGTGTTATGAACAAAGTGATGTTTGAGAAGGGATTCGAGCCGGCCAGAGATTTGTTCTCGAGTCATAAACTCGTTGAGTTCGTCTTTGCATATCACCTGGCTGGCGGGCAATATTTCATTCAACTCCTCAGGTGTAAAACTCTTTTCCAGCTGTGCCCGAGTGATGTTGCTAAAATAAACACCGTATCCATACGGCATAATAAAACCGCCCTCATGCTCTCCCTGTTTCTGGCGAAGCAGGGGATCTTTTTTCAGGCTATTGATGATATGAAAGGTATATTGCCGAACTTGTTCGAGTGGGTTCTTCAACGGCTCTATGCCGTTTTTGGTTTCATAATTAATATGGGTTTTATTAGCCGATTTTATTTTTGTGATATACCAGTCTTTCACTTCTATAAACAGCAGCCCTTTATCGGGGGCCAGAATCACAAAATCAGGATGATCGTCTTTGTCTCCCATTCGGGTATCATACCAGCAGGTACATTGTTCGCTGAGCCCACCCTCCAGAAGCCTTGCCAGTCTTTTTTCTCCTGCCGTAATTTTCTCGCTACAGCTGCTAACCGTGGGAATAATGATTGCCATATTACGCCTACCAATTCATGAAAATTATATGAATCCAATTAATTAATATTGTAACCAATATTAATCAAAGCATGATTTCATTCATGATAAGAACATTAACAGACAATATTGCAAACAGAAAGGGCGAAACCCGCATTTTGCCCTAATGAAATACGCCCCCTTTACTGTTTAAAGGGGAGCGACGATTTACTTTTTCAGTCCCGCAAACGCTGCCCGAATTTCCTCTTCCGGCAGCTGTATTCCAATAAACACCATCACGCTGTGCGGCGGTTCATCGCCCCACGGACGATCCCAGTCGGCGCTGTACAGGCGCTGTACGCCCTGGAACAGCAGGCGGTTCGGCTCGCCGTCGATCCACAGCATTCCTTTATAGCGCAGCAGCTTGTCGGCAAACGACAGCAGCAGGTTCTCCATCACGCGCGAGACCTCGCTGATGTCCACCGGGTAGTCCAGCTCCACCACAATCGACGCTACGTCGTTTTGCTTGTCTGCCATAAAGTGGAAGCGCGGTTTCGCGGTGACGTTCTCCTCCAGCATAAAGCCGTTGGTGTTGAACAGCTGAGACAGGTCGATATCGCCGTGCGTCACGGTATAAATGGGTGCGCGCGAGTTGATGCGCGTCAGGCGCTCACGCAGTTTTTCGCTTTCACCCGCCACGTCGGTTTTGGTCAGCAGAATGCGGTCGGCGTAGCCAATCTGAGACTGGGCGATGGTGAACTGGTTCATCTGCTCGTCGGCGTGTACCGCATCCACCAGCGCGACGACGCCGTCCAGCAGGTAGCGCTGGCACAGAATATCGTGGGAGAAAAAGGTCTGAATAATTGGGCCGGGGTCGGCCATGCCGGTGCACTCGATCACCAGACGGTCGAAGTGGATGTCACCGCGATCGCGGCTGTCGAGCAGGTCCAGCAGGGCGTCTTCTAATTCACTGGAGCGGGTGCAGCAGATGCAGCCGTTGGTCAGGGTTTTGATCTGCGTGGCGCGGTCGCCAATCAGCTGATCGTCAACGGAGACTTCGCCAAATTCGTTTTCAATGACGGCGATTTTGAAGCCGTGCTGTTCATTCAGGATGTGGCGCAGCAGGGTGGTTTTACCGGCGCCGAGAAAACCGGTCAGCAGGGTAACGGCAATCGGGGTCATGGTTTCTCCTTTAGCAGCAGCGGACGCCGCCTTCTCCACTTCCGCCGTAGCGCGCTTCCTGACGCTCGCGGAAGAATTCAGTGTAGGTCATGTACGGCTTATCCGGATGGTTGGTCTTCATATGCTCAACGTAGTTGTCATAGTCCGGAATGCCAATCAGCATTTTCGCCGCCTGACCGAGGTATTTTTTTGCTTCGCCTAAGTTACCAAACATAACGTGTCCTGATAAGAAAAAGCCCGGTGACGCTACGCTTACCGGGCCTACAGTAACGTTGTAGGGCGGGTCAGCGCAGCGCCACCCGCCATTTTATTAATGGTGTGAAGACGTCTTCACGCCGCCTTCCGGCACCGGCACGTACGGGGTTTCTTTGTCCGTACGGCCATCGGCATTACGCACTTTCATCCAGGTTTTAATGCCGTAGAAGATAATGCTGTACACCACCACCAGGAACAGAATGCTCAGACCCGCGTTGGTGTAGTTGTTCACCACGATATGGTTCATGTTGGCAATCTGCTGCGCGGTCAGATCCGCGCCGCCTGCGGCAATCTTCTCTTTGTACTGGTTAGCCATGAAGAAGAAGCCTTCCAGCTGCGGGTTGGTGCTGAACAGTTTCAGACCCAGCGCCCAGGTAGTGCAGAGCAGCAGCCACAGCGCAGGCACCACGGTTACCCAGATGTATTTGGTGCGTTTCATCTTCACCAGGACAACGGTGCCCAGCACCAGGGCCACAGCCGCCAGCATCTGGTTAGAGATGCCGAACAGCGGCCACAGGCTCTTCACACCGCCCAGCGGGTCTACAACGCCCTGATACAGCAGATAACCCCACAGACCTACGCAGCCCGCAGTACCCAGAACACCTGCTACCAGAGAGTCGGTTTTCTTCAGGAACGGCACGAAGTTACCCAGCAGATCCTGCAACATGAAGCGGCCTGCACGCGTACCGGCATCCAGCGCGGTGAGGATGAACAGCGCTTCAAACAGAATACCGAAGTGGTACCAGAAGCCCATGTCCGCCCACGGCAGCACTTTGTGGAACACGTGTGCGATACCCACCGCCAGCGTCGGTGCGCCACCTGCGCGGTTCAGCACGGATGGTTCGCCGATGTCTTTCGCGGTCTGCATAATCTGCTCAGGCGAAATCACGAAGCCCCAGGAGCTGACGGTCGCCGCCGCGTGTGCGCTGGCATCTTTCAGCTGCGCCATAATCAGCGCGGTATTTTCGCCGCCCATCTCATGCAGGTTTGGCATGGTGATGCCGAGACCCGCTGGTGGGGTGTTCATCGCGAAGTACAGGCCAGGCTCGATAATCGACGCCGCTACCAGCGCCATGATCGCCACGAAGGATTCCATCAGCATCGCGCCGTAACCGATGAAGCGCGCGTCGGTTTCGTTGGCCATCAGCTTCGGCGTGGTGCCGGAGGCGATCAGCGCGTGGAAGCCAGACACGGCACCGCAGGCAATGGTGATAAACAGGAACGGGAACAGGGCGCCTTTCCACAGCGGACCGGTACCGTCAATGTACTGCGTCACCGCCGGCATTTTCAGCTCCGGGTTGATGATCACAATCCCGATTGCCAGCCCGACGATCACGCCGATTTTCAGGAAGGTCGCCAGGTAGTCACGCGGAGCCAGAATCAGCCACACCGGCAGCAGCGCTGAGATGAACGCGTAACCGATCAGCGCGAAGGTGATGGTGGTGTCTTTAAAGGTCAGCGCCGGGCCCCAGTACGGGTCGTGGGCAATCACGCCGCCGAAGTAGATGGAGGCGACCAGCAGCACGATACCGATGACCGACACCTCGCCAACGCGGCCAGGGCGCAGGAAGCGCATGTAGATGCCCATGAACAGCGCAATCGGCACGGTAGAGCAGACGGTGAAGACGCCCCACGGACTTTCGGCCAGCGCTTTCACCACGATCAGGGCCAGCACTGCCAGGATGATGATCATGATCAGGAAGCAGCCGAAGAGGGCGATCGTGCCCGGCACGCGGCCCATCTCCTCTTTGATCATCTCGCCCAGCGACGAACCATTACGGCGCGAGGAGATAAACAGCACCATAAAGTCCTGCACCGCTCCCGCCAGCACCACGCCCGCGAGCAGCCAGAGCGTACCCGGCAGGTAGCCCATCTGCGCAGCCAGCACCGGACCGACCAGCGGACCCGCGCCTGCAATGGCGGCGAAGTGGTGACCAAACAGCACGTAACGGTTGGTTGGCACATAGTTCAGGCCGTCATTGTTAATGACCGCCGGGGTGGCGCGCGTCGGGTCGAGCTTCATGACCTTCTGCGCGATGTACAAGCTGTAGTAGCGATAAGCCACAAGATAGACGGAAACCGACGCGACCACGATCCACAGGGCGCTGACGTGCTCGCCCCGGCGTAATGCGACAACCGCCAGACAGAAAGCGCCGATGATCCCGAGGATGGCCCAGGGCACGTGCTTAAGTAGTTTTTTAGTATCCATAGTAAGACCTGGTTTTTTATGTAAAGAAAAAAGGGTCAGGGTTCGTTGTGAGGAGGTATTGATTAATGCTGGAGCGATCGTGCCAGATCCTCGCGCGTGTAAAGCACGGTAAATGGGTGAGTGGTTGAAAGCGATGCGTGAGCGGTCAAAAGCGAGGGTGAGTGGTTAAGGCTCACCCCCGGCGGGAGAAAATATGTGATTGAGATCACTGAGAATAATCTAGCCCTGCGGGGTTTCGTCGTTCGCATCAGGGCATTGCGTGCAGCGGCAGGGCTGATATGCGGGCAGCAGCTGATAGCGTCCTTTGCCGTCGTGTTCGATAATTGGGGAAAGGGCCTGTAGATCGCGGTACACCGTACGTTCGGTAATGCCAAATTTTTGCATCAGATCGCGGCGATTAACGCTTCCGTTGCGGTGCAGAGCAATAATGATGTCAACCAGACGCTCAGCCGAGCGGCTTCGGGGTGAAGGGGCCATAAGACTTTCCAGCGTTAAGGGGGCGGCTGACGACGTCGCCAGCCGCCCCGGAAAATTTATCTTATGGATAGTTAACGGCGCACCTTTGCGGAAACCTTAGCGTTTTTTTGTGCAACGGGATCAAACCGCGGCTTCCATCTCCATCATCACCGGGTGGAAACGGCGTTTGAAGTAGATCAGGCCGTGCCCCTCGCTGCTGAGGATGATGTTCTTAATCTCCACCAGGTAGACCAGATGGGTACCGATGGTTTGCACCTGGGTTATCTCACCTTCCAGGCTTGCCAGAGCGCCTTTCAGCACCGGCTGCGCCAGCGGTCCTTTCTGCCAGCAGGAGAGAGCAAAGCGCTCCTCCATGGCCATGCCGGTCATCCCGGCAAAGTGGCGGGCCATGATCTCCTGCTCGTGGTTCAGCACGTTGACGCACAGTTTGCCGTTGCCCTGGAAGACCGGGTTCATGGCGCTGTTGGCGTTGATGCAGACCATGACCGAGGGCGGGGTATCCGTGACCGAACAGACGGCGGTGGCGGTAATGCCGCAGCGGCCCGCATCGCCCTCGGTGGTGACCACATTCACCGCCGCCGACAGGCTGGCCATCGCGTCGCGAAAACGCAGGCGTTCTTCAGATTGCATTGAAACCTCCCGCTGCGTTATTTCAGCAGCTTATCCAGCATGTTGATATCAGTGTTGTTGTGCAGGTGCGGTACAGTCCAGCCGTGCTGGTCGTACTCGGACATGCAGCGGTCAACCATCGCCATCATCTTGTCCATGTTGCCGGAGCTTTGCGCCTGACGCAGGCATTGCAGGCGGATCTCATCCTGGCTACCGGAGTAGTTGATTTCGTACAGCTCGTGACGTCCGCCAAACTCGCTACCGATGGCATCCCACATCAGTTTCAGAATCTTGATGCGTTCGACGTGATCCATCCCGTTGGAGCCGCGCACATACTTCGCCAGATACTGGTCGATCTGCGGGTTGTTCAGGTCCCGCGCGCTGGACGGCAGGTAGATCAGCCCGGAGGTCACGTTGCGTTCGATAATGTTCTTGATTTTCGCGTAGGCCATTGGCGCCATCACGCGGTAGGTCTGTAACGCCGCGTGGTCAGGCAGGTACGCGCCGTTTACCCAAGGCGTGGCTTCGGAGCACATGGAGTCGCTCAGCGCCCAGAACATGTTGCGCCACGCCACCACTTCGCCGAGATCCGCCTGCACGCCGCGGAACTCGAGGGTGCCGGTACACTCCAGTGACTTCTTCAGCAGAGCGGTGATGAAGTCGAGCTTCACTGCCAGACGCACGCAGGCCTGAAGCGGGTACATGCGGGCGAAGCCACCTTCCATCGTCCAGCGACGGCAGCGGTCGAAATCGCGGTAGATCAGCACGTTTTCCCACGGGATCAGCACATGATCCATCACCAGAATGGCGTCGTTCTCGTCAAAGCGGCTGGAGAGCGGGTAGTCGTATGGAGAGCCTGTCGCCCCTGCCACCATCTCGTAAGAGGCGCGGGAGATCAGCTTCACCCCTTCGGCATCCATCGGCGCGACGAACATTAGCGCGAAGTCCGGGTTTTCGCCCATCACCTGCGCAGAGCCAAAACCAATCATGTTGTAGTGGGTCAGCGCCGAGTTGGTGGCCACCACTTTCGCGCCGCTGACGATGATCCCGGCGTCGGTCTCTTTCTCCAGCTTGATGTAAACGTCTTTCACCTCGTCCGCCGGTTTGTGGCGGTCGATAGGCGGGTTGACGATGGCGTGGTTAAAGTACAGGCCGGTTTCCTGAATACGGGTGTACCAGTTGCGGGCGTTCTGCTCGAACTGACCGTAGAAGGCAGGGTTAGCCCCCAGCGCGCAGCCGAACGCGGCTTTGTAGTCTGGCGTGCGGCCCATCCAGCCGTAGCTCAGGCGCGACCACTCGGCGATGGCGTCGCGCTGCTGGCGCAGATCGTCGGCGCTTTTCGCCACGCGGAAGAATTTATGGGTGTAGCCGCCGCTGCCGGTGTCGGTGCCCCAGCAGAGTGTATCCTGCATGTCTGGCTTGTGCAGGGCATCGTACATCTGGGCGATGGACGCCGCCGCATTGCGAAATGCCGGGTGGGTAGTAACGTCCTTAACGCGCTCGCCGTAGATATAAATCTCACGGCCATCTTGCAGGCTTTTTAAATACTCTTCACCGGTTAACGGACGTTTGGCATTAGCGCGGAAATCTTCAGGCTTCATAGGGACCTCGTATCGGAAGATGGTTGTTAAATTTATGTTTTGTTTTTGTTGTTTAATTGAAGCGTGAGAGGGTCGGAACGTGAAGGGACGATTGGGACAACGGCAGGTACTTTTCGGGTGGGATGTTGTTTTGTGATCTGTGCGGCTTTTCGGCGGGTGGCGCTGCGCTTACCCGCCCTACGAACCGTGATGCGTTCAGGAAACCGGTACTTTCTGCGCCCGGTATGCGCTGGGTGAGCACCCCGTCAGTCGGTTGAAAAAACGGGAGAAATAGGCCGGATCTTTAAACCCCAGTTGCCAGGCAATTTCGCTCACTGTGCTGTCGGAAAACAGCAGCAA
Organism: Enterobacter cloacae complex sp. SYL003; assembly: GCF_049236925.1. Lineage (NCBI taxonomy): Bacteria > Pseudomonadati > Pseudomonadota > Gammaproteobacteria > Enterobacterales > Enterobacteriaceae > Enterobacter > Enterobacter cloacae complex sp. SYL003. Next base: position 215,970 of record NZ_JBMKJK010000005.1, on the reverse strand, counting down.
GCGCCTGGCTTCCCGCAGCTGGCGGTCGAAGATCAACCGTTTCGGCGAGCGGTTGGCAAAGCGGCGGCAGATATCGGTCAGGCGGGATTCGGTAAGATGCAGTTCGCTGGCGTATTCCGGCACCGTCCAGTGCTCGTGGTAATGCGCATCTGTCAGCTGGTTAAAGCGCTGAAACAGCTTCAGCTCGCCGCGCATGCCGCCTGAAGCGTGGTCGTCGAGCTTCGCGTTGCGCAGCAGCAGGGTAAATACGGCCTGCGCCAGCAGGACCAGCGTATGCTCACGGCCCGGCAGCTGTTCCGTGGATTCCCGGGCAATGAGCTGCCAGTAATGCTTCAGCGCCGCCAGCTCGTCAGGCCTGTCGGCAAGCGACAGGCAGATCCCCGGCAGGCCGAACGCCTCCCGCGTGCCGGGGTAGAGCACTTCTAACAACGGCCAGATAAGATCCTCGCGCACCGTCAGCACGTGGCCGTCGCTGTCGGATTCAGTGATAAACGCGTGCGGCACCGACGGCGGCGTCAGCACAAACAGCGGCGCCTGCACCGAGTAGCGATGATCGTCGAGCTGCAGCTCAATCTGCCCGGTGTCGAGAAAATGCATCTGAAAATACTGGTCGTGGCGGTGCGCCTGCATGTCGCGGCCAAAAAAGGCCGCCATGCGGGCGAACGACTGGTAGTGCACATCGTCGGTGCCCAGACTTTCGTCGTACTCCTTGCTGATATCAATGTTGGCGATAGGGCTCTGGCACATGATCGTTCCTCTTTTGAACCCGCTGCGTCATCGGAATGCGCGTCAGCACCAGCGCGCCCACTACCAGCAGACCCGTCACGAACCACAGCCCCGAGCTGAAGCTGCCGGTCGCGTCGCGCAGAATACCAATCAGCAATGGGCTGACGGCAGATCCGACGTTGCCGATGGCGTTGATCACCGCCAGCGCCACCGCGCGGGATTGCAGGCTAATCACCTGGTCCGGCGTGGTCCAGAATATCGCCATGGCGGTAAACGATCCGGTTGAGGCCATGATGATGCCAAGCAGCTGGATCAGGCTGTGATCGGTCGCCGAGGCCAGCATCCATCCCGCCGCCGCAAACAGATACGGCAGGATGGTGTGCTTTTTTCGCTCTTTCAGCCTGTCGGAGCGGCGGCTCCACCAGATCATCCCGAGGATGGTGCAAAACTGCGGGATCGCCGCCAGCAGGCCAATCACGATATTGCTGCTGCCGGTGTTGAAGCTTTGCAGGATCTGCGGCGTCCAGATGTTGATCGCGCTCAGCGTATTCGTCAGGCAGAAGTAGGCCAGCGTGTAGAGCAGTACGGCGGGCGTCAGCACCTCGCGCAGCGTCGATCGCGGCGTGGCGACGTGCGCAATGGCCAGTTCCTGCTCGCGGGCGATCATCGTTTTGAGTGCCTGCTTTTCATCATCATCCAGCCAGGTGGCCTGATCCGGGGTGTCGTTAAGGTAGAACCAGGTCACCACGCCGAGCACCACCGACGGCAGCCCCTCCAACAGGAACAGCCACTGCCAGCCCTTCAGGTTCCACAGCCCGTCCATCGCCAGAATGTACCCGGAGAGGATCGAGCCGAGCATCATGGTCACCGGCATGGCGATCATAAACAACGCGTTGGCGCGGGCGCGGTGATACGCCGGGAACCACCAGGTGAGGTAGACCAGGATCCCCGGCAGGAAACCGGCTTCGGCAATGCCCACCAGCATGCGCAGGACGTAGAGCGTTTCGGGGCTGGTGGCGAACATGGTGCAGGTAGAGGCGATGCCCCACACCACCATGATCCCGGCGATCCAGCGCCGCGCGCCGATTTTCGCCAGCATGATGTTGCTGGGGATCCCGCACAGCACGTAGGTGACGTAAAACAGGGTCGCGGCCAGGCCAAACATGGTCGACGTGAGGCCTAGATCTTTGCCCATCGTTAGCCCGGCAAAGCCGATGTTGATGCGATCGAGAAACGAAAAGACAAACAGGATAAAGAGAAACACGATCAAACGACGGAACAGCTTGTTGATAACGCGATGTTCTATAGCTTTCTTATCTTGCAGGGTAGAGGTCGTCATGCTGCGCTCCAGATCTTACGTTTAGTAGACGGATTTATTGTTATTAACTGACGTAACCGGTTGTTCGATAAAGCGTGCCGCCAGCGCTTCCGCGCCGCGGGCGAGCAGGGTGGTGTCGACGCCGACGGCGACAAACAGCGCGCCGAGTGCAAGGTAACGTTTCGCCAGCGCCTCGTTGGCCATCAGGATGCCGGGGGCTTTACCGGCAGCGCGTATCTGCGCGATCGCCTGCTCAATGGCGGCCTGCACCTCCGGGTGCTGCGGATTACCGGCAAAGCCCATGTCGGCGCTCAGATCCGCCGGGCCGATAAACACGCCGTCGACGCCGTCCACGTCCAGGATCTGCGGCAGGTTTTTCAGCGCTCTTAGGGTTTCGATCTGCACCAGCACGCACATGGCGTCGTTAGCCTGATGCAGGTAGTCCGGGATACGGTTCCAGCGCGACGCCCGCGCCAGCGCGCTGCCGACGCCGCGAATGCCCGCGGGCGGATAGCGGGTGGCGCTGACCGCCAGCCGCGCTTCGTCGGCGTTTTGCACCATCGGCACCAGCAGGGTTTGCACCCCCACGTCCAGCAGTTGCTTGATCTGCACCGGATCGTTCCACGACGGGCGCACCACCGGCTGGCTGGGATAAGGGGCGATGGCCTGTAGCTGAGTCAGAATGGTCTGCACGCTGTTCGGCGCGTGCTCCCCGTCGATCAGCAGCCAGTCAAAACCGGCCCCGGCCAGTAGCTCAGCGCTGTAGCTGCTGGTTAGCCCCAGCCATAACCCGATTTGCGGTCGGCCCGCTTTCAGCGCCGCTTTGAATGCGTTTTGCATGATCATCTCCTTACACAAAGCGGCAGCTGATGGAGCCCATGTTGCCGTAGTCGACGTGGAAGGTGTCGCCTCTGCTGGCGGGCACCGGGCGGGTAAACGAGCCGCCGAGGATGATCTGGCCTGGCTCAAGCTGCACGTCGTATGGCGCGAGTTTGTTCGCCAGCCACGCCACGCCGTTCGCCGGATGATTAAGGACGCCTGCGGCCACGCCGGTCTCTTCGATCACGCCGTTGCGGTAGAGCAGGGCGGAGATCCAGCGCAGATCCAGCTCGTCGGGTTTAATCGGGCGGCCGCCGAGGATCACGCCCGCGTTGGCGGCGTTATCGGAGATAGTGTCGAATACCTTGCGCGGGCGCTGGGTTTCCGGGTCAACGTTGTGGCAGCGGGCGTCGATCAGCTCCAGGGCAGGGATGACGTAATCCGTGGCGTTGTAAACGTCGAAGATCGTGCAGTTCGGGCCGCGCAGCGGTTTTGCCAGCACGAAGGCCAGCTCCACTTCGATGCGCGGGACGATAAAGCGATCCACGGGAATGTCGCTGCCGTCGTGGAAGAACATATCGTCCAGCAGCGCGCCGTAGTCTGGCTCGCTGATCTGCGAGCTGGCCTGCATCGCTTTGGAGGTGAGGCCGATCTTGTGGCCTTTCAGCACGCGGCCTTCGGCAATTTTCAGGCTCACCCATTCGCGCTGGACGGCGTAGGCGTCTTCAATGGTGATCTCCGGATACTCAAGCGAGATCGCGCGGATCTGCTCCCGGGATTGTTCCGCCTGATGCAGGCGGTGGGCGATCAGGGTATGGGTGTGTTTGTCGAGCATGGCGATATCCTGTTGTTGCCAGGTGGCGCGTAGCGATCCCGGCCTACGTTCGAGCCGTTGTAGGCCCGGTAAGCGAAGCGCCACCGGGCGAGCAGACGGCTACTTAAACAACGCGTGCACGTTGTTCTGCTTGTAATTGAGCGTCGGGTGCAGCTCGTCGAGCTCGAAAGACAGCGCCAGATAGCGGGCGGCCATCAGCTCTGCAAAATGCGTTTTGATCAGCGCAAACAGCATTTCACCGACCTCTTCCCGGCTCTCCAGACTGCGCCCGGCGCCGATTTTGAGCGTCATATGCACAAAGGCGTAATCGTGCTTGCCGTCGGCCATCTGCCAGGTGTCCAGCCAGTGGGCGCGGCTGCGGATACCGCCGAGCGGGAAAATACCCGTGGCGGCGAGCGCCTCGTTCACTTTGGCAAACAGCCCCGGCAGGTCGGCCTGCTCGCGGATGTTGTCGGTACATTCAGCAATAAAGTGCGGCATGGTGGCTCCTTACGCGGGCAGCGGGAAAACGGCGTTGACCTGGCCGGTGCCGGAGCTGGCGAACAGCTCGGTGAGAAACTCCACCTTACCGTCGTAGTTGTCCCAGCCGAGCATCCCCAGCAGCATCACCGTGTCGTGCATGTTGCCCTCGCCGTAGCAGTAGTCGGCGTACTCCGGCAGCATGCTGCAAAACTCTTTGAACTGCCCCTCGCGCCACAGCTTCACTACTCGCTCATCCATCTGGCGGTCAAACTCGCGGGTGTAGCTGTTCATCCCTTCCTCCGCGCGCTGGTCGTCGATAAAGCGGTGCGACAGCGAGCCGCTGGCGAGCACCGCCACGGTGCCGTCGTATTTTTCGATGGCGCTGACGATGGCCTCGCCCAGCCTGCGGCTGTCGGCGAAGTCGTGAACCGTGCAGAACGCCGAGATGGAGACCACTTTGAAGTGCTTATCTGCGTTCATGTAGCGCATCGGCACCAGCGTGCCGTACTCCAGCTTCAGGCTCGGGATGTTGTGCGCCTTGGCGCGCACGCCAAGCTTCACCGCTTCGTCGGCGATCAGCTGGCCGAGTTCCGGGTTGCCGTCGTAGTCGTAGGTCATGTCGCGAATAAAATGCGGCAGCTCGTTGCTGGTGTAGACGCCTGAAAAATGGTCCGCACAGTTGATGTGATACGCGCTGTTCACCAGCCAGTGGGTGTCAAAGACGATAATGGTATCGACGCCCAGCTCGCGGCAGCGCTTGCTGATCTCTTTATGCCCGTCGATGGCTGACTGGCGGCAGCCGTGGTTTTTGCCCGGCAGTTCAGAGAGATACATTGACGGCACGTGGGTGATTTTTGCCGCTAACGCTAATTTTCCCATGATCAGATCCCCCATTTTGGAATCGGATGGTCGCCCATGGAGATACAGACGTTTTTCATCTCCGCGAAGACCTCAAAGCTGTACTCGCCGCCCTCACGCCCGGTGCCGGAGGCCTTCACGCCGCCAAACGGCTGGCGCAGGTCGCGCACGTTCTGGGTGTTAACGAACACCATGCCGGCTTCAATGTTGCGCGCCAGACGCAGCACTTTGCTGACGTCCTGCGTCCAGATGTACGACGCCAGGCCATACTCCACGTCGTTTGCCAGGCGCAGGCCTTCCGCTTCATCCTTAAACGGCAGCAGGCAGGCCACCGGCCCGAAGATCTCCTCCTGCGCCACGCGCATGCGGTTATCGACATCCGCCAGCACCGTCGGGCGCAGGAAATTGCCGCCTTTCAGGTGCGCAGGCAGATTGGTCGGTTTGTCCGGGCCGCCCGCCAGCAGGGTTGCCCCCTCTTCAATGCCGAGGCGGATGTAGCCGGAGACCTTCTCCCAGTGCTGCTTGCTAATCAGCGCGCCAATCTGGGTGTTCGGATCGGTCGGGTCGCCCACGCGCAGGCGGCTGGCGCGCTCGGCAAAGCGTTTGACGAACTCCGGGTAGATGCTCTGCTGGATGAAGATGCGCGAGCCAGCGGTGCAGCGTTCGCCGTTGATGGAGAAGATGGTGAACAGGGCGGCGTCCAGCGCGCGCTCGATGTCGGCGTCTTCAAATATCAGCACCGGAGATTTGCCGCCCAGCTCCATGGAATACTTCTTCAGCCCGGCGTTTTTCATGATGTTACGCCCGGTGGCGGTGCCGCCGGTGAAGGAGACGGCGCGCACGTCATGATGACGCACCAGCGCGTCGCCCGCCGTGGCGCCATAGCCCTGCACTACGTTCAGCACGCCCGCCGGAATGCCCGCCTCCAGCGCCAGCTCGCCCAGACGGTCAGCGGTCAGCGGGGAGAGCTCGGACATCTTCAGCACCGCGGTGTTACCCAGCGCCAGGCACGGCGCGACCTTCCAGGTGGCGGTCATAAACGGCACGTTCCACGGCGACACCAGCGCACAAACGCCTACCGGCTGCACGAGGGTGTAGTTGAGCATCTTGTCATCGACCGGGTAGGTTTTGCCGTTCATCTGCTGGCACACCTCGGCGAAGAACTCAAAGTTGTGCGAGGCGCGTGGAATGAGCACGTTTTTGGTCTGGTGGATCGGCAGGCCGGTGTCGGCGGTCTCCATCGCGGCAATGTCCGGCACGTTCTGGTCAATCAGATCCCCCAGGCGACGCATCAGGCGCGCACGCTCCTTCATCGGCAGGTTGGCCCATTTCGGGAACGCCTCTTTGGCGGCGGCAACGGCCTGATGGATTTCGGCTTCGCCGCCGGAGGCCACTTCTGCCAGCACCTCGCCGGAGGCCGGGTTAGTGGTTTGGAAGTACTCACTTCCGTCGACGTTTTTCCCGTTGATCCAGTGGTTAATCTTTTTCATTTTGCAGTATCCTCACTGACAATTCGGTTTACCAGGCGGCCTACGCCTTCCACTTCCACTACCACCTCATCGCCCGGCACCACGTCGGACAGCCCCTTCGGCGTGCCGGTGGCAATCATGTCGCCCGGTTCCAGGGTCATGAAATCGCTCAGATACGCAATCAGGAATGGGATGCTGAAAATGAGATCGGCGGTGGTGCCTTCCTGACGCAGTTCACCGTTGACGTAGGTGCGAAGACGAAGGTTGTGCGGGTCAGGGATGGCTTCTTTTGGCACTACGTTCGGGCTGATGGGGGTCAGCCCGTCGCGGCTTTTCACCCGCAGGTTCGGGCGATAGTAGTTTTCGAGATAATCGCGGATGGCGTAGTCGTTGCACACCGTGTAGCCCGCAACATAGTCCATCGCCTCGGCTTCGCTGACCTTACGCGTGGTTTTACCGATGACCACCACCAGCTCGGCTTCGTAATGCATGTATTCAATGTTGTTTGGGCGCACCGAGGTCTGGTTGTCGCCGTTAAAGGTGTTCGGCGCTTTGATAAACACCAGCGGCTCGGTGGGCGGTTTGAAGTCCAGCTCGCTGGCGTGATCGGCGTAGTTCAGGCCGAGGGCGAACAGCGTGGCGTGCGGCGGCGTGCGCGAAGCGATGGTAACGTCGCGTTCCTCCACCACCGGGTTTTCCAGCGGCGGAAATCCCTCTGCCAGAATGCGTACCCGATCGCCCGGGCGAATTTCGACGCGGCTTTGCGGGGTACCGAGCAATATCGCATCGCCGGGGTTCAGGGTGGCAAATTCGCTCAGGGCGCTCAGCAGTTCGGCGGCGTTGCGGTGCAGATCGGCCGTGTTCCAGTGGTCCGCTTCGCGACCGTTGATCTCGGTGATGATGGTCAGGTTGTCCACGTTATCAACGGCGACAGGTTCGCCGAGCGGGCAAAATCCATCCCGGCATTTGGCTTTAATAGCCGGGCGGTAGAAGCTCTCTTCCGGCAGGCTGATTTCGTTGGCCAGCGCGTAGCCAGCGATGTACGCCGCCGCCTCTTCAACGCGTACTTTGCTGGCGGTTTTGCCCACCACCAGCGCCACCGTTGCGCCGCTTAACACGGTTTCTCCCTGCGGGAAGGGAATCGGCTCGCCTGCGCGAATAACGGTGTTATGTGGCTTGATAAACCACACCGCCGTTTTTGGCGGCGCGTTATAGGGGGCTTTTTCAAACGCCTCAGCCCAGGCCGCACGCTGGCTTTGGTGGTTTAGCGCTACGGCAAAAACAGTACCTTTCATTCCCATACTCCTCAAACCGACTGTCCGGTTTTGATTTCATTAATATGTTAATGATCTGGTTTTATGCTTTTGCTGTTCGTTTCGCAATCAGAAGTGAATAATTTGTGATATGAATAACAATAAATTTACACTAATGGGTTAATTATTATTTAAATCAATTGCTTAAGAAAATGACGTTGTTTCTGTTAGACTTTTTGGGTTACAACGTATTGTCTATAAAAGCATCTGTTTTAAATTGTTTACTTGTTAATGATGTAAGGGGAAGGTGATGCATGACTCATTAACCATCGCGCTGTTGCAGGCGCGTGAAGCGGCGATGGGCTACTTCCGCCCGATAGTGAAACGGCATAATCTGACCGAGCAGCAATGGCGTATCGTCCGCGTGCTGGCCGAGCATCCCTCCATGGATTTTCATGATCTGGCGTTCCGCACCTGCATTTTGCGCCCAAGCCTGACCGGCATTCTGACGCGGATGGAGCGCGACGGTCTGGTGCTGCGCTTAAAGCCGGTGAATGACCAGCGCAAGCTGTACGTATCGCTGACGAAAGAAGGCAACGCGCTTTACCAGCGTGCTCAGGCTCAGGTGGAAGAGGCGTACCAGCAGATTGAGGCGGAATATACCCCGGAGAAGATGAAGCAGCTCACGGCGCTGCTGGAAGAGTTTATTGAACTCGGAAACCGACATATTGCCGCGCGGGACGAAGAGTAAAAACCCTAAAATCCAGGATGATTTTCGTAAAGTTTTCCCTTTTCAGGCCGAAAATTCTGTATCTGTCTGAGGAAAGAGAAAACATGTTAAATCGTATCAAGATTGTCACCAGCTTACTGCTGGTTTTAGCGATATTTGGCCTTTTACAACTCACATCCGGTGGTCTTTTCTTCAATGCCCTGAAGCATGACAAAGAGAATTTCACCATCCTGCAAACCATTCGCCAGCAACAATCCACCCTGAACGGTAGCTGGGTGGCGCTGCTGCAAACCCGTAACACCCTGAACCGCGCGGGTATCCGCTACATGATGGATCAGAACAATATCGGCAGCGGCTCAACCGTCGCCGAGCTGATGCAGATTGCCTCTGCGTCTCTGAAACAGGCGGAAAAAAACTGGGCGGATTACGAAGCACTTCCGCGTGACCCGCGTCAGAGCGACGCTGCGGCACTGGAAATCAAACGTAATTACGATATCTACCACGGCGCGCTGGCCGAGCTGATCCAGCTGCTGGGGGCGGGCAAGATCAACGAGTTCTTCGACCAGCCGACCCAGAGCTATCAGGATGGCTTTGAGAAGCAGTACGTCAGCTATCTGCAACAAAACGACGCGCTCTATCAGACCGCGGTTGAAGACAGCAACAGCTCTTACCGCCAGGCTATCTGGGTGCTGATTAGCGTGCTGGCTGCGGTGCTGGTGGTGATTGTTGCCGTCTGGCTGGGTATTCGTCAGGCGCTGATTTCGCCGCTGAACCGTCTGATTGACAGCATTCGTCATATCGCCAGCGGCGACCTGGTGAAGCGCATCGACGTGGAAGGCTCCAACGAGATGGGTGAACTGGCTGACTCCCTGCGCCATATGCAGGGCGAGCTGGTGCGTACCGTGGGTGACGTGCGTAACGGCGCAAACGCCATTTACAGCGGTGCGAGCGAAATCTCGATGGGCAATAACGATCTCTCATCCCGTACCGAGCAGCAGGCTGCCTCTCTGGAAGAGACCGCCGCCAGTATGGAACAGCTGACCGCCACCGTGAAGCAAAACGCCGAGAATGCCCGTCAGGCGAGCAACCTGGCCCTGAGCGCGTCTGAAACCGCGCAGAAAGGCGGGAAAGTGGTGGATAACGTGGTGCAGACCATGCGCGACATCGCCGGCAGTTCGCAGAAAATCGCCGATATTATCAGCGTGATCGACGGGATTGCTTTCCAGACCAATATTCTGGCGCTGAACGCGGCGGTAGAAGCGGCACGTGCGGGCGAGCAGGGCCGCGGCTTTGCGGTGGTTGCAGGTGAAGTACGAAACCTGGCGCAGCGCAGCGCCCAGGCGGCTCGCGAGATCAAGAGCCTGATTGAAGACTCCGTGGGGCGCGTGGAGTTGGGTTCAACGCTGGTAGAAAGCGCCGGTGAAACCATGGGTGAGATCGTGAATGCGGTAACGCGCGTGACGGACATCATGGGCGAAATCGCGTCTGCGTCTGATGAGCAGAGCCGCGGTATCGACCAGGTGGGGCTGGCGGTGGCGGAGATGGATCGCGTGACCCAGCAGAACGCCTCGCTGGTGGAAGAGTCTGCGGCGGCCGCGGCGGCACTGGAAGAGCAGGCGAGCCGTCTGACGCAGGCCGTTGCGGTGTTCCGTATTCAGCAGGAACAGATGAAGGCGCGCGAGTTCGCCTCCGCGAAAAGCGTTGTCGCACCGGTAGTGGCGCGTAAACCGGCGACCGCAGATGCGGGCGATAACTGGGAAACGTTCTGACGTTGTGCGTTTCGCCGGGTGGCGGCTACGCCTTACCCGGCCTACGGATTGTGGGTTTTGCCGGGTGGCGGCTGCGCCTTACCCGGCCTACGGGATGTGCGTTTTGCCGGGTGGCGGCTGCGTCTTACCCGGCCTACGGGATGTGTGTTTTGCCGGGTGGCGGCTGCGCCTTACCCGGCCTACGGATTGTGGGTTTTGCCGGGTGACGGCTGCGCCTTACCCGGCCTACGGATTGTGGGTTTTGCCGGGTGGCGGCTGCGCCTTACCCGGCCTACGGATTGTGCAATTTGCCGGGTGGCGGCTGCGCCTTACCCGGCCTACGGATTGTGCAATTTGCCGGGTGGCTGCGTCTGACCTGGCCTGCGGAATTGGGTTTTGTAGGCCCGGTAAGCGCAGCGCCACCGGGCGATTTTACAGAGGCAGGCACATGGCGCAGCGGGAACCATACGCTAAACCGTGCGCTGTCTCTTCTTCACGTTTCTGGCGCATTTCCGGCGTCAGCGTCGTCATCATTTCAAACCCTAATCGCCTGTAGTAGGGCGCGTTCCACGGGACATCACGAAACGTCGTTAACGTCAGCGAGGTTAGCCCCAGCGTGCGGGCATGCTCTGCGACACGGTTAATCAACCGGCGTCCGAGACCTCGTCCCTGCCAGTCCAGATGAACCGAAAGTTCCACAATAAACAGCGAAGATGGCTGGGCTTCGGCGAGAATAAAGCCCACGGGCCTGTCATCAGCCAGCGCCAGCCAGCTTAATCCGCGTCCGGCGTAACCGAGGTGATCTTCAACGGAAATAACCTCGCTGTCTGCCAGCCAGGCCAGCTCAGGAACGTCGCGAAATCGCTGCCCCGCCGCGCGTTCGATGGCGGGCAGGGCAGCGACGTCGTCGATGCACGTCGGGCGAAGGGTGAACGCCGTCATCAGCCAGCGCTGCTCACAATTTTAATCTCCACCATGCCGATCCCCAGCTTGCGCGGAGCGTGACCGAGAATATTCCCTTCGTTAGTGGACTGCGGCTCGGGCGGCACAATGACCAGCGTATTGCTGCGCGTGGGGTTATCGAAATGCAGCGTGCTGGTGGTGACATCATTGCTCAGCGTCAGCATCTGTTCTTTATCGCCGACGCGCACCGGCACAGGACGGTTTGCGTTGGGACCAAATGCCCTGGCGGTGATCACCAGATCGAATTTCTCCGGCAGCGGATGGGTATACTCAATTTTCACCTCATCACCTAACTGCGCGTTAGACCAGCGCCCCCAGGATTCGGGACGTGAAATACCGCTGAACTGCTTCACCTCTTCAGGCGCGCCAGCAACGTTAAAGATAAAGCTGTCAGCTTTATAACGAATGTCGTTGTCGACGATTTTCAGCAGGTCAACGTTGCGCTGATAGCGTGCGGTATCAATGACCGTATCTTTAAACGCGGTTTTCCCCTGCCACTGTGGTTTATCAACGTGTTGCACGGTCTGCTCGCCACCGAGTTGCCCCTGAGAGACGCACCAGTCGGTGGACAGTGACAGCTCTTGTGACCAGAGCTGGCCCATTTTGTAGCATTTATCGACCCAGACGAAATTATCGCGCGGGGCGAATTCCGCCAGCTGGAAGCGCAGTGGCGCGGAGTATTCGCTTTCCGGTAGCGGCTCGACGCGGTTATCCGATACGCGCAGCAGCAGAGGCAGGCGGAAATGGCTGCCGGAGAACGCGATCATTTTTTTATCCTGATCGATGGTGAAGTCGTTTATCTCTTTCGGGAAGTTCCACAGGCGAATGATATCCGGCTTCCAGGCGAGGATTTTTTCCTTAATGTTGAGGAAGATTTCCGACAGGGACTGGCCCGACAACGTACTGCGGCCCAGGCCAATGAAGTTATCGCCACCCAGAATATCCAGCACGGTGGCGCCGTTATCCATCGAGTTACGTTTAGCGGCAATGATCTCCTGCTGCGGTTTATCGCCGCGCAGCACAAAGAACAGGTTGCTGCGATCCAGCTTATTCAGCTCATCCCAGGCGCTGTTTTTCATCGCCAGATGGTCAGATGAGACGACGATGACCGTATTTTTGAAATACGGCGACGCTTTGATTTTCTCGATTAACGCCGCGATATGTTCCTGGCTACAGGTCACAGCGCTGAACGACTTGTTGTTTTTACCGTCAATGTCGTAGCCCTGACGTTTACAGGTGCGTGAGACGAAACCATCCGGATGATGCGTGTCGACGGTCAACGCAAACAGCGAGAAGCGTTTACCGGCGCGGGAAAGCTCCTCGAATTTCTTCCAGGTTTCATCCAGAACGGTATCGTCGTAAAAGCCCCAGTCGTTGCGGTAGGCCGGATCGGCGACCGTGGTTTTCAGCTCTTCGGAACCATATAAGTGATCGAAACCGTGGGATCTCAGGAACACATCTTTCCCGGCAAAGCGCAGGTTAGCGCCCTGCATAAAGTAGTTTTCATAGCCTGAGTTTTTCAGGATATCGCCGAGGCAAATGTTCTGCGGGAAGAAGCTCGACATCGAGGCAGAGGCGTTGCCTTCAAACGGGGCGAACAGGGGAATGCCGCACTGGGATGCCACCATCCCGGCGATGGTGTAATCCGTGCCAGGCAGTTGCATGGTGTGGCTGAAGTCGAGGCCCTGGTTTTTCAGCGCGCCGAGCTCTGGCGTCAGGTTCGGGAAAGCATCGTTGTCAAACCAGGTGCGTTCCAGACTTTCGCCGTAGATATAGACCAGGTTGAGTTTGGGGTTATCGATTTTCTTCGAGGGTTCTTTGTAATAGGCCACAAAGTCCGGATCGCCATCGCGCGACTGGGATTTTACCAGCTCGGTAATTTGATGGAAGGCCGGGCTGGCATCCACGGAGGCCAGCGCCAGGCACAGCGCCAGCAGGCTGTAGCCATGATGATGCGGACGGTGACGGCGACGGCGCAGAACCCAGGCCAGCGCGGCGAAGATGCCCACCAGGGCGACCACCAGCCCCAGACCCGGAAGGATGTACTTACCCACACCTGCGCCGGTCAGACTGTTGGTCAATGTGTAGAGCACCGCGTCGTTAATACCGTCGCCGGTAAAGTAATCGCTGGCATATAACGTAATGTTTAAAACAATAAAAATACCGAGCACCACCAGGGTGGCCACAAACCACCAGGTGTGACGACCGGCTTTCCAGGCATAAACGCCGATGGAAGCCAGGAAAAGGACAAGGGACATTAACTCTGACAACAGCAGATCCTCATCATGCCGGACGCTTAGCCGGCTAATTGCTTATTTTTTGGGTAATACAATGTAATTGCGATGTCGCTTAGCTGCAATTTTAGTGTCACGAAAGTGTGCTGTTGTTAGGATTTGGTTTATAAAATCGGATTTTTGAATAAAGTCGCATCGTGGCATACGGAGGCTGAGGTGGTGGCAGGGGGTAAAAAAACGCACTTCACGCCGCGGTATAAGACTAATGTAATAAACGCGGCGTGTTGTGGCAGAAAAAGGGGGACAATCAGGAGAGGAAATTAACGCCTTGTTTCAGCACCAGATCGCAGGCTTTCGTTTTCACCTGTTTCGCCAGAGATGAATTTCCAAGGGTGCTGAGGTTCAGCTGCTGACCATTTTGCGCGTTCAGCAGGCCCTGAATACCGTCCATATAGTTGGTGTCCGCTTTCTGCTCCTGGGTGTCCAGTCCCAGTTTACCCAACACTTGGTTTTTGATGTTTTCGGTATCGGTGACGGAAGCCAGTTTCTGCTTCGCGCAGTATTCCAGAATACCCGCGGCGTTGTTCATCGTTCCGGCACTCAGGCTTTGGGAGCTGTTGCCCAGCAGGCCGGTGAGGGACGAGGCTGACAGCCCGCCCTGGGACGTGCCGCTCTCTTTGGTTAACTCACTTGCTGCGCTGGAGAGCGACTCCTGCCATGATGCGGCCTGCGCTGCGCCAGTCACCAGCAGGGCGCCAGTAAGGATGCTGATAAGAAATTGTTTTTTCATAATGATTTACTCAACAAGGTCCGTTTTGGGCCAGAAGTGGGTTCAGTATATACCTCTGCTCTTCCGGCGCTCCCTGGAAATATCTTAATACTCTTTGCCGGTGACGCGGCTGCGGTAGCTGTCCCAGTCGAAGATGACGTACAGGCTGTTACCCAGCTTCATGCGATCCATCACCCGCTCGCCAAGAAGTCGGGTCATCTCGTCGATATTGTGGTTCGTCAACATACCGGTTGGGCGTTTTGACGACGAACGGCGATCGACAATCTGGTTGATGATCACTTTTTCGTAGCGGGACTCCGTCTGGACACCGATCTCGTCGATGACCAGCAAATCCACGTTACTTAAATCATTTAGCAACTGTTCTTCGCTGGTTTCGCGATTACTGAAGGTGTCTTTCATGGCGGACATAATATCGGCCACGGTGATAATCAGCACTGACTTCCCGCGCAGCAGCAGCTCGTTGCAGATAGCGGCGGCGAGGTGATTTTTCCCGGTGCCGGGTTTTCCGCTAAAGATGAAGCTGGCGATGTTGCCGTCAAATTCATCCACGTACTGGCGCGCCTGGTTAAGGGCGTTCATCTGCCCCTGAGACTCGACCTTATAATTCTCGAAGGAGCAGTTCTGGTGCAGAGGGCGAATGCCCGAGCGGTTAAAGGTGCGCTGCATTTTCATCGCGCGGTTTTCGCGGGCGAGGGCAGCCGCGCGAATTTTACCCTGCTCTTTTTGCCATGCCAGCAGCTCTTCACCGGTGGTGAAGGCGGGCTTCACGTTGGCAGGCATCATCTTCTGCAAACGTTTCATCAGGTCGCCGACGTTTTTCATTTCGCACCTCGGAATCCATCAGGGATTTTTTTGTCCGGTTCTGAAAAAGCATTGATATCACGTTTTGGCTGGCCGTTGTTGCTGGCGCGGTTGATTTGCAGACTGCGCGCGAATTTTTGCTGCCACTGAACATGGTGGAAGACTTTTCCTTCAGCTTGCCAGTATGCGGTAAAGGCTGCCAGCTCTTCCGGTGTTGCGGGCTGCGAGAGGGCTATTCCCCATAAGGCCGCCTGCCGCTGAAAATCGGCGTCCGGCTGCCAACCGGCGTACATGGGAAATTTCCCCATTGGAACGGCCAACGGGGCGCTGGCGGGTTCGTCAAAAAACTGATTATCCAGCATGACATCGCTCGCCGGGCGCGACAGCTTCTCTTCAATTTCCAGAAGCTGCGCCAGACGCTCCGGCGTGACCGCATAAAACGCCGGGGCGTTGTCGGCAAATACCGCGAGCGTGCCGCCTTCGGCGTGCGTCAACACACCGCGAGGATCGCGCATAAAGGCATCAATGCCAGCAATGCTGGTGGTCAGAATTCTGGAGGACATAACACTTTCTCAACTGATTACTACGGGCGTGATTGAGGGTTATGGTAGCACAGAGAGAGGGGAGGAAAGGAGAGGATTTCCCCGGTGGCGTTACGCTTACCGGGGCTAAAATCACAGGGGCTGGTTACGCGATGATGTTCAGCGTCACGTCGATATTGCCGCGCGTCGCGTTAGAGTACGGACAGACGATGTGCGCCGCATCCACCAGTTTTTTGGCTTCCGCTGCGTCCATCCCTTCAACGTGGATGTTCAGCTTCGCTTCGATACCAAAACCGGTTGGCAGCGGGCCGATCCCTACTTCGCCTTCAATAAAGGCGTCTTTTGGCAGAGCGAATTTATCGCGTGCCGCAACGAACTTCATTGCGCCCAGGAAGCAGGCGGAGTAGCCCGCAGCGAACAGCTGTTCAGGGTTGGTTACTTCACCCCCCATGCCGCCCATCTCTTTTGGCACACCCAGTTTGAC
Source organism: Enterobacter cloacae complex sp. SYL003 (assembly GCF_049236925.1). Classification (NCBI taxonomy): domain Bacteria; kingdom Pseudomonadati; phylum Pseudomonadota; class Gammaproteobacteria; order Enterobacterales; family Enterobacteriaceae; genus Enterobacter; species Enterobacter cloacae complex sp. SYL003. Next base: position 199,938 of record NZ_JBMKJK010000005.1, on the reverse strand, counting down.
ATCCAGAACGCCATCGGAAGACGTGGCGCGGCCATCACGGCCTCCGGTTGCTTTGGCTTTGGCAGTGTAGACAACTTTTTCTAAAGACATGGCAGGTTCCTCATCTTACGTTTATATGCGCTATTAAATAGCGCGCGATGTTTTAAGTTAAAATTAGACGCGTAAAGTACAGCCTTACGCGCGATGCAGCTGTTGGCGCAAACTTTCGAGCTGTTGCTTGAGCGCCAGCATGGTGTCGGTATCACACTGCGCTGCACAGCCCACGGCGTGGGGTATCGTCACGGCCTGCTGTTGCAGCGCCCGACCCGCGTCGCTCAGGGTGACGGCGACCTGACGCTCATCCTGACGGGAACGCTGGCGGAGGATCAATCCTGCGCTTTCCAGGCGTTTCAGCAGGGGAGTCAGCGTGGCGGAATCCAGGAACAGCCGCTCGCCAATGTCTGACACCGTAATATCATCCTGTTCCCACAGCACCAGCATCACCAGGTATTGCGGGTAGGTCAGATTAAGCGGCGCCAGCAGTTGCCGGTACAGCTTGTTAAGCGCCAGATTTGCCGAATAGAGGGCAAAACAGAGCTGGTTATCCAGCAGAAGCGCGTTGGTGGTGTCGTTCGTTTTTGCGTCCATGAAATGAATATAGATAGTGCGCGATACAATTGCAAGCGATTTTATTATACGCGTGGACGTTTGCGGTAAAGCCATAAGCCGGGGATCGACAGGCCGATGGAGAGCGCACCCACGATCGACGAGGCTTTAAGGAAGTTGCTCAGGAGCAGGATCATCTGGGGTTCGCTGTAGCCAAAATGGCTGATTTTGACGGCGGAGATCATCGCCGTATAGGCTGAAATGCCCGGGAACATAGGAATCACTGCCGCCACGGTGAATACCTTCGGGTGCGCCAGATACCAGCGGGACCACTGAATACCGATGCTGCCAACCAGCATGGAGGCGATAAACGTCGACCATTCAATATTAAAGCCCGCTGTCATCATGATCATACGAGAGCCGTGGCCAATGGCACCCAGCAGCGCACACCAGGGTAATGCACGCTGTGGGACGTTAAACACCATCGCAAAACCAACGGCGGGAAGGGCAGACAAGAGCATGTCCTGTGCCAGTGCGAGCATAAAATCCATCACGCCCATCCGCGTAACCCCCAGAGTGTCATGGCCATTACCACCCCGATACAGGTCGCCAGCGTCAGCAGGCTGGCTATCGCCCAGCGCGCCAGACCGGTGTTGATATGGCCTTTGAACATATCAGCGACGGCATTAATTAAGGGAAAACCTGGCACCAGCAGCAATACGCTGGCGGCCATCGCAATAGTAGGCGTGCTGGCGAAGTAGGGCTGGCGCAAAAGCAGGCCGGATACGGTTGTCGCCACAAATGCCGTGATGCAGAAGTTAATTTGCGGATGTAGCTGTCTGTGCGTCAACAGCTGGCGGACATACATTGCGATGCTGCTGGCAAAGAAGGTCACGACAGCGCCGTCCCAGCCGCCCGCGTTGAGCTTGCAGAAGCAGGCGCAGGACAGTCCCACCATCAGCACAACCAGCCAGCGCGGATACCGGAGGGGTTTGATTTGATTGAAACGTTTTTCTATCTCCCGGAGATCGAGCAGCTTGTGTTCAGCAAGGATCACGATGTGCTGCACTTCCGTCACGACGTGCATGTTAATGCCGCGGTCATGATTTTTACGGGTGGAGGTCAGGCACTGTCCGTCTTTAATGGTGGTCAGCACAATGGCATTTGACGAGATGGAACTCTCAACGCTGTCCATCCCCAGCGCCAGCCCAAGGCGTGTGGAGAGCTCTTCGACGAGGGCGCTTTCTGCGCCGTGCTGTAAGAGAAAAAGCCCGCACTGAATACATAGCCGCGTGGTGGCACGTTGCGTAGACCGATCTGCCTGCATGAAACGCCCTGAAGAGAAGAGAGATTGCTTACTTTTAACACAAAGTGCAGGGCCCTTTGCGCTGGGCCAGATCAACATTTGTGCGATCAGTGGCGCGATGGGGGCGGAAGAAAGACAGCATTGTTATTTATTTAATGAATGTGAAATTAGGATTTATAAAAACAATATATTAAGTATTTCTAATTTCATATTTTCGATCTTTTCACGCAATTTGAATTAAATTTAAATGGTCTTTATGCGATATTAGGCCTGTATTGGGCGTTTCTTAACCCATGTGATATTTGTTCTATTTTGCGAGTATTAACCCGTTTGTACTTCGGAATGCAAACGTGTTTAACCTTGCAGGGTTAGTTCGTTCTTAAATAAAGAATTCATGACAGGGAGGGTCTATGTTGCCATTGAATGGTAAACACGGAGTGGTGATCAGCAGAGTACCGGTTATGCAAAATGGGTTAGGTGGCGTCATGTCGCGTCATTTTCCCGATTTTGAGATAACGTACTGCCGTTCGATGCAGGAGTTGACGTTATTACAATTGCGTCGCGCTGGGGTCGTTATTGCCGATATTTCGGGTGAGTATCGTAATCCACGCGGCACGCTTGAGCAATATTATGGGTTAATGAATCAGTACCGGGATATTCACTGGATATTCCTCGTTTCGCGCCCCCTTTATCCACTTGCAGTAGAGCTTCTTATGCGTCCGGAAAGCACGCTGCTTTCGGATATGGAACCCATTGAAGGCGTAATTAACGCTATTCGCGCGGGGAGTGAACGCGCCGAGCGAATAAGCCAGACGTTATTGATACCGGAAAATCCTGATATTGAAGAGGAGAGTGAGCAAATGATTGCGCTTACCCACTCTGAACGCAAGGTGTTGCGTTTGTTAGGTAAAGGTTGGGGAATCAACCAAATAGCCACGCTACTTAATAAAAGTAATAAAACGATCAGTGCACAGAAAAACAGTGCAATGCGTCGCTTATCACTTCGCAGTAATGCCGATATGTACGCGTGGATAAGCAGTACCCAGGGAATGCGAGAACTCAGTTTAATGTCGGCTTATGGAGAGTTTGAGGAATGGAAAAGACCACTGCAACAAAACATATCGCCGTCATCGAAAGCTGCTCAATGAGCGCTATGGGGCTGAAGCATCTTTTTGCGATGCCCGCCCTGAGCCATTACCAGGTGCACCTGTTTGCCAGATTTGACAGCTTCAAAGCGGCGCTCTCGGAAATCTCATTCTTTGCCGTAATTTATTCATTGTCCGATGAGCGTGAGGAGCGGCGAAACTGTCTGGCCTGTTTGCGGGATCTCACCTTCACCCACAGCGACGTCAAGCGTATCGTGCTGGCCTCTGATGAAATGGAGGCGAGACTGGTCAGCCATCTTTCGCCTTCTCGCTTACATGGAATTATCAGTAAATCGGTTCCGCTGAAGCAGTTAATGGAGGGGCTGGAGACATTACTCAGCGAAACGCATCACGTGAACGACAACGTGTACAATCACTGGTGTGTGAGCCAGCATCGTATGCTAAGCCCAACTGAAAGGGCGATTCTGCGATATATGTCATCGGGTTTTTCGATCCCTGAAATTGCGGCACAGCTTGAACGCAATATCAAAACCATCCGGGCGCATAAGTTTAACGCAATGGTAAAACTGGGCGTCAATTCTGATGTGGGATTACTGGATGCGGCAGATATCCTGGCGCATCTCCCGGTCAGGGAAATACGCCGTTCCGCTCTCACCGTTCCTTCTTTCTCGTAGTGTTAAGTGATGCGCCAGAATTTTTCTGGCGCAACGTTCAAATACAGACATCAACCCATTTTGCTGCGGTCAGTTCCGCCATTCTGTCGGGCGATATACGCACCGCACTGTGGATGGCGCCCGCTGCGGGTAACACTTCGGCGTACTGTTTTAAAGTGATGTCACAGTAAACAGAGAGCGGATTTTCCAGTCCAAAAGGGCAGACCCCGCCAACAGGATGACCCGTCAGGGTTACTACCTCATCGCAGCTGAGCATGCGGGCTTTTGCGCCGAATGTCTCTTTGAGCTTTTTGTTATCCAGACGCGCATCGCCTTTTGCAACCACCAGAATCACATCATTTTTAATTTTCAGTGACAGCGTTTTGGCAATTTGGCCGGGTTCAACGTTGTGCGCGGCAGCAGCAAGGGCAACAGTCGCTGTGCTTTGGTTAAGCTCGATGATTTCTATATCCGGAGCGTGTTCGGCGAAAAACTGCTGTACAGACTGCAAACTCATTGATTCCTCCTGACAAATATCTTCCGTAATCTGTCATAAGAATTTAGTCGCTGTAAATATCCCTTAAGTAACAAATATCCGTCAGGGGCGATTTCTGGATCGCCTTCACATTCACAGAAACCGGTTACAGTAACCGGTTGCAGAGCGTGATGCAGAGATTAATACTGAGTGTGTAACTTCCCCTGTATCTAATAATAAGAGCTAATTATGAAACCATTCCGTTTGAGCAGTACCGCAGGTACACGATCCGGCAAGGTTGTGACGCTGATGTATGGAACAACGTGTGACGTGAGAACGTCCGAAACGAACGTCTGACAGGAGATCTGCTATGTCTGCCAACCATGCTGCATTTAATCTGATTTTCCGCTTCGTTGAAAATTATGTCAGCCCTATTGCCGGGCGCATCTCTTCCCAGCGTCACGTTATGGCGATTCGTGACGGGTTCATCTCGGCAATGCCGTTTATGATTGTCGGGTCATTTTTATTAGTGTTCGCTTACCCACCTTTTTCGCCAGATACCACCTGGGGCTTTGCTCGCGCCTGGCTGGATATGGCGAAGCAGTTTGAAGGTCAAATTCTGACGCCGTTTGATATGACGATGGGGGTGATGTCCCTCTATATCTGTGCGGCTATCGCCTACAACCTGGGCAAACATTACGTTAAAACCCATCAGTTGGATCCGTTCATGTGCGCGATGCTGTCGCTGATGGCGTTCCTGCTGGTCGCCGCCCCTAAAACCAAAGGCGCCTTACCGGTTGATAGCCTTGGAGGCACCGGGATTTTCACCGCGATCCTGGTGGCGATTTACTGCGTTGAGATGATGCGTTTCCTGAAAGCACACAATATCGGGATCCGCCTGCCAGACCAGGTTCCGCCGATGATCAAAAACTCGTTTGACCTGCTGATCCCGGTGCTGGTGGTGGTGCTGACGCTTTATCCGCTGAGTCTGTTGATCCAGTCGCAGTTCGGTATGCTGATCCCACAGGCCATCATGTCGATATTCAAACCGCTGGTCTCTGCGGCGGACTCGCTGCCAGCGATCCTGCTGGCGGTGCTGATTGGCCACCTGCTGTGGTTTGCCGGGATCCACGGCGCAGCGATTGTCTCGGGTATGCTGCAAATGTTCTGGCTGACGAACCTGGGGGCGAACCAGACCGCGCTGGCGGCGAGCCTGCCTTTACCACACATCTTTATGGAAGCCTTCTGGACGTTCTTTATTGTGATCGGTGGGTCAGGAGCGACGATGGGGCTGGTGTTCTGTTACCTGCGTAGCCGCTCCGCGCACCTGCGCTCCATTGGACGTCTGAGCGTGGTGCCAAGCATTTTCAATATCAATGAACCGGTGATTTTTGGTACGCCGATTGTGATGAACCCGGTGTTCTTTATTCCTTTCCTGCTGGCGCCGATGGTCAATGCCGTGCTGGCATGGGCAGCGATGAAGTTTGATCTGATTGGCCGCGTGATTTCCGTTGTGCCGTGGACGGCACCGGCTCCGGTTGGTGCCGCCTGGGCGCTGGGCTGGGATTTCCGTGCAGCCATTCTGGTGCTGGTTTTGGCCTGCGTTTCCGCCATTATCTATTTCCCGTTCTTCAAGGTGTACGAGAAACAGTTGCTTCAGCAGGAAGCGGAAGAAGCACAGCGTAATGGGGAAGAGGAAAATCAGCAGGTAGCCTAGATAAAAGCAAAACGGCAACGCAGGTTGCCGTTTTTAGTGTTTGTTCCCTCTCTCTGCGGGTTTCAGGCAGGGCCAGACTACTTAAGCGTGCAATCGCCGCACTGCTGGACATCCGGCAGACGGTAGCGCTGACAGCAGGTACGACGCACCAGAAGTCCCTCACGCGGAACCACGGTGCGGTAAAGAGGGTTATCCCGCCCATCCGACAGCTGTCTGGCAAAGAAACAGCTCTGACGCAGCGCATCCACTTTCTCGTCGCCGAGCAGCGGCTTCATCTCCGTTAAATACCAGTGGATAAGATACCCGGTATTACTCCAGATCAGTTTGCCGTTGATCTCCCCCGTCGCTTCCAGCGCATCAATGACCGGAACCAGCGCTCTTGTAATCAACCGTTCCATACGCGCCTGCGCTGACAGGTGACTCGCGCTCGGATCTTCGTGTACATCAATCCAGAAACAGGCGGCGCGTCCGGTCTCATGGAATTCGACGTGGAAATGTTCCGACGAGAGATCGAGCATCGTTTCCTGGGTCAACAGGGCCAGCATGACAGGCGGCACCATCAGCCCGATATACCATTGTGCCCAGAGGGAAAGCAGCGGTTTATTTTCCCGCGCCAGCGTCGGTTGGTTACGATAAATATGGTCGGAATAGGTTGCCAGCAGTGACCGCAGCTCGGCAGGTCGTTGCCACTGAGTCAGCGTCAGAGCATGATGCGGCGGTGCTTCATCCAGTTTGATGAAATCCAGCAGATGGGCGCGTGTTACGGCGATTTTTTCCCGAATGGCATCCGCAAGCGTCGTTTCTCCGGCGGAGAGTGGAGCTCGCCAGAGCAGTGGCTCAACGATGTGTGCGGTACGAGTCGCCATAGTGTGGATTACAAATCTAAATGATAATGATTGCCAATCCTAACTATAGATAAAACCGAGCGCAAGCGTTTTATCCTGGCGCTGTGAAGGCGGTTTCAGGCGATATGAAGCTCGTCGCTCAGCAGAATGCTGTTGCGTCCCATATGCTTGGCTTCATAGAGGGCTTTATCGGCTTTCGCCAGTGCGCCATCAACGTCTTCACCTTCGAACATGGCTATGCCAATGCTGATGGTCACGTTAGTGGCGACGCTTTCGTTAAACATGTGGGGGATTTTGAGATCGTAAACCTTCTGACGTATGCGTTCAGCTGTCTGGCGCGCTTGCTCCAGTGGGATGTTACTTAACAGCACCATAAATTCTTCCCCGCCAAACCGGGCGACAACATCGCGTGAGCGCACGGCGTCGCGGATCGCAGCCGAGACCCTGATCAAGGCCTGATCGCCCATCATATGGCCGTAATGATCGTTGTAGGCTTTGAAATGGTCGATATCCATCAGCAGCACAAAGTGCTCGCCAGCGTCAGGCCTGGGGAGGTTCTCAAGCCGGCTTTGCAGCCCGCGACGGTTATATAGGCCGGTGAGCGGGTCCATCATGCTGAGATCGGTCAGAGTTTCACGCTCTTCGAGCAGTTCGGAAAGCAGCTCCTGGGCGAAACGGTCATTACGCCGCTGAAGAACATGATGGATACCAATGGCGACCACCGGCAGCGCGAAAAAATAGGCCATTCTCAGCCAGTTTTCGGACGGGCTAAGCCACAGGCAGGATATAAAAGCGGGAAATGAATGTAACGTAAAGGCTTTAATATTACTGGCGAAAGCCAGAGACCCTATAAAAAGCACTGTTAATAGCGCCATCATTAAATAGGTTGCGTGATCGTGCGTTATTAACAGAAATTTTGAGACGATCTGCCATGCCCATAAAAACCCAAAAATAGCTGAAACAGCAGGGATATTTATTTTTCGCGCGCTATTTTTCCAGTGCCAGATAAGTAAGCCAGTGCTGGCAGTCAATACGGCAAACAGGGGGACTGATAACACACGAACGGAATAGAGAGGGTTTGTTACCGAGAACAATGCTGATGCAGCGTTCAGAAATAAAAATAAACGTAAAGAAAGCTGATATTTCTTGTTGACTAAGGACAGCCAGGATTGTGATGTCATATGCGTGCGTTTTTATTAAAACTCAATTAAAACAATGAGCAAGGTGTTGTTATGTATTATTGGTCGCTACAAAATTGAATTTTTATTATCAGAAAAACGTTATCGGAAGTTAACAGGTGGGCAATTTATCACCTTACACATTCTCTGTCATTATGGGAAAGCAATTGCTGGCGCAATTTCTTACGTCGCATGCTGACAAGTGATAATTACTATCATATGATACTGGTTATCATTATCAGTGCGAGAGGTGAAACCATGTTGAGCAAAGCGCTGGGAAGTGGGTGGGGAATATTGCTGCCTGGTTCCATTATCGGTGGGCTGATGTTTGCCGATCTTCCCATTGATGTCTGGAAAGCAATGATTGTTTCGGGCTTGCTGGTGACATCCGCGATGATCTGGCACAAACAGTTACGGCATTACGTGCTGTTGCCATCATGCGTTGCGCTAATCAGTGGACTGCTGGTGATTCTGATGAGTTTGAAATAAAAGGGAAAAAAAAGAGGTACTGCTGAAGGGATGTAAGATAATTGGTGCGAGGGGGGGGACTTGAACCCCCACGTCCGTAAGGACACTAACACCTGAAGCTAGCGCGTCTACCAATTCCGCCACCTTCGCACAGTCATCTTACTGGTTTGATATCGCCTCGTTGGTGCGAGGGGGGGGACTCGAACCCCCACATCCTAAGGACACTAACACCTGAAGCTAGCGCGTCTACCAATTCCGCCACCTTCGCCCAGTGCGAGCAATATCAACGTGATTTATGGTGCGAGGGGGGGGACTTGAACCCCCACGTCCGTAAGGACACTAACACCTGAAGCTAGCGCGTCTACCAATTCCGCCACCTTCGCATACCATCGACACTGTAAAAGTATCGTAACCACGGAGGCGCATTCTAGATGTTTTCAGCTTTACGTCAACAGAAAATTGCGCACGTTGTTTTGATTGCTGCAAAAATGGGCGATGGCAGCGTCAGCCATCGCCGGGCAGGGGAATTACTTTTTCGCCTGGCGCGTCATCACGGTGCGATACACCTTAAAGCGGCCTGTCTGGGCGATCACTTCGTGGAAGCCGAAGGTTTCATCCAGCACTTTCGGATACGCCAGGAAGGCATTCGCCACAATACGTAGCTCACCGCCGCTGTTAAGGTGACGGGTTGCGCCACGGATCAGCGTTTGCGCCGCTTCAAGGCTGGTCTCCATCCCGTCGTGGAACGGCGGGTTAGAGATGATCATGTCAAAGCGACCGGTCACGTCGGAGAAGACGTTACTGGCAATCACTTCGCCTTCAATGCCGTTCGCAGCAAGCGTGGCGCGGCTGGCTTCTACCGCCGGGGCGCTCACGTCACACAGGGTTAAACGCACTTTTGGTGAGTGGCTGGCGAGAACCGTTGACAGCACGCCCGCGCCACAGCCGACATCCAGCACCTTGCCCTTGGTGTGCGGCGTCAGGGTGGACAGCAGCAGCTTGCTGCCCGTATCAAGCGCGTCACGGCTAAACACACCCGGCAGGGTTTTAATGGTCAGTCCGTCAAGCTGGTACTCGTCCCAGAAGGTGTTGGCATCAAAAGTGGTCTGTTTTTCCAGACGGCCATGATACAGGCCGCAGCGTCGGGCGCTGTCGATTTTCGTCAACGGCGCGTAGCCTTCGAGCATCTGCTCTGCGCTTCGCACCCCGCTGCGGTTCTCACCGACGACAAAAATATCGCAGCCGATCGGCAGCAGAGAAAGCAGGTTCATCAGCTGGAACTGGGCTTCCGGTTTGTTCTTCGGCCAGTAGTAAATGAGCGTATCGCAGTCAGCAATATCGCTCTGCTCCGCCACCAGGCTAAAGCGTGCGCGCTCGCCCATCTGGCGGCTCAGCACCTGCCAGTGGTGGTAGTATTGGGTGTGGGCACGGCTTTCAGCACAGTCGAAACGTGCGGGCAGGTCATCCTGCATATCTCCGGCAAACAGAATACGGCTTTCTTCGAAATCATCACTGTGACGCAGCAAGACTTCACTTGCCGGGGTAAATGCAGACATGAATTGTTCCTCAATAAACTCAGGCGGGGATTATAGTAGGTAGATGGCGCAGTTTCGACACATTTGCTATATTTGCGCGCCTGAGAGACAGGAGTTTTAGCTATGACATCCCGACGAGACTGGCAGTTGCAGCAGCTGGGCATCACCCAGTGGGCTTTGCGTCGCCCGACGGCGTTGCGGGGCGAAATAGCCATCTCCATCCCTGCGCATGTCCGCCTGGTGATGGTGGCAGAAGCGCCGCCTGCCCTGAACGAACCCCTGATTGAGGATGTCCTTCGCACCCTGAAGGTGACAAACGATCAGGTATTACAGCTGGCGCCCGAAAGCGTCGCGATGCTTCCCCCTGACAGCCGCTGTAACAGCTGGCGAATCGGGGCGGTGGATGAGCTACCTCTTGAAGGAAGCCAGATCAGCTCGCCAGCGCTGGACGAACTGAAAGCCAACCCAAAAGCGCGTAGCGCGCTATGGCAACAAATTTGCGAATATGAACACGATTTCTTCCCTCACGACGGCTGACCTGGCCACCGCGTTCGCGATTGAAACACGCGCCCATGCCTTTCCGTGGAGCGAAAAGACGTTTGCCAGCAATCAGGGCGAACGCTATTTAAATCTCCGCCTGGACGTTGACGGTGCGATGGCCGCGTTCGCCATCACGCAGGTCGTTCTGGACGAGGCGACGCTGTTTAATATCGCGGTCGATCCCGCTTACCAGCGCCGCGGGCTGGGCAGGGATCTGCTTGAGCACCTCATTCGTGAGCTGGAAACCCGTGACGTTTTCACCCTGTGGCTGGAGGTGCGCGCGTCCAATGTCGCCGCCATCGCGCTCTATGAAAGCTTAGGCTTCAACGAGGCGACTATCCGCCGTAACTACTACCCCACCGCAGAGGGACGTGAAGACGCCATTATCATGGCTCTGCCGATTGGATAACGAAAATAAGGTTGTAACGATGAAATGGGACTGGATTTTCTTTGATGCCGACGAAACGCTGTTTACGTTTGACTCGTTCGGCGGCCTACAGCGGATGTTTCTCGACTATAGCGTGACGTTCACCGCGGAAGATTTTCAGGACTATCAGGCGGTGAACAAGCCGCTGTGGGTGGATTACCAGAACGGAGCCATCACCGCGTTACAGCTTCAGCATCAGCGTTTTGACGTCTGGGCTGAACGGTTAAACATCAGTCCTGGGGTGCTGAACGAGGCCTTCCTGAATGCGATGGCGGATATCTGCGCGCCGCTGCCCGGCGCCGTTTCTCTGCTGGATTCGCTGAAAGGGAAGGTGAAGCTTGGGATCATCACCAACGGCTTTACCGCGCTTCAGCAGATCCGCCTTGAACGCACTGGCTTGCGCGATCATTTCGACGCGCTGGTGATCTCCGAAGAGGTAGGCGTGCCGAAGCCGGATCCGCGTATTTTCGATTATGCGCTGGCGCAAGCGGGCAATCCTGACCGCGATCGCGTGCTGATGGTGGGGGATACGGCAGAATCTGATATTCTGGGAGGTATGAGATCGGGCCTGTCGACCGTCTGGCTGAATACGCATGGCCGCACGCTGCCGGAAGGCATCGAGCCGACCTGGACCGTTACGTCATTGAACGAACTGGAGCAGCTCCTGTGTAAACAATGATTGCCTGCCCCCTGTTGATGGGTAAAATAGCCGCATTTTTCGTATTCCATGATGCGCGGCCTGCTGCCGCGCTTACCTAAGAAGAATTGATTATGACGTTGTCTCCTTATCTGCAAGAGGTGGCCAAACGCCGCACTTTTGCCATTATCTCGCACCCGGATGCCGGTAAAACGACCATCACCGAGAAGGTGTTGCTGTTCGGACAGGCGATCCAGACCGCGGGTACCGTTAAAGGCCGTGGCTCCAGCCAGCATGCTAAATCCGACTGGATGGAGATGGAAAAGCAGCGTGGTATTTCGATTACCACCTCCGTGATGCAGTTCCCGTATCATGACTGCCTGGTGAACCTGCTGGACACCCCGGGGCACGAAGACTTCTCCGAAGATACCTACCGTACCCTGACGGCGGTGGACTGCTGCCTGATGGTGATCGACGCCGCGAAAGGTGTTGAAGATCGTACCCGCAAGCTGATGGAAGTCACTCGTCTGCGCGATACGCCGATCCTCACCTTTATGAACAAACTCGACCGTGACATCCGTGATCCGATGGAGCTGATGGATGAAGTGGAAAACGAGCTGAAAATCGCCTGCGCGCCAATCACCTGGCCGATTGGCTGCGGCAAGCTGTTCAAAGGGGTTTACCACCTCTATAAAGACGAAACCTACCTGTATCAGACCGGTAAGGGCCACACCATTCAGGAAGTCCGCATCGTGAAAGGGCTGGACAACCCGGAGCTGGACGCCGCTGTCGGTGAAGAGCTGGCCGCGCAACTGCGCGATGAGCTTGAGCTGGTCAAAGGCGCCTCTCACGAGTTCGACAGAGAGCTGTTCCTGAGCGGTGACATTACCCCGGTCTTCTTCGGTACTGCACTCGGCAACTTCGGCGTTGACCATATGCTCGACGGTCTGGTTGAGTGGGCCCCGCAGCCGATGCCGCGTAAAACCGACACCCGCGAAGTAGAAGCGAAGGAAGAGAAGTTCTCCGGCTTCGTCTTTAAAATTCAGGCCAACATGGACCCGAAACACCGCGACCGCGTCGCCTTTATGCGCGTGGTTTCCGGTAAGTACGAAAAGGGCATGAAGCTGCGTCAGGTGCGTATTGGTAAAGACGTAGTGATCTCCGACGCGCTGACCTTCATGGCGGGCGACCGTTCGCACGTGGAAGAAGCCTATCCGGGTGACATCATTGGTTTACACAACCACGGTACCATTCAGATCGGCGATACCTTCACGCAGGGCGAAATGATGAAGTTCACCGGTATCCCGAACTTCGCGCCGGAACTGTTCCGCCGCATTCGCCTGCGCGATCCGCTTAAGCAGAAGCAGCTGCTGAAAGGCCTGGTCCAGCTTTCGGAAGAGGGGGCTGTACAGGTGTTCCGCCCTATCGCCAACAACGATCTGATCGTGGGCGCGGTGGGTGTGCTCCAGTTTGACGTGGTAGTTGCCCGTCTTAAGAGCGAGTACAACGTGGAAGCGATTTACGAATCGGTGAACGTGGCGACCGCGCGCTGGGTTGAATGTTCAGACGTGAAGAAATTCGAAGAGTTTAAGCGTAAGAACGAAGTTCAGCTGGCGCTGGACGGTGGCGATAATCTGACCTATATCGCCCCGACTATGGTTAACCTGAACCTGACGCAGGAACGTTATCCCGACGTTCAGTTCCGCAAAACGCGCGAGCATTAATTCCCTCACAGAGCACGGCAGCCGCCGTGCTCTTCTTTAATTCCAGTGTTATTAAACCCTTGCGGAATGTTCTTAATTCAACGTAATTTTTCGCTATTCGTTCGTTTTTTCCCCAATTCTGAATGCACCCCTCTGATTGTGATCTATATTTAACTCAGTGTTTAGCACCGGGCGTGGATGAATTAACTGTTCAATGCATGTCCACTGGTTCTCCATTTCGCCCGTGTGTTAATTCGCAATATATAAAACCAAGATTTAGGGAAGTATGTCGCCCAAATAACGGGCAAAACACAGGAATAAATCGATGAATATGACAAGACTGAAGATTTCTAAAACTCTGCTGGCTGTAACGTTGGGTAGTGTCCTGGTAAGCGGTTCTGCTCTGGCGGAATCCAGCACCATGGATAAAGCGCAAAATACCGCTAATACCGCAGGGGAAAAAATCGATAGCTCTATGAATAAAGTCGGTAATTTCATGGATGACAGCTCTATCACAGCAAAAGTGAAAGCCGCACTGGTGGATCATGAATCCATTAAGAGCACCGATATTTCTGTTAAAACCGACAACAAGGTTGTCACTCTGAGCGGTTTCGTTGAAAGCCAGACTCAGGCTGAAGAGGCCGTTAAAGTAGCGAAAGGCGTTGAGGGCGTAAGCTCTGTAAGCGACAAACTGCACGTACGTGACAGCAAAGAATCGTCGGTGAAGGGCTATGCCGGAGATGCAGCAACTACCAGCGAAATCAAAGCTAAACTGTTAGCTGACGACATCGTGCCATCCCGTATGGTGAAAGTTGAAACCACTGATGGTGTGGTCCAGCTGTCCGGTACGGTTGAGAACCAGGCACAAAGCGATCGTGCCGAGTCAATTGCGAAAGCTATTGATGGTGTGAAAAGCGTCAAAAACGATCTGAAAACGAAGTAAAGCAGTACCACTCGCCCGTCTGGCTGAAAACCGCGGGCGAAATAAAAACGACTCTGGAAAAGCCGGTGAGTGACCTGAGCGCTCACGTTTAGCGGCCGACATTAACTATGGTAAAGGAGAGGCTTATGTTTCGTTGGGGAATTATATTTCTGGTTATCGCGTTAATTGCCGCCGCATTGGGCTTTGGTGGACTGGCGGGTACCGCGGCATGGGCAGCGAAAATTGTTTTCGTCGTCGGTATTATTCTGTTCCTGGTCAGCCTGTTTACGGGTCGACGTCGCCCGTAGCAAACGCAATAGTTATTAAACAAACTCAAGCCAGTCCTCGTGACTGGCTTTTTCTCGTTTGAGAACCATCGGGAATGTGCGTTACTGTGTCTCATCAAAATAATGAAAACAGGAAGGCAGAGGTGGGGCAACGAATTCCCGTGACGCTCGGCAATATTGCGCCGCTGACGTTAAAACCGTTTCATGCAGGCCAGCTTGCGCTGGTCTGTGAAGGGGGCGGGCAGCGCGGTATTTTTACCGCCGGCGTGCTCGACGAATTTATGCGCGCGCAATTCAACCCGTTCGATCTCTACTTCGGTACCTCTGCCGGGGCGCAGAACCTCTCCGCCTATGTCTGCAACCAGCCCGGCTATGCGCGCAAAGTGATTATGCGCTACACCACCTCCAAAGAATTCTTCAATCCGGTACGCTTCGTGCGCGGCGGGAACCTGATCGATCTCGACTGGTTACTGGATGCCACCTCCAGCCAGATGCCGCTGGCCATGGATACCGCGTCACGACTGTTCGATACCGGCAAAGCGTTCTGGATGTGCGCCAGCCGTGGCGATGACTATTCACCGGGTTACTTTTCGCCGCAGAAAGAGAACTGGCTGGATATCATTCGCGCTTCCAGCGCGATCCCGGGTTTCTACCGTACCGGCGCGCTGCTGGAGGGGATAAACTATCTTGACGGCGGTATCAGCGACGCGGTGCCGGTACAGGAGGCCGCACGGCGCGGGGCGAAAACCATTGTGGTGATCCGCACGGTGCCTTCTCAGATGTATTACACCCCACAGTGGTTTAAGCGGATGGAACGCTGGCTGGGCGACAGCAGCCTGCAACCGCTGGTGAATATCGCGAAGCAGCATGAAACCACCTACGGCGCGATGCAGCGTTTTATTGAAAAACCACCGGGCAAGCTGCGCATCTTTGAAATTTACCCGCCGAAGCCGCTGCTGAGCATGGCGCTGGGCAGTCGGCTGCCTGCGTTGCGTATGGATTACAAAACGGGGCGGCTATGCGGGCGTTACTTCCTGGCGACCGTCGGGAAAATGCTGGCCGAGCAACCGCCTCTTCATAGGCATAAAAGCATCATATTGCCACCCGCTAGTGTGGCCAATGACGCGGTGGCGATGCCGCTGGTGGACGCGCCGCAGGCCAACGACGGCATACTCGATAACGAGGACCTGGCGTGACGCACTCTTTTATCGATACCCATTGCCACTTTGATTTCCCGCCGTTTAGCGGGGTGGAAACATCAAGTATTGCGCGTGCGGCTGAGGCCGGTGTGAGAGCCATTATTGTGCCCGCTATTGAAGCGGCGAGATTCGAGAAAGTCCTGGCGCTTGCCCAGGGTCACGATGCGCTGTATGCCGCGCTGGGTCTGCATCCGATCGTGATTGAGCACCATCTTGATGACCATCTCGACAGGCTGGATGCCACGCTGCAAAACGCGGATACGAAGCTGGTTGCCATCGGTGAGATCGGCCTCGATCTCTATCGTGAAGATCCGCAGTTTGAACGCCAGCAGACGATCCTGGATGCGCAGCTCCGGCTGGCAAAGCGCCACGATCTGCCGGTGATCCTCCACTCCAGGCGCACCCATGACAAACTGGCGATGCACCTGAAGCGCATCGACGTGCCGCGCAGGGGCGTGGTCCATGGTTTCGCTGGAAGCCTTCAGCAGGCGCAGCGTTTTATCGAGCTGGGCTATAAAATTGGTGTCGGTGGCACTATCACCTATCCGCGTGCCAGCAAAACCCGGGATGTGATGGCGCAGCTCCCCCTGTCTTCGCTCCTGCTGGAAACGGATGCCCCTGACATGCCGCTGAATGGTTTTCTGGGCCAGCCCAACCGTCCGGAGCAGGCGGCGCGCGTTTTTGATGTGTTGTGCGAGCTGCGTCAGGAGCCTGAAGATGTGATTGCCAGCGCGCTGCTGGAAAATACCCGCGCGGTCTTCGGCATCACGCTATAGATAAAGGGCCGGGCGGATCACCGTGATCTGCTGTCGTTCCAGGGCCTGCGCCAGCGGCTCGATGTCCTCCGGCGTGGCGCTCCGCCATCGCGCCGCCTCCCCGTAAACCCCATGGGCATGAAACGCGTTGATCCGCACCGGAACGTTCCCCAACGCGTGGATAAAAGCGGTCAGCGATGACAGATGTTGCAGATAATCACACCGATCGGGGATCACCAGCAGGCGCAGCTCCGTCAGGCGATGACGATCGGCCAGCCAGCGGATGCTCTGCTTGATCAGCGTGTTTTCGCGCCCGGTCAGAAAACGGTGATGTTCATTGCCCCAGGCTTTCAGATCCACCATCGCGCCGTCAAACACCGGTAACAGCTTTTGCCAGCCGGTTTCGCTTAACAGGCCGTTGCTGTCCACCAGGCACGTCAGATGGCGCAGGGACGGATCGGCTTTGATCGCGGTGAACAGCGCAACCACAAACGGCAGCTGCGTGGTGGCCTCACCCCCGCTGACGGTCACGCCCTCAATAAACGGCGCGGACGTGCGGATCCGTGAGAGGATCTCCTCGACGCTGTATCGCTGCGCCATCGGCGTCGCCTGCTGCTGACACAGGTGCAGGCAGGTATCGCACTGCTGACAGTGACTCTCCTGCCACCAGACGCGCCCGGCCTGAATCGTCAGCGCATCATGAGGACAGTGGGGAACACAGTCGCCGCAGTCGTTGCAGCGCCCGATGGTCCACGGGTTGTGGCAGGTTTTGCAGCGCAGGTTACAGCCCTGGAGGAACAGCGCCAGGCGGCTGCCCGGCCCGTCCACGCAGGAGAAGGGAATAACCTGACTAACTAAAGCGCATCTGCTGTTCATGGCTTATCACGCGTGGCTGACGTTCCAGAATACGGGTATTGCGCGCGGCCTCCTCGCCGAGCCAGGTGGTGTTGGTGCGCGAGCCGGCCTCCCGATATTTCTCCAGGTCGGAGAGCCGCACCATATACCCGGTGACGCGCACCAGGTCGTTTCCGGCCACATTCGCGGTGAACTCACGCATACCGGCGTTGAACGCTCCCAGGCACAGCTGCACCACCGCCTGAGGATTGCGTTTAACCGTCTCATCCAGGGTGAGAATATCGCTGATCCCCGAATGATAGTGTTTATGGTGCGGGGCTACGGCCAGCAGGTGGCTGATGAGATCTGGCTCGTCACCGTACGGCAGACGCGCCCCCGGCGTGGTGCCTGAATCAGAACTGATCCCTGACTGCGCGTGCAGCATCGCGCGGTGCTGCCAGCCGTGTTTCACCGGCGTGTTTTCAACGAACGCCGCCAGCTGTTCACTGATGCGGTAACCCAGCGCATTGGCCTGCTCGTTTTTACCGTACCGTCCCGTAATGCCTGCTTTCTCGCACAGCACGTTTACCGCTTCGGCCAGACCGTACATGCCAAACATCGGTACAAAACGATCGGCATCAATCAGCCCCTCTTTCACCAGGAAGCTATTCTCAAAGAAGCCGGATTGTTCATATAAAAAATCGCAGCGCGCATTAATGATCGCGATTTGTTGCTGGCAGTAGTGGGGAAGGGTACGGGTGAAAAAGTCTTCCGGTGAGCGGCTGTGCTCCGCAATCGCTTTCAGGTTAAGGCGCACCAGCGTGCTGCCGCCGCCCGCCAGCGGCAGGGAGTTGTAACAGCTCACCACGCCATAACGACCTTTTGTGAAAATTTTATCATTCACCGGGCCATTGGAAATATGCGGCTTACTGCACTCACAAATGTTTTTCGCCACGCTCAGCAGCAGATCGTCAGGGGTGACGTCCGGGTCGTAAATAAAGGTCAGGTTCGGCGCGACCTGCTTCAGCTCTGCGTCCGCTCGCAAAATGGCACGCGTGACGGGCGTATCCGCCGGGCCGATATTGGCATGCATAAAGGCATCGGGCAGGGTTCTGTCCAGGTAACGCCAGAAACGTTTTATTCGGCTATCGATTTCATCCTGTGTTAGAATTTTAACATATGGGTTGAGTATCTCATCGAGCTGACCCAGATAGACTGGCATCGATGTGACGGACGGAACATGGTGATAAAGGATAGTGAGCAGTGACAGGGCATCATCCAGATCTTTCGCCCCTTCCAGCTCCAGCCATTCTGAGCCGTTAGCCAGAAATTTAGCGTAGTCCGGCAGCACGTAGCGCGGTTTGTAAGGCGCATGACCTTCGAACATGTCGCAGATGTATCCCTCGTCCAGCGCGGCGCGGGCCGCCTCTGGCAGAGCGGGATAGAGCAGATTGTTCTCCGCTTCCAGCGCCAGAAAATGACGTTTTTGTTCCGGGGTTAACACCGGGCTGGTCACAATGTGCAGGCATCGTTGTTGCAGGGCGTCGGGCATGTTCAACTTCCTTGAGGGTTCTGCGGATGGTGAACGAATTGTAAGAAGCCAGCCTGCCGGGGCTTTTGATCCGACAGGGGGTATCGCTGCTTTTGTCGGCGGTTGACGCATGAAAGTTTGAAGAAGATCTCATTACAGTAATGCAAATTTGCACACAGTTTTCATTAACTGTGATGAATGTCGAAGTGTGGATGCGGGTGAATGTTAGAATACTCACAGACCCGCAAGGTAAAATTTATACGGCACTGCCGTTGGAGAATGTTATGACCGATTTAACTGCAAGCAGCCTGCGCGCGTTGAAACTGATGGACCTGACCACCCTGAATGATGACGACACCAATGAAAAAGTCATCGCCCTGTGCCATCAGGCAAAAACGCCAGTGGGTAATACCGCCGCCGTCTGTATCTACCCGCGCTTTATCCCGATTGCCCGCAAAACGCTGAAAGAACAGGGCACGCCGGACGTGCGCATTGCGACCGTGACTAACTTCCCGCACGGTAATGACGACATCGAGATCGCGCTGGCGGAAACCCGCGCGGCGATTGCGTACGGCGCAGACGAAGTTGACGTGGTTTTCCCGTACCGCGCGCTGATCGCCGGCAACGAGCAGGTCGGTTTTGACCTGGTGAAAGCCTGTAAAGACGCATGTGCGGCGGCAAACGTGCTGCTTAAAGTGATCATCGAAACCGGCGAGCTGAAAGAAGAGGCGCTGATTCGTAAAGCGTCTGAAATCTCTATCAAAGCGGGCGCGGATTTCATTAAAACCTCTACCGGTAAAGTGCCGGTCAACGCGACTCCGGAAAGCGCGCGCATCATGATGGAAGTTATCCGTGATATGGGCGTGTCCAAAACCGTTGGCTTCAAACCGGCAGGCGGCGTGCGTACCGCAGAAGACGCGCAGCAGTTCCTGGCGATTGCCGACGAGCTGTTCGGCGCCGACTGGGCGGACTCCCGCCACTACCGCTTCGGCGCGTCCAGCCTGCTGGCCAGCCTGCTGAAAGCGCTGGGTCACGGTGACGGTAAGAGCGCTAGCAGCTACTAAGTTTGAATTGCCGGGTGGCGCTACGCTAACCCGGCCTACAGGATCGTAGGGCGGGTCAACATACCCGCCGCCATTCACCCGATTCCGCATGGAGGTTACCGTGTTTCTCGCACAAGAAATTATTCGTAAAAAACGTGATGGTCATGCATTAAGCGACGAAGAGATCCGCTTCTTTATCAACGGCATTCGTGATAACACCATCTCTGAAGGGCAGATTGCGGCTCTGGCGATGACCATTTTCTTCCACGATATGTCGATGCCTGAGCGCGTGTCCCTGACCATGGCGATGCGAGATTCAGGAACCGTTCTGGACTGGAAAAGCCTCAACCTCAACGGCCCGATTGTGGACAAACACTCCACCGGCGGCGTGGGCGACGTGACCTCCCTGATGCTTGGCCCGATGGTGGCAGCCTGCGGCGGTTACATCCCGATGATTTCCGGGCGCGGCCTGGGTCATACCGGCGGTACGCTCGACAAACTGGAAGCCATTCCGGGCTTCGATATCTTCCCGGATGACAACCGCTTCCGCGACATTATTAAAGACGTTGGCGTGGCGATTATCGGCCAGACCAGCTCTCTTGCGCCAGCAGACAAGCGTTTCTACGCGACGCGTGACATTACCGCGACCGTAGACTCCATCCCGCTGATCACCGCCTCTATCCTCGCCAAAAAGCTGGCGGAAGGGCTGGACGCGCTGGTGATGGATGTGAAAGTGGGCAGCGGCGCGTTTATGCCGACCTATGAACTCTCTGAGGCGCTGGCTGAAGCGATCGTTGGCGTTTCCAACGGCGCGGGCGTGCGCACCACCGCACTGCTGACGGACATGAACCAGGTGCTGGCGTCCAGCGCCGGTAACGCTGTTGAAGTCCGCGAGGCCGTGCAGTTCCTCAAAGGCGAATACCGTAACCCGCGCCTGTTCGATGTCACCATGGCGTTGTGCGTTGAGATGCTCATCTCCGGCAAGCTGGCCAAAGACGACGCGGAAGCCCGCGCGAAGCTTCAGGCGGTGCTGGACAACGGCAAAGCGGCGGAGATCTTTGGTCGGATGGTGGCGGCGCAGAAAGGCCCGACCGACTTCGTGGAAAAATACGCGAAATACCTGCCCACCGCGATGCTCAGCAAAGCGGTCTATGCGGACAGTGAAGGCTTTGTCTCGGCTATGGATACCCGCGCGCTCGGCATGGCGGTCGTGTCTATGGGCGGCGGTCGTCGTCAGGCATCGGACACCATTGATTACAGCGTCGGCTTTACCGATATGGCCCGTCTGGGCGACAGCGTTGACGGCCAACGTCCGCTGGCGGTGATCCACGCGAAAGACGAAGCCAGCTGGCAGGACGCGGCGAAAGCGGTGAAGGCGGCAATAACTCTTGACGATAAAGCACCGGAAACCACACCGACGGTCTATCGTCGTATCACTGAATAGCGGTATACTGATCTGATCGCATTTTTATGAAGCACTAAGTACGGAGAACAATTATGAAACGTGCATTAATTATGGTGCTGGACTCATTCGGCATCGGCGCAACCGAAGATGCAGAACGTTTTGGTGACGTGGGTTCCGATACCCTGGGTCACATCGCGGAAGCCTGTGCAAAAGGCGAAGCGGACAACGGTCGTAAAGGCCCTCTGAACCTGCCAAACCTGACCCGCCTCGGGCTGGTAAAAGCGCATGAAGGTTCTACCGGTAAAATCGCAGCCGGTATGGACGGAAACGCGGAAGTGGTGGGCGCCTACGCGTGGGCGCACGAGCTCTCTTCCGGTAAAGATACGCCGTCCGGTCACTGGGAAATCGCTGGCGTGCCGGTGCTGTTTGACTGGGGTTACTTCTCCGATCACGAGAACAGCTTCCCGCAGGAGCTGCTCGATAAGCTGGTGAAGCGCGCCAACCTGCCGGGCTACCTCGGCAACTGCCACTCTTCCGGTACCGTGATTCTGGATCAGCTCGGCGAAGAGCACATGAAAACCGGCAAACCGATTTTCTATACCTCTGCTGACTCTGTATTCCAGATCGCCTGCCACGAAGAGACGTTTGGCCTGGATAAACTGTACGAGCTGTGCGAGATCGCCCGTGAAGAGCTGACCGAAGGCGGCTACAACATTGGCCGTGTTATCGCGCGTCCGTTTATCGGCGACAAAGCGGGTAACTTCCAGCGTACCGGCAACCGTCACGATCTGGCCGTGGAGCCACCGGCGCCGACCGTGCTGCAAAAACTCGTCGACGAGAAAGACGGCCAGGTCGTTTCCGTAGGTAAAATCGCGGACATCTACGCTAACTGCGGCATCACCAAAAAGGTCAAAGCGACCGGTCTGGATGCGCTGTTCGACGCCACCATCAAAGAGATGAAAGAAGCGGGCGACAAGACCATTGTCTTCACCAACTTCGTGGACTTCGACTCCTCCTGGGGTCACCGTCGCGACGTTGCCGGTTATGCCGCGGGTCTGGAGCTGTTTGACCGCCGTCTGCCAGAGCTGATGGAGCTGGTGGGGGAAGATGACATTCTGATCCTGACCGCTGACCATGGCTGTGACCCGACCTGGACCGGTACCGACCACACCCGTGAGCACATTCCGGTGCTGGTGTACGGCCCGAAAGTCAAACCGGGCTCGCTGGGTCACCGTGAAACCTTCGCGGACATCGGCCAGACGATTGCGAAATACTTTGGTACGTCTGACATGGAATATGGCAAGGCTATGTTCTAAACGGATTGGGTGAGGTCTGATGCCCTCACCCCGACCCTCTCCCACAGGGAGAGGGAGAACAGAATGTAGGCCGGGTAAGGCGCAGCCGCCACCCGGCAAAAACAACAATGTAAAAGGAACTGAAGATGGCAACTCCTCACATTAATGCAGAAATGGGTGATTTCGCTGACGTCGTATTGATGCCGGGCGACCCGCTGCGCGCGAAACACATTGCAGAAACCTTCCTGGAAGACGTGCGTGAAGTGAACAACGTGCGTGGCATGCTGGGCTTCACCGGTACCTATAAAGGCCGCAAAATCTCCGTGATGGGTCACGGCATGGGTATCCCATCCTGCTCCATCTACACCAAAGAGCTGATCACCGATTTCGGTGTGAAGAAAATCATCCGTGTCGGCTCCTGCGGCGCGGTGCGCATGGACGTTAAGCTGCGTGACGTGGTGATCGGCATGGGCGCGTGCACCGACTCTAAAGTCAACCGCATTCGCTTTAAAGATCATGACTTTGCGGCCATCGCTGATTTTGACATGGTGCGTAACGCGGTTGACGCAGCAAAAGCGCTGGGCGTTGACGCGCGCGTGGGCAACCTGTTCTCTGCCGATCTGTTCTACTCGCCAGAAGGCGATATGTTCGACGTGATGGAAAAATACGGCATTCTGGGCGTAGAAATGGAAGCGGCCGGTATTTACGGCGTGGCGGCTGAATTCGGTGCGAAAGCGCTGACCATCTGCACCGTGTCTGACCATATCCGTACTCACGAGCAGACCACCGCTGCCGAGCGTCAGACCACCTTCAACGACATGATCAAAATCGCGCTGGAATCCGTTCTGCTGGGCGATAAAGAGTAATTCTGTCTCTTCCCTCCCTCTCCCTGTGGGAGAGGGTTGGGGTGAGGGCACCAGTTTGCACTTAGCGCACGGCCTGAGCAATCCACGCCGATACATCCCGCAGCTCTTTTTCCTGCTCCGGAAAATCCCCAATTAATGCATCACACTCCTGCTGCAGCATATCCGCCCGATACAGACAGCCCTGTAAACGTGCGGCCAGCGCCTCCAGCGGTGCAGGATTGAGACTATCCGTAAAGACCTGCGTGCGGGTAATATGGCCCTTCTCCACGTCAAAGTGCAGCTCAACGCCGCCCCATGTAAATCGCTCATCCAGCAGGTGTGAAAACGCCGGTGCCTGACCGAAGTTCCACTCCCAGCAGCTCTGGCGCGCAAAGGTTTCCGCGAAGTTGGGCAGGTCCGGTGTTTTGTCAGGGGAGATCACTTCAGCTTCTACCCGCTCACCGTAATGTTCGAAGAAGGCTTCACGGATCGCGTCGCAAATCTGCTCATGAGTAATCCCCGGCAGCAGATCCACCAGATTCGCCACGCGACCACGCACGGAGGTAATGCCTTTCGCCTGGAGCTTTTTCTTGTCCGGGTTCAGATAGTTTGCCAGACGGCTCAGATCGGCATTCAGCAATAATGTGCCGTGGTGGAATCCGCGATCCATCGTTTCGCGGTAGGCTGAGCCTGACACTTTCCGGTCGCCTTCAGGTGTTTTCACTACCAGATCGTTACGACCCGAGGCTTCAGCCGTCACGCCGAGCGAATTGAGCGCGTTGAGCACAATGGAGGTCGAGATGGTTTTGTCGTATTCCGGCTTGCCCGCCATAAAGGTAAAGCAGGTGTTGCCGAGATCGTGGAACACCGCACCGCCGCCGCTGCTGCGGCGCGCCAGGCGGACGTTGTCCTCTTCCATACGGCGGGTGTTACACTCTTTCCACGGATTTTGCGCGCGGCCAATAACGACCGTATCAGCGTTGCGCCAGAGAAACAGGACGCGCTGGGTGGCGGGCATCTGGCGGAAGATGCACTCTTCCACCGCGAGATTAAACCAGGGATCGTAAGAGTCAGAGATAAGCAGGCGTAACGTCGACATGGCAGAGTTCCTTTTCCGAATCATCCGCCTACTTTATCACTATTCTTTCTTCTCGCTCTCTTCCTCTTCGGGAACTGACTTGCTGGCGGTTAACAGGAACGGCGACTGCTGCCAGCGGGTGCGCTTGCCTTGCAGCAGCGTGCGCGCCAGTACCACGCCAATCGCCAGCGAGAGCAGCAGCATCAGGCGCAAAATATTGGTGGTGTTATCCACCTGTTTGGCTTCGGTTGGCAGGGTGTGGGTGTCGAGTGTCAGACGTAAATAGCCGAGTGGGCCATTCTTGCCCTGAATGGGTTCAACGATTTGTTGATTGAAATAACCGCCAGCTTTTTTGCCGTCCAGCGCCAGCCTGTCGCGCACGTCGACATGCTCACCCGCGCGGGCAATCAGGTCGCCCTGTTCATCGTACACGCCCGCATCCAGAATGCGGCTGTTTTCCGTAAGCTGGCGCAATACCTGGGCTATCCGCTTGTCATCCGGCGTTTCGGTGCGCATAGACGGCGCAACGTTGAGCGTCACCTGGCGCGCCAGCGTACGGGCCAGTTCTTCAAACTGCGGGTTACGCTGTCGTTGGTGATTCTGGCTAAACCAGGATGCCCCCTGCATAAGCGCCACTAATAGTGCGAGACAGATCAGGACAATCACGGCGCGATGAAGCCGGAATTTCAGTTTTGCGCGAGCCATATTCCACCTGCTTAAAATTTACGGCTTAATGTTGCCAGAAGTGATGGTTACAGGGTAGCCTCATGCGTTATTTTCCCTCTGGAACCTTCCGGCGCGAACGAAATTACAGGAGCTTCAATGCCGAACATTACCTGGTGCGACCTGCCAACGGATGTCTCTTTATGGCCAGGATTGCCGCTCTCGTTAAGTGGCGATGAGGTGATGCCTCTGGATTACCACGCTGGCCGTAGCGGCTGGCTCCTCTATGGACGCGGTCTGGATAAGCAACGCCTGACCCAGTATCAAACCAAACTGGGCGCGGCGATGGTCATTGTTGCCGCCTGGTGCGTGGAAGATTACCAGGTCATTCGCCTCGCGGGTTCCCTGACGCAGCGCGCCACGCGTCTGGCGCATGACGCCGGGCTTGACGTAGCGCCTCTCGGCAAAATTCCGCACCTGAAAACGCCGGGTCTGCTGGTGATGGACATGGACTCCACCGCTATTCAGATCGAATGTATTGACGAGATTGCTAAACTGGCAGGCAGCGGCGAGCTGGTGGCGGAAGTCACCGAGCGTGCGATGCGCGGCGAGCTGGACTTCACCGCCAGCCTGCGCCAGCGCGTGGCGACCCTGAAGGGGGCCGATGCTAACATCCTGCGCCAGGTGCGCGACGTGCTGCCGCTGATGCCGGGGCTGACGCAGCTGGTGCTGAAGCTCCAGTCCCTCGGCTGGAAAGTGGCGATCGCCTCCGGTGGCTTTACCTTCTTTGCGGATTATCTACGCGAGAAACTGCATCTGACCACGGTGGTCGCTAACGAGCTGGAAATCATGGACGGCAAGCTGACCGGCCAGGTGATCGGCGATATCGTGGATGCCCAGTACAAAGCCAATACCCTGACGCGCCTGGCGGAAAAGTATGAGATTCCGGTCGAGCAGACCGTCGGCATTGGCGACGGCGCGAACGATCTGCCAATGATCAAAGTGGCTGGCCTTGGCATTGCCTACCATGCCAAACCAAAAGTGAATGAAAAGACGGAAGTCACTATCCGTCACGCTGACCTGATGGGGGTGTTCTGCATTCTCTCCGGCAGCCTTAATCAGAAATAACGAGGTAAACCGTGGCGAAAGCTCCAAAACGCGCATTTGTCTGTAATGAATGTGGTGCGGATTATCCGCGCTGGCAGGGGCAATGCAGCGCCTGTCATGCCTGGAACACCATCACCGAAGTGCGTGGTGTGGCGGCTTCGCCGAGCGTGGCCCGCAATGAACGGCTGAGCGGCTATGCGGGCAATGCAGGCGTGTCGAAGGTACAAAAACTTTCGGATATCAGCCTTGAGGCGCTGCCGCGCTTCTCAACCGGATTCAAAGAATTTGACCGCGTGCTCGGCGGTGGCGTAGTGCCGGGCAGCGCTATTCTGATCGGCGGTAACCCGGGCGCGGGTAAATCGACCCTGCTGCTGCAAACGCTCTGCAAGCTCGCCGAACAGATGAAAACCCTGTACGTCACGGGCGAAGAGTCACTCCAGCAGGTGGCGATGCGCGCGCACCGCCTCGGTCTGCCGACCGGCAATCTGAATATGCTCTCGGAAACCAGCATCGAGCAGATCTGCATGATTGCCGAAGAAGAGCAGCCGAAACTGATGGTGATCGACTCCATCCAGGTGATGCACATGGCGGACATTCAGTCGTCACCGGGGAGCGTGGCGCAGGTGCGTGAAACGGCTGCGTACTTAACGCGCTTTGCCAAAACGCGCGGCGTAGCGATAGTGATGGTGGGCCACGTCACCAAAGACGGCTCGCTGGCCGGCCCGAAAGTGCTTGAGCACTGTATCGACTGCTCGGTGATGCTCGACGGCGATGCGGATTCCCGTTTTCGTACCCTGCGCAGCCATAAAAACCGCTTCGGCGCGGTGAATGAACTGGGCGTGTTTGCCATGACCGAGCAGGGGCTGCGCGAAGTCAGCAACCCGTCGGCCATCTTCCTGAGCCGTGGCGACGAGATTACGTCAGGTAGTTCGGTGATGGTGCTGTGGGAGGGGACGCGTCCGCTGCTGGTTGAAATTCAGGCGCTGGTGGATCACTCGATGATGGGTAATCCGCGGCGCGTGGCGGTCGGTCTGGAACAGAACCGCCTGGCGATCCTGCTGGCGGTGTTGCACCGTCACGGCGGCCTGCAAATGGCGGATCAGGACGTGTTCGTCAACGTGGTTGGTGGGGTGAAGGTTACGGAAACCAGCGCGGATCTGGCGCTGTTGCTGGCGATGGTCTCCAGCCTGCGCGACAGACCGTTGCCGCAGGATCTGGTGGTATTTGGCGAAGTAGGGCTGGCGGGCGAAATTCGCCCGGTGCCGAGCGGTCAGGAGCGTATCTCCGAAGCGGCAAAACATGGCTTCCGCCGCGCGATTGTTCCGGCCGCCAACGTGCCGAAAAAAATTCCGGAAGGGATGAAGGTTTTTGGCGTTAAAAAACTCGCAGATGCGTTAAATGTCTTTGACGACTTATAATTACGTATTCGATTTTGCAGGAGGCACCGTAATTTATGTCATCATTTGACTACATCAAGACCGCTATCCGCCAGAAGGGCTGCACGTTACAGCAGGTAGCGGACGCCAGCGGCATGACCAAGGGCTACCTGAGCCAACTGCTGAACGCCAAAATCAAAAGCCCCAGCGCGCAGAAGCTGGAAGCGCTGCACCGTTTTCTGGGGCTTGAATTTCCGCGGATGCAAAAGAACATTGGCGTGGTGTTCGGTAAGTTCTACCCGCTGCATACCGGCCACATCTATCTGATCCAGCGCGCCTGTAGTCAGGTCGACGAGCTGCATATCATCATGGGTTATGATGAAACCCGCGATCGCCAGCTGTTTGAAGACAGCGCCATGTCGCAGCAGCCCACCGTGCCGGACCGCCTGCGCTGGCTACTTCAGACATTTAAGTATCAGAAAAATATTCGTATTCATGCCTTTAACGAAGAGGGCATGGAGCCGTACCCGCACGGCTGGGACGTGTGGAGCAACGGCATCAAAGCGTTTATGGAAGAGAAGGGCATTGCACCTAACTGGATCTACACCTCTGAAGAGTCCGACGCGCCGCAGTTCCGTGAGCATCTGGGCATCGAAACCGTGCTGATCGATCCTAAACGCACCTTTATGAACATCAGCGGGGCGCAGATCCGCGAGAACCCGTTCCGCTACTGGGACTACATTCCGACCGAGGTGAAGCCATTCTTCGTGCGTACGGTGGCGATCCTCGGCGGCGAGTCCAGCGGGAAATCGACGCTGGTGAATAAGCTGGCGAATATCTTCAATACCACCAGTGCGTGGGAGTATGGCCGCGATTACGTCTTCTCACACCTCGGTGGTGACGAGATGGCATTACAGTATTCCGACTACGATAAAATCGCGCTCGGTCATGCCCAATACATTGATTTCGCGGTGAAATACGCCAATAAAGTCGCCTTTATTGATACCGATTTCGTCACCACGCAGGCGTTCTGTAAAAAGTACGAAGGACGTGAGCACCCGTTTGTGCAGGCGCTGATTGATGAATACCGCTTTGATCTGGTTATCCTGCTGGAAAACAACACCCCATGGGTAGCCGACGGCATGCGCAGCCTGGGCAGCTCGGTAGACAGGCGTGAGTTCCAGACCATGCTGGTGGAGATGCTTAACGAGAACAACGTTGAGTTTGTGCATGTGGAAGAGTCGGATTACGACACCCGTTTCCTGCGCTGCGTCGAGCTGGTGAAAGAGATGATGGGTGAGCAGGGGTAAAAAACTTACCCCTCACCCTAACCCTCTCCCCAAAGGGGAGAGGGGATCGCACGGAGCTGTCTTTACCCTCTCCCCCCTGGGGAGAGGGCAGGGTGAGGGGGAACAAACCACTCAGAACTCAACCACCACTTTCCCACGCATATGCCCCTCCAGCACCATGCGGTGCGCTTCGGTAATGCTTTCCACGCTCAGCCCGTGCAGCGTTTCGCTGAGCGAGCTTTCCACCACGCCGTTATCCACCAGCTTCGCCACCTCATTTAAAATCTCGCCCTGGCGCGCCATATCCGCGGTCTGGTACATGCTGCGGGTGTACATAAATTCCCAGTGCAGGGCGGCAGATTTGGACTTCAGCTTGTCCTGGTTTAGCGGATGCGCATTTTCAACGATGGAACAAATGTGTCCCTGAGGGGCAATCAGATCGCTGACCGCATCCCAGTGCCCGTCGGTGTCGTTGAGGATAAAAATGTAATCCACAAAGGTGAGCCCCTGTTTCGCCAGTTCACCCTTCAGGTCGCGGTAATCTACGACAACGTCAGCCCCGCGATCGCGACACCATCGGGCGGAATCTTCTCGTGAGGCGGTTGCGACGATCTTCACCTTGCTGTTGTGCTTCGCAAACGGGATCGCCAGCGATCCGACTCCACCCGCGCCGCCAATTATCAGCAGCGTTTTATCTGCGTCGGCATCCTGAATCTTCAGCCGTTCAAACAGGCCTTCCCACGCGGTGAGCGCCGTCAGCGGCAGTGCTGCCGCAGAGGCCCAGCCAAGGTTTGCAGGCTTGTGCCCGACAATGCGCGCATCGATAAGCTGGTGCGTGGTATTGCTGCCCGGTCGGGTGATATCCCCCGCGTACCATACTTCGTCACCCGGTTTGAATCCGGTGACGCCAGCCCCGACGGCTTTGACGATCCCGCTGGCATCCCACCCGAGAATGCGCGGCTCCTTCAGTCCGCTTTTGGCAATGCCTGCATGTACTTTGGTATCCACCGGGTTTACGGAGACGGCTTTCACCTCCACCAGCAGATCGTACTCGCCGGGCTGCGGCATCGGCGGGGTAATTTCAACGAAGGTGGAGGGATTTTCTGGGTTAACGGCAATGGCTTTAACAGACATGATGTTCTCCTCAATGAATGCGTTGTGTTGAGGCTAGTCTATTAAGTGGTCAGCTGCATGATAAGATAGACAATCAAGAACTCAGCGTTCGTACAGGGTGAACAATCATGTTTAAACAGCTACAGGATATGGCGCTGTTTGCGCTGGTGGCTGAGATGGGCAGCTTTACCGCGGCGGCGCAGAAGGCTGAACTGCCGAAATCCAGCGTCAGCCAGCGCATTAGCCAGCTGGAGCAGCAGGTGGGGATCCGCCTGCTTAACCGCACGACGCGCAGAATAAGCCTGACGTTTGCGGGCGAGCACTATCTGGTGCACTGCCGCGAGATGCTGGCGGCCAGCGAGCGCGCGGAGTATGCCATTCAGCGGCTGCGAGAAAACCCCAGCGGACGGCTGAGGATCACCTGTCCGGCAGGGATTGGCGCGACGCTGCTGGCGCATATGAATGCCGAGTTCCAGCTTCGCTACCCTGACGTGTCGCTGGATGTATCAATTTCAGACGATGTGGTGGATCTGGTCGAGTCGGGCTTTGACGTGGCGCTGCGCACCGGCAAACCGCAGGATTCTTCCCTGATTGGTCGCATGATTGGGCACTGTCCGCGCTACATGCTGGCCTCGCCTGACTATCTGGCGCGTCGGGCGCCGTTAATCCATCCCCGACAGCTGGTGGATCACCGCTGCATTACGCACCGGGCATGGTCGGAGTGGCTTCTGCGAAGCGAGAGTGAGGATTACCGCTACCTGCCGGATAACGCCCACATGACGGATAACCTGGTGTACGCCCGAGAATGCGCCATTGCCGGGGCGGGGATCACGCTGTTACCCGCATTCCTGCTGGAAGATAAAATCGAAAAGGGCGCGCTGGTAAAGGTGCTACCGGAGTGGCGCGTTGAGGGGAACGATCTCTGGCTGGCCTATCCGAGCCGTAAGCTCAATTCGCCTGCGCTGATGAGCTATATCGACTTTGCGATGCAGTTTGATGAGGTGAAGCGGTATTACGTGGGCAAATAAAAAAGCCGGGTGGCGGCTTCGCCTTACCCGGCCTACACACTGTGCGGCCTGATGCCCTCACCCAGGCCCTCTCCCACGCGGAGAGGGAACAAACATAAAAAACGGCAACCGAAGTTGCCGTTTTGCTTTTATTTCGCAATACGCTTGTACTTAATACGCTTCGGCTCCAGCGCGTCTGCGCCCAGCGTGCGTTTCTTGTACTCTTCGTATTCGGTGAAGTTACCTTCGAAGAACTCCACTTTACCTTCGTCCTGGTAGTCCAGAATGTGGGTTGCGATACGGTCAAGGAACCAGCGGTCGTGCGAGATAACCATGGCGCAGCCCGGGAATTCCAGCAGGGCGTTTTCCAGCGCGCGCAGGGTTTCGATGTCCAGGTCGTTGGTAGGTTCATCGAGCAGCAGAACGTTGCCGCCAACCTGAAGCAGCTTCGCCAGGTGCAGACGACCACGCTCACCGCCAGACAGCTCGCCCACGCGTTTGCCCTGGTCGGTGCCCTTGAAGTTAAAGCGGCCAACATAGGCGCGGCTTGGCATCTCGGTGTTGCCGATACGCATGATATCCAGACCGCCGGAGACTTCTTCCCACACGGTTTTGCTGTTGTCCATCGCGTCACGGAACTGGTCAACGGAGGCCAGCTTCACGGTCTCACCCAGGGTGATAGAGCCGCTGTCAGGTTGTTCCTGACCGGACATCATGCGGAACAGGGTGGATTTACCCGCGCCGTTCGGACCGATAATGCCCACAATCGCACCTTTCGGTACGGAGAAGGTCAGATCGTCGATCAGCAGGCGGTCGCCGTATGACTTACGCAGGTTGGTCACTTCAACCACTTTATCCCCCAGACGTGCTCCAGGCGGGATAAACAGTTCGTTGGTTTCGTTACGCTTCTGGTATTCGGTGTTGTTCAGCTCTTCGAAGCGCGCCAGACGGGCTTTGCCCTTGGACTGACGGCCTTTCGCGCCCTGACGAACCCACTCCAGCTCTTTCTCAATAGACTTACGGCGCGCCGCTTCCTGAGACGCTTCCTGCGCCAGACGCTGATCTTTCTGTTCCAGCCAGGAAGAGTAGTTGCCTTCCCACGGAATCCCTTCACCGCGGTCCAGCTCCAGGATCCAGCCCGCCACGTTGTCGAGGAAGTAGCGGTCGTGGGTAATTGCCACCACGGTGCCTTCGAAGTCGTGCAGGAAGCGTTCCAGCCAGGCCACGGATTCCGCATCCAGGTGGTTGGTCGGTTCGTCGAGCAGCAGCATGTCTGGTTTTTCCAGCAGCAGGCGGCACAGCGCCACGCGGCGGCGTTCACCACCGGAGAGATTCGCGATTTTCGCATCCCAGTCCGGCAGACGCAGGGCATCTGCCGCGCGCTCCAGCTGCACGTTCAGGTTGTGACCGTCGTGCGCCTGGATAATCTCTTCAAATTTGCCTTGCTGAGCGGCCAGTTTGTCGAAGTCCGCATCCGGCTCGGCGTATTTGGCATACACTTCATCCAGACCTTTCAGGGCGTTAACCACTTCGGATACCGCTTCTTCAACGGATTCACGCACGGTGTGTTCCGGGTTCAGCTGAGGTTCCTGCGGCAGGTAGCCGATCTTGATGCCAGGCTGCGGACGGGCTTCACCTTCGATGTCTGTATCGATGCCGGCCATGATGCGCAGCAGGGTGGACTTACCGGCACCGTTGAGACCCAGAACACCGATTTTTGCGCCCGGGAAAAAGCTCAGCGAGATATTTTTAAGAATATGACGTTTCGGCGGGACAACTTTGCCGACACGATGCATGGTATAAACGAATTGAGCCACGTTGGACTTCGCCTCTTTTATCGTGATGAGAATGAATTTCAGCCTCGAAGTGTAGCCTTTTTCACGCCCTAATCCCAGCCAGGAACGTCGGGAGTGTTAAAACGCGCAAGAAAGGTAAAAAAGTGTCCATGACGTGGCGCGTTGTGGGATGCCTGGTTAGCATAAGTTGAGGTAACTTTAACGTGGCAAGACGCTGCAACTGACGAAAAACAATGAGGAAGAGCTTGTGGAAAAAGCCAAACGGGTGGTCTGGCGTCTGCTGGCTGCCAGCGTATGCGTAATGGCGGTAAGCCAGGCGGTGCATGCCGATTCACTGGATGAACAACGTGACCGCTATGCCCAGATTAAGCAGGCATGGGACAACAAGCAGATGGATACCGTGCAGGCGCTGATGCCGACGCTGAAGGATTATCCGCTGTATCCGTATCTGGAGTATCGTCAGATCACTGATGATCTCATGAATCAACCGACCGTCACCGTAAATAACTTCATTCAGGCGAACCCGACACTGCCGCCTGCGCGTACCCTGAAGTCCCGGTTTGTGAACGAGCTGGCCCGTCGCGAAGACTGGCGCGGCCTGCTGGCTTTCAGCCCGGATAAGCCGGGCGCGACGGAAGCGCAGTGTAATTACTATTATGCGAAATGGGCTACCGGTCAGCAGGAGGAAGCCTGGACCGGCGCGAAAGAGCTGTGGTTGACGGGCAAAAGCCAGCCAAACGCCTGTGACCCGCTGTTCAGCGCCTGGCGCGCCTCGGGCAAGCAGGATCCGCTCTCTTACCTGGAACGTATTCGCCTGGCGATGAAGGCCGGTAACACCCGGCTGGTCACCGTGCTGGCGGGCCAGATGCCCGCGGATTATCAGACCATTGCCTCTGCCGTTATCAGTCTGGCAAACGATCCCAATACCGTGCTGACGTTTGCGCGTACCACCGGCGCGACCGATTTTACCCGCCAGATGGCGGCGGTGGCCTTTGCCAGCGTGGCGCGTGAGGATGTGGAAAACGCCCGGCTGATGATCCCGCAGCTGGTGCAGGCCCAGCAGCTTAATGACGATCAAACCCAGGAACTGCGCGATATTGTGGCATGGCGACTGATGGGAACAGATGTCACCGACGAACAGGCGCGCTGGCGTGACGACGCGGTAATGCGTTCAAACTCTGTCTCGCTGGTGGAGCGTCGCGTGCGCATGGCGCTGGGAACGGGCGATCGTCGTGGCCTCAATACCTGGCTGGCGCGCCTGCCGATGGATGCTAAAGAGAAAGATGAATGGCGTTACTGGCAGGCGGACCTGTTGCTGGAGCGTGGTCGTGAAGACGAAGCCAAAGCGATCCTCCACTCCCTGATGCAGCAGCGCGGCTTCTACCCGATGGCGGCGGCGCAACGTCTGGGCGAGGAGTACACCCTGAAGATCGACAAAGCGCCAGCCAACGCGAACCCGGCGCTGACGCAGGGTCCGGAAATGGCGCGCGTGCGCGAGCTGATGTACTGGAATCTGGATAATACCGCGCGCAGCGAATGGGCCAACCTGGTCACCAGCCGTACCACCGACGAGAAGGCGCAGCTTGCCCGCTATGCGTTTGATAATCGCTGGTGGGATCTGAGCGTGCAGGCGACGATCGCCGGCAAGCTGTGGGATCATCTCGAAGAGCGTTTCCCGCTGGCTTATAAGGATCTGTTCGATCGCTACACCAGCGGCAAAGATATTCCGCAAAGCTACGCGATGGCCATTGCCCGTCAGGAAAGCGCCTGGAACCCGAAAGTGCGTTCGCCGGTGGGGGCCAGCGGCCTGATGCAAATTATGCCGGGCACCGCGACGCACACGGTGAAGATGTTTAATATCCCAGGCTACAGCAGCCCGTCCCAGCTGCTGGATCCGGAGACCAACATCAACATCGGTACCAGCTACTTGCAGTACGTCTATCAGCAGTTCGGTAATAACCGCATCTTCGCGTCAGCCGCGTACAACGCCGGGCCAGGCCGCGTGCGGACATGGCTTGGCAACAGCGCAGGGCGGCTCGACGCCGTGGCGTTCGTCGAGAGCATTCCGTTCTCGGAAACGCGCGGATATGTGAAGAACGTGCTGGCGTATGACGCCTACTATCGGCACTTCATGGGGGAGAAAGATGCCCTGATGAGCGATGCCGAGTGGCAGAGACGTTACTGATCGGCGCGGGTTGTGTTATGCTGTACTCGCTAATGAGTACAAGAGGCAGCATAACATGACCCAGCATTCCCCGTATTCCTCGGCCATGGCCGAACAGCGTCATCAGGAGTGGCTTCGTTTTGTGGAGTTGCTCCGCCAGTCTTACGACAAAGATCTGCATTTACCCTTGCTACAGCTGATGCTGACGCCAGACGAGCGTGAAGCGCTGGGTACACGGGTACGCATTATTGAGGAACTGCTGCGTGGCGAAATGAGCCAGCGTGAACTGAAAAACGAGCTGGGCGCGGGCATCGCGACGATTACCCGGGGTTCAAACAGCCTGAAGTCGGCGCCGGTTGAACTGCGTCAGTGGCTGGAAGCGGTATTGCTTAAAAACGCCGGATGACGGCTTCGCCTAATCCGGCCTACAAACTTAACGATAAATCGCGTTATGGAACGGACTTAACGCCAGAATAACGGCCTGGTGGTAAACGCTCGAACGGGTGAGCTTGCCCGCGGTAAAGACGCCAATCGCCCCCTCTTTACGACCAATCTCATCAATGCCGGTGTAGTGCGACATTACCGGCCCCAGCGCCTCACCCGCGCGGACTTTCTCCAGTATGACCTCCGGCAGCGGCAGCGTGGCTGAACGCGCTTCGCCGCGCTGCTCGCGGCTTTCGATGACAACCCAGCTGAAGGTCGCCCCTTCGTCGATACCTGCTTCAATCGCGACCCAGAAGTCAGCATCTGGCGCGGCGGCTTTTGCATTCGCCACGCGATTTCGTGCGCCAGCGCGTGTTTCCTCGCTGCCAAACGGCTGTTCCGGCACACCGCTCTCGACGCCGACGGCGTCAATATGGCAGGATCCTTCGCCGAAGATCTCTTCAAATGCCCTTAGAATTGCCTGAATTTTGGCAGGATTGGTGGTAGCAGAGACAACATGGTGCATAATTAAGCTCGATTTAAAAAATTCATCGCAGTATAACGGAAAAAAAGCATGTTACAGGTATACCTTGTTCGCCACGGTGAAACGCAGTGGAACGCCGAGCGACGTATTCAAGGCCAGTCAGACAGTCCTCTCACCGACAAAGGTGTGCAGCAAGCGTGGCAGGTGGCGGAGCGCGCCAGAACGCTGGGTATCACTCACGTCATCTCCAGTGATTTAGGCCGCACGCAGCAGACGGCACGCATCATCGCCGATGCCTGTGGCTGCGACGTGACCCTTGAACCGCGCCTGCGCGAGCTGGATATGGGCGTGCTGGAAAAACGCCCTATCGATACGCTGACGGAAACCGAAGAAGGCTGGCGTCGCACGCTGGTGAACGGCACTGAAGATGGTCGCATCCCTGAGGGGGAATCCATGCAGGAGCTGAGCGTGCGCATGCATGCCGCGCTGGCCGAGTGCCTGAAACTCCCGGCAGGTAGCCGACCGCTGCTGGTGAGCCACGGTATCGCGCTGGGTTGCCTGGTGAGTACCATTCTGGGGCTGCCAGCTTACGCCGAGCGCCGTTTGCGTCTGCGCAACTGTTCCATTTCCCGTATCGACTATCAGGAAAGTGCCTGGCTGGCATCGGGGTGGGTGGTTGAGATGGCAGGGGACATTTCGCATCTTGATGCCCCTGCACTGGATGAGTTGCAGCGTTAACGACGTACCGGAATCAGGAATTCCATCCGCAGATTGATAGGGCCTTCTTCCGGTTTTGCATCTTGCGCCGGATAGTAGCGCTCAATGTCCTGACCTTTACGGCGATTTAGATTCAGCATTGGCATGCAGGTCCCGTAAACGGTCAGGATGAACTCCTGAACGCCCGTTCCTAACCCTTCGTATGAGAACATCACATACTCGCCGCCTTCCAGCACGACAGGCTTCGAGCCATGAATGTAACCGTTCGCCATGTCAGGCGTCAGCGCCGTGGTATAGAACACTTCCTGCTCGTCGTCTTTTTCCTGGCTTGGATACGTTTCGTTCAGGCCATACAGAATCGGCGGGATCGCCGGAGCGTGGCTTAAAAATTCGCGCCAGAACTGAACGCGCATCTGATGGCGGAACTCGGAGATCTGCTCCAGGGAACAGGAGTAGCTCTGCGTGGTGCCGACCAGGTGCGTTTCCGGCAGGGTGATGATTTCATATTTTGGCATCGCAAACTCGCCCAGACGCAGCGGCGGACGCATACCAAAGGAGCTCCAGTCCGGCGAGCGGCGATAAAGCGCTGGCGTTAACGAGAACTGTTTTTTAAAGGCGCGAGTGAAGGTTTGCTGTGAATCGAAGCGATATTGCAGGGCAATATCCAGGATTGGTCGCGCGGTCAGGCGCAACGCGACAGCAGACTTTGATAAACGACGTGCGCGAATATAGGCACCGATAGCATGACCGGTGACATCCTTGAACATCCTTTGCAGATGCCACTTGGAATAGCCTGCTTTTGCCGCCACATTATCCAGTGACAAAGGCTGGTCGAGATGACCTTCCAGCCAGGTGAGCAGGTCGCGAATAATTCCAGCCTGATCCATATACTATCCTCATCCTTAAAACTGCCGCAGGTGCCTGTTTACAGGTTAGCGGATAATAGCATTTTTTGACGTTTTAGCATTCAGTGTTTTTTTTGCGCATAAATGCTTTTTGCGGTGATTTAAGTGCGGATATATTCTAATCCTGTGATCTTGCTACATTTTTATCTAACCTGTTGAATAATCGCTCAGCGTAATTTTTATGAATGGTAACAATATGAAATACAAGGTTTTAGTCTTTGCAGCACTGGCGCTGATGGCAGGGCGCGTGGCACAGGCGGAGCAAATTGGCTCCGTGGACACCGTGTTTAAAATGTTTGGGCCGGACCACAAAATTGTGGTGGAGGCCTTTGACGATCCGGACGTTAAAAACGTCACCTGCTATGTCAGCCGGGCGAAGACCGGCGGGATTAAAGGCGGCCTGGGGCTGGCTGAAGACACGTCTGACGCGGCCATCTCCTGCCAGCAGGTTGGTCCGGTGGAATTGAGTGACAAAATTAAAAACGGCAAAGCGCAGGGCGACGTTGTATTCCAGAAACGGACCTCGCTGGTGTTCAAAAAGCTACAGGTGGTCCGTTTTTATGACGCGAAGCGCAACACACTGGCTTATCTGGCTTATTCCGACAAAGTCGTGGAAGGCTCACCGAAAAACGCGATTAGCGCGGTGCCGATTATGCCGTGGCATTGATAAAAAAAACGGCGCAAAAGCGCCGTTTTTTACTGCGTGACGGGAGGATTACTCCTGGAGATCACCGCAGAAACGATAGCCTTCACCATGGATCGTGGCGATGATTTCCGGCGTATCAGGTGTAGATTCGAAATGTTTACGAATACGACGGATGGTTACGTCAACGGTACGATCGTGTGGCTTCAACTCACGACCGGTCATTTTCTTCAGCAGTTCTGCACGGGACTGGATCTTGCCCGGGTTTTCGCAGAAGTGCAGCATCGCGCGGAATTCACTGCGCGGCAGTTTGTACTGCTCACCGTTCGGGCTAATCAGCGAACGGCTATTGATATCAAGTTCCCAGCCGTTGAATTTGTAGCTGTCGACGCTACGACGCTCTTCACTGACCGTACCCAGATTCATGGTGCGGGACAGCAGGTTGCGTGCACGAATGGTTAACTCGCGAGGGTTGAACGGCTTGGTGATGTAGTCATCCGCGCCGATTTCCAGACCAAGAATTTTATCAACCTCGTTGTCACGGCCTGTCAGGAACATCAACGCGACGTTCGCCTGTTCACGCAGTTCGCGCGCCAGAAGAAGCCCGTTTTTGCCCGGCAGATTGATATCCATAATCACCAGGTTGATATCATTTTCAGAAAGGATCTGATGCATCTCTGCGCCATCGGTCGCTTCAAAGACATCGTAGCCTTCTGCTTCGAAAATGCTCTTTAACGTGTTGCGTGTTACCAACTCGTCTTCAACGATAAGAATGTGCGGGGTCTGCATGTTTGCTACCTAAATTGCCAACTAAATCGAAACAGGAAGTACAAAAGTCCCTGACCTGCCTGATGCATGTCGCAAATTAACATGATCGGCTTAACGTGACTAAAGTACGTAATTGCGTTCTTGATGCACTTTCCATCAACGTCAACAACATCATTAGCTTGGTCGTGGGTACTTTCCCTTTGGACCCGACAGTGTCAAAAACGGCTGTCATCCTAACCATTTTAACAGCAACATAACAGGCTAAGTGACACCGGACACCCAATAAAACTACGCTTCGTTGACATATATCAAGTTCAATTGTAGCACGTTAACAGTTTGATGAAATCATCGTAGCTGAATGCTAGCCTTTGTCACAATTTTTCAATAAACCAACTAGTTGCGGACATTGATTGATAAACGGTACGAATCCAATCGGAAAAGAGTATTCATAAGGTCATTATCATTACAAAACATAAGGATAATGGACTTCTGTTAACATTCTAACTGATTGTTCAGCCACAAAATAGTTTAGCTTTTTTTAATTGTTATGAAACGCTATTTCGGTGATTTGTGTTGCAAAATTGTAAATTCGTGCTGCGTAATATGTTGAAGTGAATCACATTTTTACCTGCTAACTGATTAAAAAGAGAGCATAAATGCATCTGTCGATTGTGCTGGTGGCACCAGCAAGAGCTGAAAATATTGGCGCTGCGGCGCGTGCCATGAAGACCATGGGTTTTACCGATTTGCGTATCGTAGACAGCACGGCGCATCT
The DNA here is from genome assembly GCF_049236925.1 of Enterobacter cloacae complex sp. SYL003. Classification (NCBI taxonomy): domain Bacteria; kingdom Pseudomonadati; phylum Pseudomonadota; class Gammaproteobacteria; order Enterobacterales; family Enterobacteriaceae; genus Enterobacter; species Enterobacter cloacae complex sp. SYL003. Next base: position 160,339 of record NZ_JBMKJK010000005.1, on the reverse strand, counting down.
GGAGCCTGCTGCGCGATGGGTGGCGCACGGTTCGGGTGATATTCTCGATAATATAACCACTTACGCTACGCTCGCTGAGGCGTTGCACGATATTTCGTTTACCGTCGCGACGACCGCGCGCAGCCGGGCGAAGTTTCATTATTACGCCACGCCTGCTGAACTGGTGCCAATGCTGGAAGAGAAAAGCCAGTGGCAGGAGAAAGCCGCGCTGGTGTTTGGGCGAGAAGATTCCGGGCTAACTAACGAAGAACTGGAACTGGCTGACGTCCTGACGGGCGCGCCGATGGTGGCGGATTATCCGTCACTCAATCTGGGGCAGGCGGTGATGGTGTACTGCTATCAATTAGCATCCTTAATACAAATTTCTCAGCCGCCAGCGTCAGTAACGGATGAAAACCAGCTGGCGGCGCTGCGTATTCGTACAGATAAGCTTCTCGAGCAACTGGGCGTCGCTGACGATCAAAAAATGGTGGACTGGTTACAGCAGCGCCTGGGGCGTCTTGAACAGCGCGACACGGCAATGCTGCACCGATTGATTCATGATATTGAAAAAAAATTAGCCGAGTAAAATAGTGTCATAAGTTTTTATTATGGCCGATCCTGCTAATGTCTGGGGTTGCATCTGGGGTATTCCGATGAAAATAATTCTGCACGCAGCGGGACGTGAGAATGTCCCGAATTGTGATCAAATTAAAAATTCATTGACTTAAGGTGTCCGATCCTTTAACCCTAAAAGAATAGAGCACAGACAGATAATAATGACAGAGTACACAACATCCATGAAACGCATCAGCATCACCACCATTACTACAACCATCATCATTACCACAGGTAACGATGCGGGCTGACGCGTACAGGAAAAACAGAAAAAAGCCCGCACCTGAACAGTGCGGGCTTTTTTTTCGGCTAAAGGAAATGAGGTAGAACCATGCGAGTGTTGAAGTTCGGCGGTACATCAGTGGCAAATGCAGAGCGTTTTCTGCGTGTTGCCGATATCCTGGAAAGTAACGCCAGGCAGGGGCAGGTTGCTACCGTGCTCTCTGCCCCGGCAAAAATCACGAACCACCTGGTGGCGATGATTGAAAAAACCATCGGTGGCCAGGATGCACTTCCGAACATCAGCGACGCCGAACGTATCTTCGCTGAACTGCTTCAGGGGCTGGCAGACGCCCAGCCTGGCTTCCCGCTGGCGCAGCTGAAAAGCACCGTGGAACTCGAATTTGCCCAGATTAAACACGTCCTTCACGGTATCAGCCTGCTGGGTCAATGCCCGGACAGCATCAACGCGGCGCTAATTTGCCGGGGTGAAAAACTCTCTATCGCCATCATGGCAGGCGTGCTGGAAGCGCGCGGTCACCACGTGACGGTCATCGATCCGGTTGAAAAACTGCTGGCTGTGGGGCACTACCTTGAATCCACCGTCGACATTGCCGAGTCGACACGCCGCATTGCGGCGAGCAAAATCCCGTCTGACCACATGATCCTGATGGCAGGCTTTACCGCCGGTAACGAGAAGGGCGAACTGGTGGTGCTGGGGCGTAACGGCTCTGACTACTCCGCTGCCGTGCTGGCGGCCTGTTTACGTGCAGACTGTTGTGAGATCTGGACTGATGTTGATGGTGTATATACCTGCGACCCGCGCCAGGTGCCGGACGCCAGGCTGTTGAAGTCGATGTCGTACCAGGAAGCGATGGAGCTTTCCTACTTCGGCGCCAAAGTGCTTCACCCACGTACCATCTCCCCGATTGCCCAGTTCCAGATCCCTTGCCTGATTAAAAATACCGGTAATCCGCAGGCGCCGGGTACGCTGATTGGCGCCAGCGCTGATGAAGATGACCTGCCGGTAAAAGGCATTTCGAACCTTAATAACATGGCGATGTTCAGCGTCTCTGGCCCGGGTATGAAAGGTATGGTTGGCATGGCGGCACGCGTGTTTGCGGCCATGTCCCGTAATGGGATCTCCGTGGTGCTGATCACGCAGTCTTCTTCCGAATACAGCATCAGCTTCTGCGTCCCGCAGGGCGATTGCCTGCGCGCCCGTCGCGCGCTGGAAGAAGAGTTCTACCTGGAGCTGAAAGAAGAGCTGCTGGAGCCGCTCTCTATTCAGGAGCGTCTGGCCGTGATCTCCGTGGTAGGCGACGGCATGCGCACCCTGCGCGGAATCTCCGCCAAATTCTTTGCCGCCCTGGCGCGGGCCAATATCAATATCGTGGCGATTGCCCAGGGCTCATCAGAGCGTTCAATTTCCGTTGTCGTGGATAACGATGACGCCACTACCGGCGTGCGCGTGGTGCATCAGATGCTGTTCAACACCGACCAGGTGATTGAGCTGTTCCTGGTGGGCGTCGGCGGCGTCGGCGGCGCGCTGCTGGAGCAGGTAAAGCGCCAGCAGGAGTGGCTTAAGAAGAAACATATCGATTTGCGCGTCTGCGGAATTGCGAACTCGAAAGCGTTGCTGACTAACGTCCACGGTCTGAACCTGGAAAACTGGCAGGCGGAACTGGAAGAGGCGAAAGAGCCGTTCAACCTGGGTCGTCTGATCCGTCTGGTGAAAGAGTATCACCTGCTTAACCCGGTGATCGTCGACTGTACCTCCAGCCAGGCTGTGGCCGATCAGTACGCGGATTTCCTGCGCGAAGGTTTCCATGTGGTGACGCCGAACAAAAAGGCCAACACCTCGTCGATGGATTACTATCACCAGCTGCGTCTGGCGGCGAGCAAGTCGCGCCGCAAGTTTCTGTATGACACCAACGTGGGCGCAGGCCTGCCGGTCATCGAGAACCTGCAAAACCTGCTGAACGCGGGCGACGAACTACAGCGTTTCTCCGGCATCCTCTCCGGCTCCCTGTCGTTTATCTTCGGCAAGCTGGACGAAGGGATGAGCCTGTCGGAAGCCACCCGCGCCGCGCGCGAGCTGGGCTACACCGAGCCGGATCCGCGCGACGACCTCTCCGGTATGGATGTGGCGCGTAAGCTGCTGATCCTGGTGCGCGAAACCGGCCGCGAGCTGGAGCTTTCGGATATCGTGATTGAGCCGGTGCTGCCAGCAGAATTTGATGACAGCGGCGACGTCAGCGCTTTTATGGCCAGGTTGCCGCAGCTTGACGACGCCTTTGCCGCCCGCGTTGCGAAAGCCCGTGATGAAGGTAAGGTATTGCGCTATGTTGGCAATATTGAAGAAGACGGCGTCTGTCGCGTGAAGATTGCCGAAGTGGATGGCAACGATCCGCTGTACAAGGTGAAAAACGGCGAGAACGCCCTGGCGTTCTACAGCCATTATTATCAGCCACTGCCGCTGGTACTTCGCGGCTATGGCGCAGGGAATGATGTGACGGCGGCGGGCGTGTTTGCCGATCTGCTGCGTACCCTGTCATGGAAGTTAGGAGTTTAAGATGGTTAAAGTATATGCCCCGGCTTCCAGCGCCAATATGAGCGTCGGATTTGACGTGCTGGGCGCGGCGGTTACGCCGGTGGATGGTTCGCTGCTGGGCGATACGGTAACGGTTGAGGCGGCAGAGCGCTTCAGCCTGAATAACGTCGGCCGTTTTGCCAGCAAGCTGCCGCCTGAACCGCGTGAGAATATCGTTTATCAGTGCTGGGAACGCTTCTGTCAGGAGATCGGTAAAAACGTGCCGGTCGCCATGACGCTGGAAAAGAGCATGCCGATTGGTTCGGGACTCGGCTCCAGCGCCTGCTCGGTGGTCGCCGCGCTGGTGGCGATGAATGAGCACTGCGGCAAGCCGCTGAACAACAGCCGCCTGCTGGCGCTGATGGGCGAGCTGGAAGGGCGCATCTCCGGCAGCATTCATTATGATAACGTGGCGCCGTGCTTCCTTGGCGGCATGCAGCTGATGATTGAAGAAAATGGCATCATCAGCCAGCAGGTGCCAGGGTTTGATGAGTGGCTGTGGGTGCTTGCCTATCCGGGCATTAAGGTTTCTACCGCCGAAGCGCGTGCGATCCTGCCGGCGCAGTATCGTCGTCAGGACTGTATCGCCCACGGGCGTCATCTGGCGGGCTTTATTCATGCCTGCTATACCCGACAGCCGCAGCTGGCGGCGAAACTGATGAAAGACGTTATTGCCGAGCCGTATCGCACGAAGCTGCTGCCGGGCTTTAACGAAGCGCGACAGGCATCCATGGATATCGGCGCACAGGCGTGCGGCATCTCCGGCTCCGGCCCAACGCTGTTCGCCTTATGCGACAAGCCAGACACCGCGCAGCGCGTGGCGGACTGGCTCTCTAAACACTACCTGCAAAATCAGGAAGGCTTTGTTCATATTTGCCGTCTGGACACGGCTGGCGCACGAGTACTGGGATAACGAATGAAACTCTACAACCTTAAAGATCATAACGAGCAGGTCAGCTTTGCGCAGGCGGTAACGCAGGGTTTGGGCAAAAATCAGGGGCTGTTCTTCCCCCACGACCTGCCGGAATTTCAACTGACTGAAATCGATGAACTGCTTAAGCAGGACTTTGTCACCCGCAGCACCAAAATTCTGTCTGCGTTTATTGGCGACGAAATCCCGCAGGAGCTGCTCGAAGAGCGCGTGCGCGCGGCGTTTGCTTTCCCGGCCCCGGTGAAGCAGGTGGAGCCTGACGTTGGCTGTCTGGAGCTGTTCCACGGCCCGACGCTGGCGTTCAAAGATTTCGGCGGTCGCTTTATGGCGCAGATGCTGACCCACATCAGCGGCGACAAACCGGTGACCATCCTGACCGCGACCTCAGGTGATACCGGTGCGGCGGTGGCTCATGCGTTCTACGGCCTGAAAAACGTCCGCGTGGTGATCCTCTATCCGAAAGGCAAAATCAGCCCGCTTCAGGAAAAACTGTTCTGCACTCTTGGGGGCAACATTGAAACCGTGGCGATCGACGGCGATTTCGATGCCTGCCAGGCGCTGGTGAAGCAGGCCTTTGATGACGAAGAGCTGAAGGCGGCGCTGGGGCTGAACTCTGCCAACTCCATCAACATCAGCCGTCTGCTGGCGCAGATCTGCTACTACTTCGAAGCGGTGGCCCAGCTGCCGCAGGACGCGCGCAATCAGCTGGTAGTTTCTGTGCCAAGCGGGAACTTCGGCGATCTGACGGCGGGCCTGCTGGCGAAATCACTCGGCCTGCCGGTGAAGCGCTTTATCGCCGCTACCAACGCCAACGACACCGTGCCGCGTTTCCTGAAGGACGGAAAATGGGCGCCGAACGCGACGCAGGCCACGCTCTCCAATGCGATGGATGTGTCACAGCCTAACAACTGGCCGCGTGTGGAAGAGCTGTTCCGCCGTAAGGTCTGGCGTCTGGGCGACCTGGGCTACGCAGCGGTGACGGACGAAACCACGAAAGCCACCATGCGCGAGCTGAAAGCGGTGGGCTATACCTCTGAGCCGCACGCGGCGATTGCCTATCGTGCCTTGCGCGATCAGCTTCAACCGGGTGAGTATGGCCTGTTCCTCGGTACCGCCCATCCGGCCAAGTTCAAAGAGAGCGTGGAAGCGATCCTGGGTGAAACGCTGCCGCTGCCAAAAGAGCTGGCCGAGCGCGCCGACCTGCCGTTGCTGTCCCATGAGCTGCCCGCAGACTTTGCCGCACTGCGTAAGCTGATGATGACCCGAGCGTGAGTTTATTGCCCGGTGGCGGCTACGCCTTACCGGGCCTGGAACATTTCAGAAAGTAGGCCGGGTAAGGCGAAGCCGCCACCCGGCTTTTTTATGGAGAAAATAAGGAGAAAAACAGCAGGAAAAAAGCAGAAATTCCCAATAAATGCGGTCACTTAGGGTTTAGGATTGCAGAGAATAACATCCACCGTTCCCATCACGTATTCTCCTTACATCGGCCCACGTTGGGCAAGAAGAATAAGGAGTCACCTATGTCTACACTGAAACCTGCACTTATCGCGCTTTCACTGATGCTGGTCGCTCCCATGGCGGTGCAGGCAGCTGAGATCACCCTCGTCCCTGCGGTAAAACTGCAAATTGGCGATCGGGATAATAACGGACACTACTGGGATGGCGGCCGCTGGCGCGACCATGACTGGTGGAAAGCGCACTATGACTGGCGCGATAACCACTGGCGTCCGCACGATGAACATCGCGATCGTCACGATCATCACCGTCATGACGATCATCGCCCGGGGCCGGACCGGAAGCACCATTAACACAAACCCCGCCAGCTGGCGGGGTTGTCTTTTATTGCTCGTGACGCTTAAACACCAGCTCGTTTTTTACTGACGATGCCTCGTCGAAGAAATACCCTTCACTGTTAAAGCCAGTGAGCTGCTCTGGCTTCGTCAGGCGGTTTTGAATGATGAAACGGCTCATCAGACCGCGCGCTTTTTTGGCGTAGAAGCTGATCACTTTAAATTTGCCGTTTTTCTCGTCGAGGAACACCGGCTTGATAATGTCCGCATCCAGCTTTTTCGGCTTCACCGATTTGAAGTACTCATCGGAGGCCAGGTTGATCACCACGTTGTCCCCCTGGGCTTGCAGCGCCGCGTTAAGCTTATCGGTAATGACATCGCCCCAGAACTGGTACAGATCTTTGCCTTTAGCATTTTCCAGGCGGATACCCATCTCCAGACGATACGGCTGCATCAGATCCAGCGGGCGCAGCACCCCGTACAGGCCGGATAACATGCGCAGATGCTGCTGGGCAAAATCGAAATCGGCTTCGCTAAACGTTTCTGCTTGCAGGCCAGTGTAGACATCACCTTTAAAGGCCAATAGCGCCTGGCGGGCGTTGGCGGGCGTGAAGTCAGGCTGCCACTCATGAAAACGGGTGGCGTTCAGGTCGGCGAGTTTATCACTGATGCTCATCAGCGAAGCGATTTGCGGAGCCGAAAGCTTACGCGCCTCGTGGATCAGCTGTTGCGAGTAGTCCAGCAATTCCGGCTGGGTATAACGCTCAGTGGCGAGCGGGCTCTGGTAGTCGAGCGTTTTGGCAGGTGAAATCAGAATCAGCATATCCAGTCCTTGCAGGAAATTTAGAGCGACTTTAACAAAAAATCGCCCTGAATTGATCGATAGCTGTTATTGCCGCGGCAAATCATCCCAGGTGCCAGGAGCAATTTGTGATTCGATTTCGGGATAGCGTGAGGCGTCAAAGACGGGCTGTACGCCGAGCTTGCGCTGACGCAGATAATCGCGCGCGATCAGCGCCACAACCGGTGAAAGAAGCAAAATTGCCGTCAAATTGGTGATGGCCATCAGCGCCATAATGACATCCGCCAGTTGCCAGATCATCGGCATGCTGAGCAGGCAACCGACAAATACCATGGCCAGCACACCCGCGCGAAGGATGTTGCGGGCCAGACGCGAGTCAACTTTCAGGAAAATAAGGTTGTTCTCGGCATAGATATAGTTCACCACAATAGAACTGAAGGCAAAAAGCCCCACGACAAGGGCGACAAGGCCTGCGCCCCAACCGCCGACGAGGGAGACCAGCGCCTGTTGTACCCAGTGAATGCCTGCTGTACTGCCGGATGGATGTTCAACGGCGCCGGACAGCAACATTATCATCGCACTGGCGGAGCAGATAACAATGGTGTCTGTGAAGACGCCAATCATCTGTACAATGCCCTGCGCGGCGGGATGCGGGGGCCAGGATGCGGCCGCTGCGGCGGCATTCGGCGTGGAGCCCATTCCCGCCTCGTTGGAGAACATGCCTCGCTGAAAACCCGCAGTGAGCGCCTGGCTAAGGGTGTAACCCAGCGCGCCGGAAGCCGCTTCGCGCCAGCCGAACGCGCTTTGGAAAATGGTGACGATGACGTTCGGCACTTCGTCGATATGTATCGCGCATACCAACAGGCTGGTTGACACCCACAGCAGCGCCATCAGCGGAACCAGCCACTGCATCAGGCGGGCTACCCCTCTCAGCCCGGTCACAATGGTCAGCAGGGTGAGAAGGGCAAGCGCGCTGCCCGTCAGCCACTCCGGACAATTGAAGGCAAAGCGCAGCGCGTGGGCGACGGAATTAGCCTGAACGGTATTGAAAATAAGACCATAGGCCATCAGTAAAAAGATTGAGAACAGGACGCCCATCCAGCGCATTCCCAGTCCGCGAGCCATATACCAGGCGGGGCCGCCGCGAAATTGACCGTTGCCGTCTTTTTCTTTGTAGAGCTGCGCAAGCGAGCATTCAGCAAAGGAGGTGGCCATACCGATAATCGCCGTCACCCACATCCAGAATACCGCGCCCGGACCGCCCGCGCCGATTGCCAGCGCGACACCGGCCAGGTTACCGCTGCCGACGCGCGCGGCCAGGCTGGTACAGAGCGCCTGAAATGAGGTCAGGCCGCCCGGCTGTGGCGTGACGCTGTTTTTCAGACTTCTGCCAAATTTGCGAATATAGCGAAACTGAATCAGTCCGCTGCGCCACGTAAACCAGATACCTGCTCCTGAAAGCAGGTATATCATGATAGAACCCCAGAGGACTTCGTTAATAAAGAAAAAGAAATCAGGCACTAACGTCCCTCTTGTTGATGCCAACGTGAATATGTAAGCGCTACCACTGATTGTGCATGCTGTTACTTAGCAGCCTGTTAATATTCTGAGTTTATCATACTCTGCCTAAGCGCACTGTCTGCGGTTGCGCTGCCTCTCACTCGTGTTATCATCAGGGCAGACCGGTTACATCCCCCTAACAAGTAAACCTGTCATTTTTCCGCTGCTGGCAGGCTGTCGGTAGTGTGAATTATCCAGGGAACGTTAAAAGAGAAACACTATCATGACGGATAAATTGACCTCCCTTCGTCAGTTCACCACTGTCGTCGCTGACACCGGAGATATTGCGGCAATGAAGCTGTACCAGCCGCAGGATGCTACAACCAACCCTTCTCTGATCCTTAACGCCGCGCAGATCCCTGAGTATCGCAAACTGATCGACGAGGCGGTGACCTGGGCAAAAGCACAGAGCAATGACCGCGCGCAGCAGGTTGTGGATGCGACTGACAAACTGGCAGTAAACATCGGTCTGGAAATCCTGAAGCTCGTTCCTGGCCGTATCTCTACTGAAGTTGATGCTCGCCTGTCCTACGACACCGAAGCGTCTATTGCCAAAGCAAAACGCCTGATCAAACTGTACAACGATGCGGGCATCAGCAACGACCGTATCCTGATCAAACTGGCCTCTACCTGGCAGGGCATTCGCGCCGCTGAACAGCTGGAAAAAGAAGGGATCAACTGTAACCTGACTCTGCTGTTCTCCTTCGCACAGGCGCGTGCATGTGCCGAAGCTGGCGTATACCTGATTTCTCCGTTTGTGGGCCGTATTCTGGACTGGTACAAAGCCAACACCGACAAGAAAGAGTATGCGGCGTCTGAAGATCCAGGCGTGATTTCCGTGACGGAAATCTACGAATATTACAAACAGCACGGCTATGAGACCGTTGTTATGGGCGCAAGCTTCCGTAACGTCGGTGAAATCATTGAGCTGGCTGGCTGTGACCGCCTGACCATCGCCCCTGCGCTGCTGAAAGAGCTGGCAGAAAGCGAAGGAGCTATCGAGCGTAAACTGTCCTACACCGGTGAAGTGAAAGCGCGCCCAGAGCGCATCACCGAGTCCGAGTTCCTGTGGCAGCACAACCAGGATCCAATGGCCGTAGATAAACTGGCGGACGGTATCCGTAAGTTTGCTATCGACCAGGAAAAACTGGAAAAAATGATCGGCGACCTGCTGTAATCATTCTGCGTGACCGGGTTCCCGGTCACGCCTCTTTCCCCCGCCTCTGTCTGAATTTTCTCTCTGCGTGTATCATTCCCTTTAATCAGTACTTTTTGAATGGAATGGATATGACTACCTTACGCATCGGCTTAGTGTCGATTTCTGACCGCGCCTCCAGCGGTGTTTATCAGGATAAAGGCATCCCTGCTCTGGAAGCGTGGCTGGGCAGCGCGCTCACTACCCCGTTTGAGATCCAGACTCGCCTGATCCCGGACGAGCAGCCGATCATCGAGCAAACCCTGTGTGAACTGGTGGATGAGATGAGCTGCCACCTTGTGCTGACGACGGGCGGAACCGGCCCCGCGCGCCGCGATGTAACGCCGGACGCGACGCTGGCTATCGCCGATCGTGAAATGCCGGGCTTCGGTGAACAGATGCGCCAGATCAGTCTACACTTTGTCCCGACGGCCATTCTTTCCCGTCAGGTCGGGGTGATCCGCAAACAGGCGCTGATCCTGAACCTGCCGGGGCAGCCGAAGTCGATAAAAGAAACGCTGGAAGGAGTAAAAGCCGAAGACGGCAGCGTTATCGTCCACGGTATCTTTGCAAGTGTACCGTATTGTATACAACTGCTTGACGGTCCGTACGTGGAAACTGACGGCAATGTGGTAGCAGCATTTCGCCCTAAAAGCGCTCGCCGCGAAACAATCTCCTGAAAATGCTTTAAATGTGACATTAGCGCCAGCCGCAGTAGCGTGTAAATGGATTTACGATATAGTAATTTTTTCTTTACGATTGCTGTAAAAAATAATCCACAACACATGCACAATGGTTCGCTATGTCACATAACACCCGACCTCTGAATCGACAGGACTACAAAACCCTCACGCTCGCTGCTCTGGGCGGCGCGCTGGAGTTTTACGACTTCATCATCTTTGTTTTCTTCGCCGCCGTCGTGGGGGCGCTGTTTTTCCCGGCGGATATTCCTGAATGGCTGCGTCAGGTGCAAACCTTCGGCATTTTCGCTGCCGGGTATCTGGCGCGTCCGCTGGGCGGCATTGTTATGGCGCACTTTGGCGATCTGGTTGGGCGCAAGAAGATGTTTACCCTCAGCATCCTGCTGATGGCCGTGCCGACGCTGGCGATTGGCCTTTTGCCTACCTATGAGTCGATGGGCATTATCGCCCCGTTATTGCTGCTGCTGATGCGTATTCTCCAGGGCGCGGCCATCGGCGGGGAAGTGCCGGGCGCGTGGGTGTTTGTCGCCGAGCACGTCCCGGTGCGCCGCATCGGCATTGCGTGCGGAACGCTGACCGCAGGACTGACGATTGGGATCCTGCTTGGCTCCGTGGTTGCAACCATCATCAATACCAGCATGACGCAACAGGCCGTTCACGACTGGGGCTGGCGTATCCCGTTCCTGCTGGGCGGGGCGTTTGGGCTAGTGGCAATGTACCTGCGACGCTGGTTGCAGGAGACGCCAGTATTTCTGGAAATGCAGCAGCGGAAGGCGCTGGCGCAAGAATTGCCGGTAAAAACCGTAGTAGTGCGGCATAAAAAAGCGGTAGTCGTGTCGATGCTTCTGACCTGGCTGCTGTCTGCGGGTATCGTGGTGGTCATTTTGATGTCGCCGGTCTGGCTGCAAAAACAGTACGGTTTTGCGCCTGCTGTGACGTTACAGGCGAACAGTATCGCGACAATTATGCTCTGCTTTGGCTGTCTGGCCGCGGGACTGGCGGCGGATCGTTTCGGTGCCAGCGTGACCTTTATTGTCGGCAGCCTGCTGCTGGCCGCGTCGAGCTGGGCATTCTACCATCTTGCGGGCAGCCATCCTGAACAGTTGTTCCTGCTGTACGGCATCGTCGGGCTGTGCGTGGGCGTCGTTGGCGCCGTACCGTACGTAATGGTCCGCGCCTTCCCGCCGGAGGTACGCTTCACCGGCATCTCTTTCTCTTATAACGTCTCGTATGCCATTTTCGGTGGGCTGACCCCGATTGTGGTCACGGTGTTGATGGGGCTGTCACCCCTTGCACCTGCATGGTACGTGCTGGCGTTATCGCTGATGGGGCTGGTATTGGGGATGTGGCTTCGCCAGTCAGAGGGATGTCGTGCCCGCGACGCGGGCACGACAGAGGGATCAGTGTTTTTCACCAATCGGTAATACGGTGCGGCCGAACTGCTCGTTCAGCACTTCACCCATTGCCAGGTAGATAGCGCTTGCGCCGCACACCAGACCGACCCAGCCGGCAACGTGAACGATGCCTTCGTTATCCGCCAGGTGACCCGCGGCAAGCAGAGCGAACAGCACAGTCAGGCTCAGGAAGACGAATTGCAGCGCGCGGTTCGCCTTCAGGGTGCCGAAGAACATGAACAGGGTGAACACGCCCCACAGTCCCAGGTACACGCCCAGGAAATGGGCGTTTGAAGCATCTGCCAGGCCCATTTTAGGCATCAGCAGAATGGCGACCAGCGTCAGCCAGAACGAACCGTAAGAGGTAAAGGCGGTTAAGCCGAAGGTATTGCCTTTCTTATATTCCAGCAGGCCCGCGAAAATTTGCGCGATACCGCCGTAAAAAATGCCCATCGCCAGGATTACGCCGTCCATCGGGAACATCCCGATGTTGTGCAGGTTCAGCAGAATGGTGGTCATGCCAAAACCCATCAGGCCCAGCGGAGCCGGATTAGCCAACTTAGTGTTGCCCATAAGTCCTCAAAAAAATCATCATTAATATGGTGAAATGGTTAAACCCGCGCCAGTTCTCCCTGACGGGGCGCGGCATCATAATGGGCGGCATCGGCGCCGTCTATGATCTCATCGGGGTGAAATTAAAAAATTTTTTATCTTTCCCCCTTGATGGATGCCGTTGTGACCCCATCTTGTAAGCAACCGCAGTGTGTGGACCTGAAAAAAATCAAATCTGGGCAGTTGAAAAAGCACGTTCTGCCCTTATTACAGGTACACAACCACATGTTGACTGAATTTTTAGTGGAGACGTTTAGATGGGTAAAATTATTGGTATCGACCTGGGTACTACCAACTCTTGTGTAGCGATTATGGATGGCACTACTGCACGTGTGCTGGAGAACGCCGAGGGCGATCGCACCACGCCTTCTATCATTGCTTATACCCAGGATGGTGAAACTCTGGTTGGTCAGCCGGCTAAACGTCAGGCAGTGACAAACCCGCAAAACACCCTGTTTGCGATCAAACGCCTGATTGGCCGCCGCTTCCAGGACGAAGAAGTTCAGCGTGACGTTTCCATCATGCCTTACAAAATCATCGCAGCCGATAACGGCGATGCATGGCTTGATGTGAAAGGCACCAAAACTGCACCTCCGCAGATCTCTGCTGAAGTGCTGAAGAAAATGAAGAAAACCGCGGAAGATTACCTGGGTGAACCGGTAACTGAAGCTGTTATCACCGTACCTGCTTACTTCAACGATGCTCAGCGTCAGGCAACCAAAGATGCTGGCCGTATCGCAGGTCTGGAAGTAAAACGTATCATCAACGAACCAACCGCAGCTGCGCTGGCTTACGGTCTGGATAAAGAAGTTGGCAACCGTACTATCGCGGTTTACGACCTGGGTGGTGGTACCTTCGATATCTCTATTATCGAAATCGACGACGTTGACGGCGAAAAAACCTTCGAAGTTCTGGCAACCAATGGTGATACCCACCTGGGTGGTGAAGACTTCGATACCCGTCTGATCAACTACCTCGTTGACGAGTTTAAGAAAGATCAGGGCATTGACCTGCGTAACGACCCGCTGGCCATGCAGCGCCTGAAAGAAGCCGCTGAGAAAGCGAAGATCGAACTGTCTTCCGCTCAGCAGACCGACGTGAACCTGCCGTACATCACCGCAGACGCGACCGGTCCAAAACACATGAACATCAAAGTGACCCGTGCGAAACTGGAAAGCCTGGTAGAAGACCTGGTGAACCGTTCTATCGAGCCACTGAAAGTTGCATTGCAGGACGCTGGCCTGTCCGTGTCTGATATTCAGGACGTTATCCTGGTAGGTGGTCAGACTCGTATGCCAATGGTTCAGAAGAAAGTTGCTGAATTCTTTGGTAAAGAGCCACGTAAAGACGTGAACCCGGACGAAGCGGTTGCTATCGGTGCTGCGGTTCAGGGTGGTGTTCTGACGGGTGAAGTGAAAGACGTACTGCTGCTGGACGTTACTCCGCTGTCACTGGGTATCGAAACCATGGGTGGCGTGATGACTCCGCTCATCAACAAAAACACTACTATCCCGACGAAACACAGCCAGGTGTTCTCTACCGCTGAAGATAACCAGTCTGCGGTAACCATCCATGTGATTCAGGGTGAGCGTAAGCGTGCGGCGGATAACAAATCTCTGGGTCAGTTCAACCTGGACGGTATTAACCCGGCACCACGCGGCATGCCACAGATCGAAGTCACCTTCGACATCGATGCTGACGGTATCCTGCACGTGTCTGCGAAAGACAAAAACAGCGGTAAAGAGCAGAAGATCACCATCAAGGCATCTTCTGGCCTGAACGAAGCGGAAATCGAAAAAATGGTTCGTGATGCCGAAGCTAACGCGGAATCCGACCGTAAGTTCGAAGAGCTGGTTCAGACCCGTAACCAGGGTGACCATCTGCTGCACAGCACCCGTAAGCAGGTTGAAGAAGCGGGCGATAAACTGCCAGCGGAAGACAAAACTGCGATCGAAACTGCACTGAGCGCGCTGGAAACGTCTCTGAAAGGCGAAGACAAAGCGGACATTGAAGCGAAGATGCAGGAGCTGGCACAGGTTTCTCAGAAGCTCATGGAAATCGCTCAGCAGCAGCACGCACAGCAGCAGGCGGGCGCTGATGCTTCCCAGAACAACGCGAAAGACGACGATGTTGTCGACGCTGAGTTCGAAGAAGTGAAAGATAAAAAATAATCGCCCTGATGCAGGGTAATTAATCGGCACGGGCGTAGGAGTATTCTCCACGCCCGTGCTCGCATGTTAAGGGGCTTAAAAAAACCAATGGCAAAGCAAGACTATTACGAGATTTTAGGCGTTCCGAAAACTGCGGAAGAGCGTGAAATCAAAAAGGCATATAAGCGCCTGGCCATGAAATTCCACCCTGACCGTAATCAGGGTGACAAAGAGGCTGAAGCCAAATTTAAAGAGATTAAAGAAGCCTACGAAGTCCTGACCGATGCACAAAAACGTGCGGCTTATGACCAGTATGGTCACGCGGCCTTTGAACAGGGCGGCATGGGCGGCGGTGGATTTGGTGGTGGCGGCTTCGGCGGCGGCGCTGATTTCAGCGACATCTTTGGCGATGTATTTGGCGATATCTTCGGCGGCGGTCGTGGTCGTCAGCGCGCGGCGCGCGGCGCAGATCTGCGCTATAACATGGACCTGACGCTGGAAGAAGCGGTTCGTGGCGTAACCAAAGAGATCCGTATCCCGACGCTGGAAGAGTGTGACGTTTGCCACGGCAGCGGCGCGAAAGCGGGGACTCAGCCACAGACCTGTCCAACCTGTCACGGTTCCGGTCAGGTGCAGATGCGCCAGGGCTTCTTCGCGGTGCAGCAGGCCTGTCCGCATTGTCATGGTCGCGGTACGCTGATTAAAGATCCGTGCACCAAATGCCACGGTCACGGTCGCGTGGAGAAAACCAAAACGCTGTCCGTTAAGATCCCGGCAGGCGTAGATACGGGCGACCGCATCCGTCTGGCAGGTGAGGGGGAAGCTGGCGAGCACGGCGCACCGGCAGGGGATCTGTACGTTCAGGTTCAGGTTAAACAGCACGCCATCTTCGAGCGTGAAGGTAACAACCTGTACTGTGAAGTGCCGATCAACTTTGCGATGGCGGCGCTGGGCGGCGAAATCGAAGTGCCGACGCTGGACGGCCGCGTTAACCTGAAAATCCCTGGCGAAACCCAGACCGGGAAGCTGTTCCGCATGCGCGGCAAAGGCGTTAAATCCGTTCGCGGTGGCGCGCAGGGTGACCTGTTATGCCGCGTGGTCGTTGAAACGCCGGTCGGCCTGAACGACAAGCAGAAACAGCTGCTGAAGGAGCTTCAGGAGAGTTTTGGTGGCCCGACGGGTGAGAAAAACAGCCCGCGCTCCAAAAGCTTCTTCGATGGCGTCAAAAAATTCTTCGACGATTTAACCCGCTAACCTGCCAGCTGGTTACTATCCTTTAAAGCCCGGAAGCGATTCCGGGCTTTTTGCTTTATAGCGTTATTCCTCGGTTAAACTGAATCTATAACCAATATTAATCTGTTTTTACCGATCTGTTTGCGCTGATATTATGGTTTTACCGAGGTATTGTTGTAAAAGAGAGTTTAAACGTGAAATTACTACACCGTTTCTTTAGCAGTGAGGCATCCGGCGGCGTCATCCTGATTATTGCTGCTGCAGCCGCCATGCTGCTCGCCAATATGGGCATGACGCGCGATCTCTATCACGCATTTCTGGAAACCCCCGTCGAGCTGAAGGTCGGGGCGCTGGAAATTAACAAGAACATGCTGCTGTGGATCAACGATGCGCTGATGGCGGTGTTCTTCCTGCTGGTAGGCCTGGAGGTCAAACGTGAGCTGGTGATCGGTTCTCTTGCCAGCCGTCAGCGCGCGGCGTTTCCGGTGATCGCGGCGATTGGCGGGATGATCGTTCCCGCGTTGCTCTTTCTCGCGTTTGCGTGGCAGGATCCGGTTGCGCGTGACGGCTGGGCGATCCCGGCCGCAACGGATATCGCGTTTGCGCTCGGGGTCTTAGCCTTGCTCGGTAGCCGCGTCCCGGTAGCACTGAAAATTTTCCTGATGGCGCTGGCGATTATCGATGACCTGGGCGCTATCGTGATTATCGCGCTGTTCTACACCAGCGATCTGTCGGTTCTGTCGCTGAGCGTGGCGGCCGTGGCTATTGCGGTGCTGGCGTTGCTGAACGTCTTCAACGTCCGACGCACGGGTATTTATATTCTGGTGGGGATGGTGCTGTGGACGGCGGTGCTGAAGTCTGGCGTGCATGCCACGCTGGCGGGCGTCATCGTTGGCTTCTTTATTCCGCTGAAGGAGCAGGACGGCAAATCGCCTGCCAGACAGCTGGAGCATGTGCTTCATCCGTGGGTGGGCTTTATGATCCTGCCGCTGTTTGCATTTGCCAACGCGGGTGTTTCCCTGGCCGGTGTTACCCTGGACGGACTCACCTCTGTGCTGCCGCTGGGTATCATCGCTGGTTTGTTTATCGGTAAGCCGCTGGGTATCAGCCTGTTCTGCTGGCTGGCGCTGAAGCTGAAGCTGGCGTCATTGCCAAACGGAACCACCTTTAGTCAGATTATGGCCATCGGCGTGCTGTGCGGTATTGGATTCACCATGTCGATCTTTATCTCGACGCTGGCGTTTGGCACCAGCGCGCCTGAGCTTATCGTCTGGGCGAAACTCGGCATTCTTATCGGGTCGTTACTGGCCGCGGTTATTGGTTATACCTTGTTGAAGGTGAAGTTGTCCGGACAGGCTGTCCAGGCATAACAGGAAACCGGGAGAAGGGAAGCCTTCTCCCGATAAACTATCAGGGAGTGAAAACGTGATGTCTCATTTGAACTATAACCATCTCTATTACTTCTGGCATGTCTACAAGCAGGGCTCGGTCGTGGGAGCGGCAGAGGCGCTCTACCTGACACCACAAACTATTACCGGGCAAATAAAAGCCCTGGAAGAGCGCTTACAGGGCAAGCTTTTTAAGCGGAAAGGACGTGGCATTGAGCCGAGCGAGCTGGGCGAACTGGTGTTCCGCTATGCGGACAAGATGTTCACCCTGAGCCAGGAGATGCTGGATATCGTTAACTATCGCAAAGAGTCGAACCTGCTCTTTGACGTGGGCGTGGCGGATGCGTTGTCCAAACGGCTGGTAAGCGGTGTGCTGGATGCGGCGGTGGTGGAAGATGAACAGATTCATTTACGCTGCTTTGAGTCCACTCACGAGATGCTGCTGGAACAGCTGAGCCAGCATAAGCTGGATATGATCATTTCGGATTGCCCAATCGACTCCACGCAGCAGGAAGGCTTGTTCTCGGTGAAAATTGGCGAATGCGGCGTCAGTTTCTGGTGCATTAATCCGCCGCCGGAAAAACCGTTTCCTGCTTGCCTGGAAGAGCGCCGCCTGCTGGTGCCGGGTAGGCGGTCTATGCTCGGACGTAAGCTGCTGAACTGGTTTAACTCGCAGGGGCTGAACGTGGAGATCCTCGGTGAGTTCGACGATGCGGCTTTGATGAAGGCTTTTGGCGAGGCGCACAACGCTATCTTCGTTGCCCCGACGCTGTACGCGCACGATCTCTATTCAGACGACAAGATTACCGAGATTGGCAGGGTGGATAACGTGATGGAAGAGTATCACGCCATATTCGCCGAAAGGATGATTCAGCACCCGGCGGTGCAGCGAATCTGCAACCGCGACTACTCGGCGCTGTTTACGCCGCCGGCAATCTGAAGACATAAAAAAACCCGCGTTAAGCGGGTTCTTTCAAACAAGCAACAACAAGTAGCGATTAAGCCAGTTTGTTGATCTGCGCGGTCAGGTTTGCTTTATGACGCGCTGCTTTGTTTTTGTGGATCAGACCTTTAGCAGCCTGACGATCCACGATTGGTTGCATTTCGTTAAATGCGTTCTGCGCTGCAGCTTTGTCGCCTGCTTCGATTGCTGCGTATACTTTCTTGATGAAAGTACGCATCATAGAGCGACGGCTTGCGTTGTGCTTACGAGCCTTTTCAGACTGAACGGCACGTTTCTTAGCTGATTTGATATTAGCCAAGTCCAACTCCCAAATATGTTCTATGTGGACAATTCAAAGGCCGAGGAATATGCCCTCTTTGCCTTCTTTTGTCAATGGATTTGTGCAAATAAGCGCCGTTAATGAGCGACGCTACGTTACGTAGTGATGGCGCAGGATTCTACCAGCTTGTCTTTCGTGAATACAGCCTTTCGGCATAAAAATCGCAGTTCTCGGGCAGATTTTTTTGCTGTGAAAGGTCAGCCTGATGAAATCATACGGCTTTCTGTTTCGCGTGAACAATCGCCGGTTAACCTTAACCGCCGTACAAGGTATACTTTGGCGATTTTCACTGTTTTGAGCCAGTCATGAAGCTGATACGCGGCATACATAATCTCAGTCAAGCCCCGCACGGGTGCGTGCTGACCATTGGTAATTTTGACGGCGTGCATCGTGGGCATCAGGCGCTGTTGCAGGGATTGCGTAAAGAAGGGGAGGCGCGTGGCCTGCCCGTTGTGGTGATGATTTTCGAACCGCAGCCGCTGGAGCTGTTTGCCGGCGAGAAATCCCCCGCGCGGCTGACGCGTCTGCGTGAGAAGTTACGCTACCTGGCGGAGTCCGGCGTTGACTACGTCCTGTGCGTACGCTTCGACCGTCGGTTTGCCGCGCTGACCGCACAAAACTTTGTCAGCGATCTGTTGGTCAGGCAGCTTGGCGTGCAGTTTCTCGCCGTGGGCGATGATTTCCGCTTTGGCGCTGGTCGTCAGGGCGATTTCTTGTTATTACAGAAGGCTGGCCTGGAGTACGGGTTTGACGTCACCAGTACGATGACCTTCTGTGAGGGCGGGGTGCGCGTCAGCAGCACGGCGGTACGTCAGGCGCTGGCGAACGATGAACTGGACACGGCAGAAACGCTGCTGGGTCATCCGTTCACAATTTCAGGTCGTGTGGTCCATGGCGATGCGCTGGGCCGCACGATAGGTTTTCCGACGGCGAATATACCGCTGCGTCGTCAGGTCTCCCCGGTTAAAGGGGTCTATGCGGTGGAAGTGGCAGGACTGGGTGAGAAGCCTTTTTACGGTGTTGCCAACATTGGTACACGTCCAACGGTTTCCGGTGTGCGTCAACAGTTAGAAGTACACCTGCTGGACGTTGTAATGGACCTCTACGGTCGCCATATAGATGTGATACTGCGTAAAAAAATACGCAATGAACAGCGATTCGCTTCGCTGGATGAACTTAAGGCGCAAATCGCGCGAGATGAATTAACGGCCCGCGAGTTTTTTGGGCTTTAGAACCGGCTTAACTGCCTACGTGATAAATACGGAACCGAGAATCTGATGAGTGACTATAAATCAACCCTGAATTTGCCGGAAACAGGGTTCCCGATGCGCGGCGATCTCGCCAAGCGCGAACCGGGAATGCTGGCGCGTTGGACTGATGATGACCTGTACGGCATCATTCGTGCAGCCAAAAAAGGCAAAAAAACCTTCATTCTGCATGATGGCCCTCCCTATGCGAATGGCAGCATTCATATTGGTCACTCTGTAAACAAGATTCTGAAAGACATTATCGTGAAGTCCAAAGGACTCGCGGGATATGACTCGCCTTATGTTCCGGGCTGGGACTGCCATGGTCTGCCAATCGAGCTGAAAGTGGAGCAAGAGTACGGTAAGCCGGGTGAGAAGTTCACCGCCGCAGAGTTCCGCGCGAAATGCCGCGAATACGCTGCCACCCAGGTTGACGGTCAGCGCGCTGACTTCATCCGTCTGGGCGTGCTGGGCGACTGGTCGCACCCGTACCTGACCATGGACTTCAAAACCGAAGCCAACATTATCCGTGCGCTGGGTAAAATCATCGGCAACGGTCACCTGCATAAAGGCGCTAAGCCGGTGCACTGGTGCGTGGACTGCCGTTCTGCGCTGGCAGAAGCGGAAGTAGAGTATTACGACAAAACCTCGCCTTCTATCGACGTGGCGTTCGAAGCGGTCGATCAGGATGCGATCAAAGCTAAATTTGGCCTGCCAGGCGTAAGCGGTCCAGTCTCGCTGGTTATCTGGACCACCACCCCGTGGACGTTACCAGCCAACCGTGCCATTTCCCTGTCCGGTGAGTTTGAGTACGCCCTGGTGCAGATTGATGGTCGCGCGGTTATCCTGGCAAAAGATCTGGTTGAAAGCGTGCTTAAACGCGCGAACATCAACGATTACAGCGTGCTGGGCACCGTAAAAGGCGACGCGCTGGAACTGATGCGCTTCAAACACCCGTTCCTGGACTTCGACGTTCCGGCGATCCTGGGCGACCACGTCACGCTGGACGCGGGTACCGGTGCTGTGCATACCGCCGGCGGCCACGGTCCTGACGACTACAACATCAGCCTGAAATACGGTCTGGAAATCGCCAACCCGGTCGGTCCGGATGGCTCTTACCTGCCTGGCACCTACCCGGCGCTGGACGGTATCAACGTCTTTAAAGCCAACGACATCATCGTTGACATGCTTCGCACCAGCGGCGCGCTGCTGCACGTTGAGAAAATGCAGCACAGCTATCCGTGCTGCTGGCGCCATAAGACCCCGATTATCTTCCGTGCGACCCCGCAGTGGTTCGTCAGCATGGACCAGAAAGGCCTGCGCGAGCAGTCTCTGAAAGAGATCAAAGGCGTGCAGTGGATCCCGGACTGGGGCCAGGCGCGTATCGAATCCATGGTGGCTAACCGTCCTGACTGGTGTATCTCCCGTCAGCGCACCTGGGGCGTGCCGATGTCGCTGTTCGTGCATAAAGAGACGCAGGAACTGCACCCGAACACCCTGGAACTGATGGAAGAGGTGGCGAAGCGCGTTGAAGTTGACGGCATTCAGGCGTGGTGGGATCTCGATTCCCGTGACATCCTGGGCGCTGACGCGGACAACTACGAGAAAGTGCCGGATACCCTGGACGTGTGGTTCGACTCCGGGTCTACCCACTCCTCCGTGGTTGACGTGCGCCCTGAGTTCGCCGGTCACGCTGCCGACATGTATCTGGAAGGCTCCGACCAACACCGCGGCTGGTTCATGTCATCCCTGATGATCTCCACCGCCATGAAGGGCAAAGCACCTTACCGCCAGGTACTGACCCACGGCTTCACCGTGGATGGTCAGGGCCGTAAGATGTCCAAATCCATCGGTAACACCGTTTCTCCGCAGGACGTGATGAACAAGCTGGGCGCGGATATTCTGCGTCTGTGGGTGGCATCCACCGACTACACGGGCGAAATGGCGGTGTCTGACGAGATCCTGAAACGTGCTGCTGACAGCTATCGTCGTATCCGTAACACCGCGCGCTTCCTGCTGGCGAACCTGAACGGGTTTGATCCGGTAAAAGACATGGTGAAGCCGGAAGAGATGGTGGTGCTCGATCGCTGGGCGGTAGGCTGCGCGAAAGCGGCACAGGAAGATATTCTGAAAGCCTATGAGTCTTACGACTTCCACGAAGTGGTGCAGCGCCTGATGCGCTTCTGCTCCATTGAGATGGGGTCGTTCTATCTCGACATCATCAAAGACCGCCAGTACACCGCGAAAGCGGACAGCGTGGCGCGTCGTAGCTGCCAGACCGCGCTGTTCCACATCGCAGAGGCGCTGGTACGCTGGATGGCGCCGATCATGTCCTTCACCGCAGATGAAATCTGGGGTTACCTGCCGGGCGACCGTGAGAAGTATGTCTTCACCGGCGAGTGGTACGAAGGTCTGTTCGACCTCTCCAGCACTGAAGCAATGAACGACGCCTACTGGGACGAGCTGCTGAAAGTGCGTGGCGAAGTGAACAAGGTTATCGAGCAGGCGCGCGCTGACAAGAAAGTCGGTGGCTCTCTGGAAGCGACGGTGACCCTGTACGCAGAGCCTGAGCTGGCCGCGAAGCTGACCGCGCTGGGCGATGAATTACGATTTGTCCTGTTGACCTCCGGTGCGAAAGTTGCGGATTATGCCGAGGCATCTGCTGATGCTCAGCAGAGCGAACTGCTCAAAGGACTGAAGGTCGCACTGAGCAAAGCCGATGGTGAAAAATGCCCGCGTTGCTGGCATTACACTACCGATGTCGGCCAGGTGGCGGAACACGCAGACATCTGCGGACGCTGTGTAAGCAACGTCGCCGGCGACGGCGAAAAACGTAAGTTTGCCTGATGAGTAAAACTCTCTGTTCAACAGGACTGCGCTGGCTGTGGCTGGTGGTAGTGGTGCTGATTATTGATTTGGGCAGCAAGTTCCTGATCCTCCAGAATTTCGCTCTAGGGGATACGGTCCCGCTGTTCCCGTCGCTTAACCTGCACTACGCCCGCAACTACGGCGCGGCGTTTAGTTTCCTTGCCGACAGCGGTGGCTGGCAGCGTTGGTTCTTCGCAGGTATCGCAATGGGTATCTGCGTCGTGCTCGCGGTGCTGATGTACCGCTCGAAGGCCACGCAAAAGCTGAATAACATCGCCTACGCGCTGATCATTGGTGGCGCACTGGGTAACCTGTTTGACCGCCTGTGGCACGGCTTTGTAGTCGATATGATCGACTTCTACGTCGGCGACTGGCACTTTGCGACCTTTAACCTCGCCGATAGCGCAATATGCGTTGGTGCAGCGTTAATCGTGCTGGAAGGCTTCTTGCCTAAACCGGCCGCGAAAGAGCAGGTGTAACAAAACCAGCCGGGTGACGCGTAGCGATCCCGGCCTACAGAATTTGTGGCCCCCGTAGGCCCGGTAAGCGTAGCGCCACCGGGCAACAGGTGACCCAAAACAAGCGAGCAATTTGCATGTCTAAATCCGTACAGAGCAACAGCGCGGTTCTCGTTCATTTCACGCTGAAGCTGGATGACGGCTCCACGGCCGAATCCACCCGCAACAATGGCAAACCGGCGCTGTTTCGTCTGGGCGACACCTCCCTGTCTGAAGGCCTCGAACAACAGCTTCTCGGGCTGAAAGAGGGTGAGAAAAAAGCGTTCTCACTGGAGCCGGATGCGGCATTCGGTGTGCCAAGCCCGGATCTGATTCAGTACTTCTCGCGCCGTGAGTTTATGGATGCGGGTGAACCGGAGATCGGGGCGATTATGCTCTTTACCGCTATGGACGGCAGTGAAATGCCTGGCGTGATCCGCGAAATCAACGGGGATTCCATCACCGTTGACTTCAACCATCCGCTTGCCGGGCGTACCGTTCATTTTGATGTAGAAGTGCTGGAGATCGATCCGGCGCTGGAGGACTGAAATGCAGATCCTGTTGGCTAACCCGCGCGGTTTTTGCGCCGGTGTAGACCGCGCTATCAGCATTGTTGAAAATGCGCTGGAGATTTACGGCGCGCCGATTTACGTGCGTCACGAAGTGGTGCACAACCGCTACGTGGTCGACAGCCTGCGCGAGCGCGGTGCGATTTTTATCGAGCAGATCAGCGAAGTGCCGGACGGCGCAATCCTCATCTTCTCCGCGCACGGCGTATCCCAGGCCGTACGTAACGAAGCCAAAAGCCGCGATCTGACCGTATTCGATGCCACCTGTCCGTTAGTGACCAAGGTGCATATGGAAGTGGCGCGTGCAAGCCGTCGTGGTGAAGAGTCGATTCTGATTGGCCATGCCGGTCACCCGGAAGTTGAAGGCACCATGGGTCAGTACAGCAACCCGGAAGGGGGCATGTATCTGGTTGAGTCGCCGGAAGACGTTTTTACGCTGAATGTGAAAAACGAAGCGCGTCTGTCGTTTATGACCCAGACGACGCTTTCCGTGGACGACACCTCAGACGTGATTGACGCCCTGCGCCAGCGCTTCCCAAAAATCGTCGGGCCGCGCAAAGATGATATCTGCTACGCAACCACCAACCGTCAGGAAGCCGTGCGCGCGTTGGCTGAACAGGCGGACGTGGTGCTGGTGGTCGGTTCAAAAAACTCCTCTAACTCTAACCGTCTGGCCGAACTGGCGCAGCGTATGGGGAAAGCGGCGTTTCTGATCGACGACGCAACGGACATTCAGGAAGCGTGGGTGAAAAACGCGGCCTGCGTCGGTGTTACCGCAGGTGCTTCAGCGCCGGATATTCTGGTGCAAAACGTCATTGCCCGCCTGCAAGAGCTGGGTGGTGGCGAAGCGGTGCCGCTGGAAGGCCGTGAAGAGAACATTGTCTTTGAAGTGCCGAAAGAGCTGCGAATCGACGCCCGCGAAGTGGAATAATTTCTTTTCTGATGAAAGGCCAGCACCTTCTGTGCTGGCCTTTTTTTTGCTTCGTATCTTATCGTGACGACAAAATCATGTCTTTTACTGATATCTGAGTCGGTTTCACGTTAAATTCTAATTATTGGTGTTTTCAGTTGGCAGCCTTAGCGAAGGCTGGTTAATCTGAAAACGGTTTACATCATTTTAACGTAAGAGAATAACTATGCATGATGCACAGATCCGTGTCGCCATTGCGGGCGCGGGTGGACGTATGGGTCGCCAGCTGATTCAGGCGGCACTACAGATGGATGGCGTGGCACTTGGCGCGGCGCTGGAGCGTGAAGGTTCATCCCTGCTGGGCTCCGATGCGGGCGAACTGGCAGGCGCGGGCAAGACAGGCGTTACCGTGCAGAGCAACCTGGAGGCGGTGAAAGAAGACTTTGACGTGTTCATCGACTTTACCCGTCCGGAAGGCACTTTGACTCACCTGGCGTTTTGCCGCCAGCACGGTAAAGGGATGGTGATTGGCACCACCGGTTTCGATGATGCCGGTAAACAGGCCATTCAGGAAGCAGCCGCCGACATTGCAATTGTCTTCGCCGCGAACTTTAGCGTAGGCGTTAACGTTATGCTGAAACTGCTGGAAAAGGCAGCGAAGGTGATGGGCGACTATACCGACATTGAGATTATTGAAGCGCACCACCGCCATAAAGTCGATGCCCCATCTGGCACGGCGCTGGCGATGGGCGAAGCGATTGCTTATGCAATGGATAAAGATTTGAAAGACATCGCGGTCTATTCTCGCGAAGGTCACACTGGCGAGCGCGTGCCTGGCACCATTGGTTTTGCCACCGTTCGCGCGGGTGATATCGTCGGCGAACATACCGCTATGTTCGCCGATATTGGTGAAAGGGTCGAAATCACACATAAAGCATCCAGCCGCATGACGTTTGCAAACGGGGCGGTACGCTCCGCACTGTGGCTAAAAGGTAAGCCAAATGGTCTTTTTGATATGCGAGATGTGCTCGAACTCAACAATTTGTAAGCGTTATTACCCATCGTGATGTGGTTATTGCAGTCGTAACTGTTTGATTGCATAGGGCAATATTTTATTGCCCTTTTATTTTGACTATTTAAAAGGATTATTGCATTTAACTCATTTAAAGTAAGTGTTTTCATGCTATTTTATGTTGCTGTACTGTAAATTTTGACCATCTGGTCCACTTTTTATTCCCGCAAGACGATTGTTTCTTTTAAACTGCCTGCGCAAGCGATTTCCACAGTGATTTAGTTGATCTTTTTGCCGCTTAATTTGAAATCAAGCCATCAGGCCTGCAAAAGAATAAACAAAATCCCCGTTTTAAGTTGACTTTTACATGGCAAATCCCCAGAATGCCGCCGTTTGCCAAAAATCCGCTGGCAACACATTTGCATTGATCCATGACATGGTTATGAATTAATATGCAAATAAAGTGAGTGAATATTCTCTGGAGGGTGTTTTGATTAAGTCAGCGCTATTGGTTCTGGAAGACGGAACCCAGTTTATCGGTCGGGCCATAGGGGCAACGGGTTCGGCGGTTGGGGAAGTCGTTTTCAATACTTCAATGACCGGTTATCAAGAAATCCTCACTGATCCTTCCTATTCTCGCCAAATCGTTACTCTTACTTATCCTCATATCGGCAATGTCGGCACCAATGCGGCTGACGAAGAATCCTCTCAGGTACATGCACAAGGCCTGGTCATTCGCGACCTGCCGCTGATTGCCAGCAACTTCCGCAACACCGAAGACCTCTCTTCTTACCTGAAGCGCCATAACATTGTGGCGATTGCCGATATCGATACCCGTAAGCTGACGCGTCTGCTGCGCGAGAAGGGTGCACAAAATGGCTGCATCATCGCAGGGGACAACCTCGATGCGGCGCTGGCGCTGGAAAAAGCGAAAGCCTTCCCGGGCCTGAACGGTATGGACCTGGCGAAAGAAGTGACTACCACAGAAGCCTACAGCTGGACGCAGGGAAGCTGGACGCTGGAAGGCGACCTGCCGGAAGCGAAACCGGAAAGCGAGCTGCCGTTCCACGTGGTGGCCTACGATTTTGGTGCCAAGCGCAACATCCTGCGTATGCTGGTTGACCGTGGCTGCCGCCTGACGGTCGTCCCGGCACAAACGTCTGCGGAAGATGTTCTGAAGATGAACCCGGACGGCATCTTCCTCTCTAACGGTCCTGGCGACCCGGCGCCGTGTGACTACGCTATCGACGCCATTAAGTCCTTCCTTGAAACCGATATCCCGGTATTCGGCATCTGTCTCGGCCATCAGCTGCTGGCGCTGGCGAGCGGAGCGAACACCGTCAAGATGAAGTTCGGCCACCATGGTGGTAACCACCCGGTGAAAGATATCGACAACAACACGGTAATGATCACCGCGCAGAACCACGGCTTCGCTGTGGATGAAGCGACGATGCCAGCTAACCTGCGCGTGACGCATAAGTCACTGTTCGATGGTACCTTGCAGGGTATCCATCGCACCGATAAGCCTGCGTTCAGCTTCCAGGGCCACCCTGAAGCCAGCCCGGGCCCACACGATGCCGCGCCGCTGTTCGATCACTTCATCGAACTTATCGAGCAATACCGTAAGACTGCTAAATAATCAGGAGCTGAGAAGACCATGCCAAAACGTACAGACATAAAAAGCATCCTGATCCTTGGCGCTGGCCCGATCGTGATCGGCCAGGCCTGTGAATTTGACTACTCCGGCGCGCAGGCGTGTAAAGCCCTGCGCGAAGAGGGTTACCGCGTCATCCTGGTCAACTCTAACCCGGCCACCATCATGACCGACCCGGAAATGGCAGATGCGACCTACATCGAGCCAATTCACTGGGAAGTGGTACGCAAAATTATTGAGAAAGAGCGTCCGGACGCGGTGCTGCCGACCATGGGCGGCCAGACGGCGCTGAACTGCGCGCTGGAGCTGGAGCGTCAGGGTGTGCTGGAAGAGTTCGGCGTGACCATGATTGGGGCAACCGCCGACGCGATTGATAAAGCAGAAGACCGTCGTCGCTTCGACGTGGCAATGAAAAAAATTGGCCTCGACACCGCGCGTTCCGGTATCGCACACAACATGGAAGAAGCGCTGGCCGTCGCGGCTGACGTGGGCTATCCGTGCATCATCCGTCCATCATTCACCATGGGCGGCACCGGCGGCGGTATCGCCTACAACCGCGAAGAGTTCGAAGAGATTTGCGAACGCGGTCTGGATCTCTCCCCAACCAAAGAGCTGCTGATTGATGAATCGCTGATTGGCTGGAAAGAGTACGAGATGGAAGTGGTGCGTGATAAAAACGACAACTGCATCATCGTCTGCTCCATCGAAAACTTCGACGCGATGGGGATCCACACCGGCGACTCCATCACCGTTGCGCCAGCTCAGACGCTGACCGACAAAGAGTACCAAATCATGCGTAACGCCTCGATGGCGGTACTGCGTGAAATCGGCGTGGAAACCGGCGGCTCGAACGTGCAGTTCTCGGTGAACCCGAAAACCGGCCGTCTGATTGTTATCGAAATGAACCCGCGCGTGTCCCGTTCCTCCGCGCTGGCCTCCAAAGCCACCGGCTTCCCGATTGCGAAAGTGGCGGCGAAACTGGCGGTGGGTTACACCCTTGACGAGCTGATGAACGACATCACCGGTGGCCGCACGCCAGCGTCCTTCGAACCGTCCATCGACTACGTTGTGACCAAAATTCCTCGCTTTAATTTCGAGAAATTCGCCGGCGCGAACGACCGTCTGACTACCCAGATGAAATCCGTTGGTGAAGTCATGGCGATTGGCCGCACGCAGCAGGAATCCCTGCAAAAAGCGCTGCGTGGCCTGGAAGTGGGCGCGACCGGCTTTGACCCGAAAGTCAGCCTGGACGACCCGGAAGCACTGACCAAAATCCGCCGCGAGCTGAAAGACGCGGGCGCAGAGCGTATCTGGTACATCGCCGATGCCTTCCGTGCGGGCCTCTCCGTCGACGGCGTATTGAACCTGACTAACATCGACCGCTGGTTCCTGGTGCAGATTGAAGAGCTGGTGCGTCTGGAAGAGAAAGTGGCAGAGCTGGGCATCAACGGCCTTGACGCAGACTTCCTGCGCATGCTGAAGCGTAAAGGCTTCGCCGATGCGCGTCTGGCTAAACTGGCGGGCGTACGTGAAGCGGAGATCCGCAAGCTGCGCGACCAGTATGACCTGCACCCGGTTTACAAGCGCGTGGACACCTGTGCGGCAGAGTTCTCGACCGATACCGCGTACATGTACTCCACCTATGAAGACGAGTGCGAGGCGAACCCGTCCGTCGACCGCGACAAGATTATGGTGCTGGGCGGCGGTCCAAACCGTATCGGCCAGGGCATTGAGTTCGACTACTGCTGCGTGCATGCCTCGCTGGCGCTGCGCGAAGACGGTTACGAGACCATCATGGTCAACTGTAACCCGGAAACCGTCTCGACCGACTACGACACTTCCGACCGCCTCTACTTCGAGCCGGTTACGCTGGAAGACGTGCTTGAAATCGTGCGCATCGAGAAGCCGAAAGGCGTGATCGTGCAGTATGGCGGCCAGACTCCGCTGAAGCTGGCGCGTGCGCTGGAAGCAGCAGGTGTGCCGGTCATCGGCACCAGCCCGGACGCGATTGACCGTGCGGAAGACCGCGAGCGTTTCCAGCAGGCAGTTGATCGTCTCAAGCTGAAACAGCCGGCGAACGCCACCGTGACCGCGATTGAAATGGCCGTTGAGAAAGCGAAAGAGATTGGTTACCCGCTGGTGGTGCGTCCATCCTACGTACTGGGCGGCCGTGCGATGGAAATCGTCTATGACGAAGCCGACCTGCGTCGCTACTTCCAGACGGCGGTGAGCGTCTCCAACGATGCGCCAGTGCTGCTCGACCGCTTCCTCGACGACGCGGTTGAAGTCGACGTTGACGCTATCTGCGACGGCGAGATGGTGCTGATTGGCGGCATCATGGAGCACATCGAGCAGGCTGGCGTGCACTCCGGTGACTCCGCATGTTCTCTTCCTGCGTACACCCTGAGCCAGGAGATTCAGGATGTGATGCGTCAGCAGGTGCAGAAGCTGGCCTTCGAGCTACAGGTTCGCGGCCTGATGAACGTTCAGTTCGCAGTGAAAGACAACGAAGTTTATCTGATTGAAGTCAACCCGCGTGCGGCACGTACCGTACCGTTCGTCTCTAAAGCGACCGGTATTCCGCTGGCGAAAGTGGCGGCGCGCGTGATGGCTGGCCAGACGCTGACTCAGCAGGGCGTCACGAAAGAAATCATCCCGCCGTACTACTCGGTGAAAGAGGTGGTGCTGCCGTTCAACAAATTCCCGGGCGTTGACCCACTGTTAGGGCCAGAGATGCGCTCTACCGGGGAAGTGATGGGCGTGGGCCGCACCTTCGCAGAAGCGTTTGCCAAGGCACAGCTGGGCAGCAGCTCCACCATGAGAAAATCGGGCCGTGCGCTGCTCTCCGTTCGCGAAGGCGATAAAGAGCGCGTGGTTGACCTGGCCGCCAAGCTGCTTAAACAGGGCTTCGAGCTGGATGCAACCCACGGCACGGCAATTGTGCTGGGTGAAGCTGGGATCAACCCGCGTCTGGTGAACAAGGTGCATGAAGGTCGTCCGCACATTCAGGACCGTATCAAGAATGGTGAGTACACCTACATCATCAACACCACCGCAGGTCGCCAGGCGATTGAAGACTCCAAGCTGATTCGCCGCAGCGCGCTCCAGTATAAAGTGCATTACGACACCACCCTGAACGGCGGTTTCGCGACGGCCATGGCGCTGAATGCGGATGCCACCGAGAAGGTGATTTCGGTGCAGGAAATGCACGCTCAGATTAGCAAGTAATCTGCGTAGGCCCGGCAAGCGTTAGCGCCGCCGGGCAAGTGGCGGGTGGCGCTTCGCTTACCCGCCCTACGGTTTTCTTTACCCATCTTAAGAACCTTCTGGTTTTTCATCCGCTTTCAGTCAGTTAGCCTAAAATGGTTAGGTCGATAACGAAAATTCAACTGAGAGCAGGGGAAAACACCATGCAAAATAAACTACTGATCGCTTCCGTTCTGGCTGCCACTGCAATGTTCACCGTGGCGGGCTGTTCGTCAAATCAGGCCGTAAAAACCACCGATGGTAAAACTATCGTTACTGACGGGAAACCGCAGGTGGATGACGATACCGGTCTGGTATCGTACAAAAACGCCGAAACCGGTCAAACTGAACAGATTAACCGTGACCAGGTTAAATCAATGGGTGAGCTGGATAACTAAATAAAAAGCAGTGGCACATGCCACTGCTTTTTTTGCGTCAGAATGATCGATTACCAGCGATGGTTTAACAAAATATGACCGCCGTAAGCGGCATAGCTGTTTTCATCCCACTCACCGCTGGCACGCAGGGAGATCGTTGTGGTTTCGTTCAGGTTGCCGGTTACGCCCAGCTCTAACTGACCACGATCTTCTGGCGTATCGTTGCTGACGGTTTCGTCATTGAATGCCAGATCGTTTTGACCAGCACCTTTCAACCAGTTAACTGCGACGTATGGCTGCCAGGCCTTGACGTCCTTCTGCTGGAAGTAGCTTGCTTTAACGCCAAGACGACCAAAGACGCTGTCATTGTCCAGCGTGGTTACGCGTACGCCGTCGCGATCGGTGTGATTTTCCTGATCGAGATAGCTGTAGATCACCTGCGCCTGTGGCTCGATCTTCCATGTACGTTCATTTTCAGACTGGATAACCCACGCGTGGCCGACTTCAACAGACGCGGCGAAACCTTCGCTATCGTAATCTTCATCGTTACGATTGCTGGTGACTTTGTTGTTGTACCAGCTATAAGCGGCCCAGGTATCAACGTAGCTGCCCAGACGTAATTTCTGATCTTCCTGCCAGGTGGCGTACAGCCCAACATTAAAGCCATCAACCTTACCCTGTGCGTCACGCTCGTTGTGCTTCGCATCAGAGTGGGTCTTCGCCTGGCCTGCACCGAACATACCACCGGCACGCAGGATGCCGTTATCCATTGGCTTGCTCATGAAATCGCTGCCGACTTGCAGAACGGTGGTGGTGGTGTCGTAGCTGACTTTATCGCCACCCGCATCGTTCTCATGATAGCGACCCTTAACGTACATCCAGGTGTTCAGATCGTCTTCATTGCGGAAAGTGAGCTGGTCGCGATCGTCGCGCTTATGCAGGAACATGCTCTGCGCGGCAAGGTAGTTACCTAAGTAAGCACCCACTTCAGGTGCCATAACTTCCGGGGCACTGTTACCGCCGTTATCGGTGTTGCCGCCGTTATCGGTGTTGCCGCCGTTATCGGTGTTGCCGCCGTTATCGGTGTTGCCGCCGTTGTCGGTGTTACCACCGTTATCGGTGTTGCCGCCGTTGTCAGTGTTGCCGCCGTTGTCGGTGTTACCACCATCATCGGCGTTACCACCGTCATCATTATTGCCACCGTCATCGGTGTTGCCACCGCCGTCGGTGTTACCGCCGTCATCATTATTGCCACCGTCATCGGTGTCGTCGGAAGGATCATCAGAAGGCGTCGCCTTTGATTCCAGATACCAGTTTCCGTCACTGTGCTGGTAGAGGTTATATTCCCAGGCGCCTGCGACGACCGGTTTTGCCAGCGTCAGCTGGGCTTCGGAACTGCCGCCAATGCTGACAATTTCCATACCGTTAATGGTTTGCGCGCCTGCGCCGCCAATGTTGGTAATGCTGACGCCGGACTGACCGAAGCTGCTGCCCGTAATGGTGAGGTGGTCAGTTGGTGAGTTATCTTCACCCAGAGTGCTGTTCATCACAATCTGGCTACCGTCAGAGCCGGTGTAGTCGCCATTAATCGTAAAATTATTGCCAACGCTATTATCAGCCGCACTCAGCAACAGCGTGCCGCCATTAGCCACGTTGCCGTTGATGGTATCAACACCGGAAGCGCTGAGCGTGGAGTTACCCTGGACTGCATTCCATGCCGCCAGCGTACCGCCGCTAAGAATCGCGATGTTGTTGTTCACTTCGCCTGCGGTGGCAAAGGTCGCGCCGTTTTCAACGGTAACGGTGGCGTTACTGCCCTTGACGCCGAGCGTTGCTCCGGTGGAGACCAGCGTGGTGCCACCGTGCAGAACCGTATTCCCTGTATAGCTATTTTTGCCTGTCAGGGTCAGCGTGTTGGAATCAACTTTTTCGACGTTACCGCTACCGGTCATGTCGGTGGCGAAAGTGAAATCGCTACCCTGATTAAAAATGACGGTACCATTGTTGGTGAGCCCACCGCTGAGCGTCGCAGTTTTTTCGCCATCGCCCAGTTGCAGCGAGGCGTCTTTGGCCACCCGCGTATTACCGTTATTCGATACCGCACCCGACAGGGTTAACGCGCCAGTCTCTATCAGCAAGGAGTCGCCAGAGCCAATAATGTCGAGATCGCCCGACAGTGCCCAGCTTTCACCCTCCATTTTTACGCTGGCAAAACCGTCGCCTTCATTCAGACCCACGAAGTTATTGTCTTCCGTACCGGTGCCGATCAACGTCAGGGTATTTCCTCTGGAATTTGTGGATATTACGTCACCGATGAGGTTGGAGCCAGTGTCGAGCAGTAGCGTGTTATTTTTATCGCTGGCAAACATAATAGCGTTTGTTTCACCACTAATCGTTCCGCTATTTTTGATATCTAATTTTGCTGTATCTTTTACATTGATTCCGTACTGGGTTCCCTGCACAGTGGCACTGTTAAAAATCTTAGTGTTGCCATCATTTGCCGTAATAGCATCACCGTTTGTACCGATAATTTCGCCACTGTTATTAATGCCAATGCCAACCTGAGTACTAAGACCTGTTTTTCCTTTTATCGTTCCGGTGCTGGTATTGGTAATATTTACTGCGGAGGAGTTTTCACTGACAAAAATGCCATTTTCCAAGCCAGTAATGTTTCCACTGTTATTAAAATCACCGAGTAGTGACTGAATATTCACCGCATTCGCGGTGGTGGAGGAAATGGTTGCGCCGATGTCGTTATTAATTACAATGCGCTGTACACCAGTATTTATATTCAGGCCATTTCCCGTGCCAGAAATATTCCCTTCGTTAGTGACATTGGTGAGAGTAAACCCAGAGACCGATACCGCCGCTTCACTACCAGCGGAGGAGATCGTCACGTTTTTATTAATAATATATTCAGCATCGGCTGAGAAATCTTGAGGAACAGAAGTTGATTGGTCAATCGTTGCAGAAAATGCAACCGCAGGGGTGCATATCAACAAGGCAGGAAATATCTTTCCAAGAGTTTTGGTTGTATGATTTAATCTAAAGAAATTGTTGCTCATGTACACATCCATTTGAGTGAGAAGGAACATTAGATAACGTGCGTAAAACGTATTTAGTCCGTCTTAAAGCGTGAGCTTAAAACAAAAAAGCATAAAATTATTATTTTTTCAATGGGTTATGTACAGGTTGATTTATTAAATAATGACTTAAGTTTCGCTAAAAATATCTGTTGATAATATGAATGGCCATAACTATTTTGTAGGATGAATTTGTCTCGCGTATCGCTCTTCGTGTTTAGCGCCACTGTCGCTGGTAAGGTGGGATGGGTTGCCAATACTTGCGTTTTACTTTTAACCGTTAGATAGCCCCTTTAAGTCGGGGTGGTAACTGTCTACACTCAATGCTACAAGAAAAGTAAAAGACAGGCATATTCATGGTTCTGATAATTTATGCGCATCCCTATCCGCAACATTCGCATGCGAATAAACGGATGCTTGAGCAGGCAAGGACGCTCGAAAACGTTGAGATACGTTCCCTCTATCAACTCTATCCTGATTTCAGTATCGATGTCGCCGCCGAACAGGAGGCGCTCTCTCGTGCCGATCTGATCGTCTGGCAGCATCCGATGCAGTGGTACAGCACACCTCCGCTGCTGAAATTGTGGATCGATAAAGTCTTGTCGCACGGTTGGGCATACGGACACAACGGCAAAGCGCTTCAGGGAAAAAGCCTGATGTGGGCTGTAACCACCGGTGGGGGTGAAAGCCACTTTGAGATTGGCGCTTTCCCCGGATTTGACGTGCTGGCGCAGCCGCTCCAGGCTACCGCCCTTTACTGTGGCCTGAACTGGCTTCCGCCTTTTGCAATGCACTGTACCTTTGTCTGCGACGATGAAACCTTGCAGGCGCAGGCTCGTCACTACAAACAACGCTTACTCGAGTGGCAGGAGGGGCACA
Organism: Enterobacter cloacae complex sp. SYL003; assembly: GCF_049236925.1. Lineage (NCBI taxonomy): Bacteria > Pseudomonadati > Pseudomonadota > Gammaproteobacteria > Enterobacterales > Enterobacteriaceae > Enterobacter > Enterobacter cloacae complex sp. SYL003. The sequence goes on along the minus strand of NZ_JBMKJK010000005.1, from coordinate 125,549 downwards.
ATGGATAGCCATACGATGATACAGGCGCTGATTTACCTCGGCGCGGCGGCATTAATTGTGCCCGTGGCGGTCCGTCTGGGGCTGGGCTCGGTGCTCGGCTATCTGATTGCCGGGTGTGTGATTGGCCCCTGGGGCTTTCGGCTGGTGACGGATGCCGAGTCAATCCTGCATTTTGCGGAAATCGGCGTGGTGCTGATGCTGTTTGTGATTGGCCTGGAATTGGATCCGCAGCGGCTGTGGAAACTGCGCGCCTCGGTGTTTGGCGGTGGCGCTTTGCAAATGCTGGCCTGCGGTCTGCTGTTGGGCGGGTTCTGCATTTTGCTGGGGATGGAGTGGAAAGTCGCAGAGCTGATTGGCATGACGCTGGCGCTCTCCTCGACGGCGATTGCCATGCAGGCAATGAACGAACGTAACCTGACGGTCTCGCAAATGGGGCGCAGCACCTTCTCCGTACTGCTGTTCCAGGATATTGCCGCCATCCCGCTGGTAGCGATGATCCCGCTGCTGGCAACCAGCGGCGCATCAACGACGCTGGGGGCATTTGCCTTATCTGCGCTGAAGGTTGTCGGTGCGCTGGCGCTGGTAATTCTTCTGGGGCGCTACGTAACGCGTCCGTTGCTGCGCTTTGTGGCTCGCTCTGGCCTGCGCGAAGTATTCAGCGCCGTTGCGTTATTCCTGGTGTTTGGTTTTGGATTGCTGCTTGAAGAGGCTGGGCTGTCGATGGCGATGGGCGCTTTCCTCGCAGGGGTCTTACTGGCAAGCTCCGAATATCGTCACGCGTTGGAAAGCGATATCGAGCCGTTTAAAGGATTGCTGCTTGGGCTGTTTTTCATCGGCGTCGGGATGTCTATCGACTTCGGGACGCTGGTAACCCACCCGCTGCGCATCATCATTCTGCTGGTGGGTTTCCTGGTCATTAAAATGGCGATGCTGTGGCTGATTGCCCGACCGTTAAACGTGCCAAAACCGCAACGCCGTTGGTTTGCCGTGCTGCTGGGGCAGGGGAGTGAGTTTGCTTTCGTGGTCTTTGGCGCAGCGCAAATGGCAAATGTACTCGATCCGGAATGGGCAAAAGCGCTGACGCTGGCGGTCGCGCTGTCGATGGCCGCAACGCCAATTCTGCTGGTGCTGCTGACGCGTCTGGAAAAAACGGGAAGCGAACAGGAGCGAGAAGCCGATGAGATCGACGAGGAGCAGCCTCGCGTGATCATCGCCGGATTTGGCCGCTTCGGGCAGATCGCAGGCCGTTTACTGCTCTCCAGCGGTGTGAAAATGGTTATCCTCGATCACGATCCTGACCATGTTGATACGCTGCGTAAATTCGATATGAAAGTGTTTTACGGTGATGCGACCCGGGCGGACCTGCTGGAATCCGCCGGGGCGGCGAAAGCCGAGGTGCTGATTAACGCCATCGACGATCCTGAGACCAGCATGCAGATGGTTGAGCTGGTTAAAGAGCATTTTCCGCATCTGACCATTATCTCCCGTGCGCGCGATGTGGATCACTACATCCAGCTGCGTCAGGCGGGGGTGGCAGCCCCTGAACGTGAAACCTTCGAAGGGGCGCTCAAATCTGGCCGCATGGCGCTGGAAAGTCTGGGGCTTGGTGCGTATGAAGCGCGTGAACGTGCCGATCTGTTCCGCCGCTTTAACCATGAGATGGTGGAAGAGATGGTGGCGATGGCGAGCAGTACGGCAACCGAACGCGCAGCGGTGTTTAAACGCACCAGCACCATGCTGACGGAAATCATCAACGAGGATCGTAATCACCTGTCGCTGGTTCAGCGCCACGGCTGGCAGGGGACGGAAGAGGGCAAGCATACCGGCGATCCTGCGGATGAACCGGAGAGTAAACCCTCTGCGTGAAGTGGAGTTGCCAGCAATATTAAAAAATTTCTAATTCTTTACCCTGCCGCCAGTCGACGAAAGATTAAGCTTTCCGTATAGTGGCGGCAATTTTTTGCATCCGGGAAATTTTCAATGATCAGTCTGATTGCAGCGCTGGCGGTAGACCGCGTTATCGGCATGGAAAACGCCATGCCGTGGAACCTGCCTGCCGATCTCGCATGGTTTAAACGTACTACGTTAAACAAGCCGGTAGTGATGGGCCGCCTGACCTGGGAGTCGATTGGTCGTCCATTGCCGGGTCGTAAGAATATTGTGATCAGTAGCCAGCCGGGCACTGACGATCGCGTGCAGTGGGTGAAATCCGTTGATGAAGCGATTGCCGCCTGCGGCGATGCCGAAGAGATCATGGTGATCGGTGGTGGTCGCGTGTATGAGCAGTTCCTGCCAAAAGCGCAGAAACTGTATCTGACGCACATTGATGCGGAAGTGGAAGGGGATACCCATTTTCCGGATTACGATCCGGACGAGTGGGAGTCCGTATTCAGTGAGTTTCACGATGCGGATGCGCAGAACTCGCACAGCTACTGCTTCGAAATTCTGGAACGTCGTTAACGTTTTTATCCTCTCCCCAAAGGGAGAGGATAAACATCTTCAGGAGGCGACCGCCTCTCCCTCGCCTAAATCCAGCTGTCGGTTGGATGGCTGGACAAAGTAGGTTTTATCTTCCCAGCGTAAGCAGGTTAAATCCCCGCCCCAGCAGCATCCGGTATCCAGCGCATAGATATTTTCCGGGGTGCCTTTTCCTTCCAGTGATGCCCAGTGCCCAAATACCACGCTATATTCGTTTGTCACGGGGCCCGGAATCGCAAACCATGGCTTAAGCGGCGCAGGGGCATTTTCCGGCGTATCTTTGCAATACATATCCAGCTGCCCGTTCGGGAAGCAGTAGCGCATCCGCGTAAAAGCATTGGTGATAAAACGTAGCCGCGCCAGGCCGCTGAGGTCATCACTCCAGTTATTCGGCATGTCGCCGTACATCGCATCGAGGAAGAACGGGTAGGAGTCGCTCGCCAGCACCGCTTCGGCGTCGCGCGCACAGGTTTTTGCCGTCTCAAGATCCCACTGAGGCGTGATGCCGGCATGAGCCATCACCAGCTTTTTCTCTTCGTCAATCTGTAGCAGTGGCTGGCGACGCAGCCAGTTGAGCAACTCATCGGCATCCGGTGCTTCCAGCAGGGGGGTAATGCGATCTTTCGGCTTATTACGGCTGATCCCGGCGTATACGGCCAGCAGATGCAGATCGTGGTTGCCCAGTACCAGCCGCACGCTGTCGCCCAGAGATTTGACGTAACGCAGGACGTCAAGGGAGCCAGGGCCGCGCGCCACTAAATCGCCTGTAAGCCAGAGCGTGTCCTGCCCGGGAGTAAAATCGACCTGTTTTAATAATGCGATCAGTTCATCGTAGCAACCGTGAACGTCGCCAATCAGATATGTAGACATTAGATTAATGAATAAGTGTAGGTACGGCGAGACGGAACACAGGAATAGCAATGCGGAAAGCATTACCGTTGGCATCGACCATTTCGTAATGGCCTTGCATGGTACCCAGTGGCGTTTCAATGACCGCACCGCTGGTGTACTGATACTCTTCGCCAGGGGCGATATGGGGTTGTTCACCGACCACACCTTCACCCTGGACTTCAATTTCGCGGCCATTGCCGTTGGTGATAAGCCAGTAGCGCCCGAGCAGTTGCACAGGCATCCGCCCCAGATTGCGAATGGTTACGGTATAAGCAAAGACAAAACGTTCTTCATCCGGTGTGGATTGGGACTCAATGTAGACGCTTTGAACCTGAACACAGACGCGGGGCGAATCAATCATGGCTTAGCTCTCCTTCGGCGGCGCATTGTCGCTGATGTAATTAGCCAGCTTGCAGTACTGCTCTACGGAAATATTTTCCGCACGCATTGCCGGGTCGATGCCCAACTCAGCTAACACGTCAACGGTAAACAGATTGCCAAGGCTGTTACGAATCGTTTTACGGCGCTGGTTAAAGGCTTCTGTCGTGATACGGCTCAGCACGCGCAGGTCTTTGACCGGATACGGCATCGTTTTATGTGGCACCAGGCGCACAACCGCAGAATCCACTTTTGGTGGTGGCGTGAACGCGGAAGGCGGCACTTCTAATACCGGGATCACGTTGCAGTAATATTGCGCCATCACGCTTAAACGACCATACGCTTTACTGTTCGGCCCTGCAACCAGACGGTTAACGACCTCTTTTTGCAACATGAAGTGCATGTCGGCAATGGCATCAGTATAGCTAAACAGATGGAACATCAGCGGGGTGGAGATGTTGTACGGCAGGTTACCGAACACGCGCAGCGGCTGTCCCATTTTTTCTGACAGTTCGCCAAAGTTCATGGTCATCGCATCCTGCTGATAAATCGTCAGCTTCGGCCCGAGGAAAGGGTGCGTTTGCAGACGCGCGGCCAGATCGCGGTCGAGTTCGATAACGGTCAGTTCGTCAAGGCGTTCGCCTACCGGCTCGGTCAGCGCGGCAAGACCCGGGCCGATTTCGACCATGGCCTGGCCTTTCTGCGGATTAATGGCAGAAACGATACTGTCGATCACAAACTGATCGTTGAGGAAGTTTTGCCCGAAGCGTTTACGGGCTAAGTGGCCCTGATGGACTCGATTAGTCATTGAGTATTAACAATCATTTTGATGGCGAGATTAAGCGCCGTGATAAAACTGCCGACATCTGCTTTTCCCTGGCCTGCCAGATCCAGCGCAGTACCGTGGTCAACGGACGTTCGAATAAAGGGTAAGCCGAGGGTGATATTCACCCCGCGACCAAATCCCTGGTATTTTAGCACGGGCAGACCCTGATCGTGGTACATCGCGAGTACGGCATCGGCTTTATCCAGGTATTTGGGCTGGAAAAGGGTGTCGGCAGGCAGTGGCCCGCTGAGGTTCATCCCCTTCGCCCGCATCTCCTCAAGCACCGGAATGATGGTGTCGATCTCTTCAGTGCCCATATGTCCGCCCTCACCCGCGTGCGGATTCAGGCCGCAAACCAGCACATGCGGCTGCGGAATACCGAATTTGGTTTGCAGATCGTGATGCAAAATGCCAATGATCTCACGCAGGAGTTCAGGCGTAATGGCATCCGGAATGGCTTTGATCGGCAGGTGCGTTGTTACCAGCGCAACGCGCATTGCTTCGGTTGCCAGCATCATCACCACTTTCGGGCTGTGCGAACGCTCTTCGAAAAATTCGGTATGCCCGGTAAACGGAATGCCCGCGTCGTTGATTACGCCTTTATGCACCGGACCGGTGATCAGGGCTGCAAATTCGCCCTGAAGGCAACCGTCACAGGCGCGCGCCAGCGTCTCGACAACGTAGTGGCCGTTTTCGATGTGTAACTCACCGGGGACAACAGGTGCACGAAGCGGAACAGAAAGCAGGGTGAGAGTACCAGCCTGCTGCGGTGCGGGCTGTTGGCCTTCAACGTAAGGGAGGAGCGTTAAAGGCAGACCGAGCAAGGCTGCCCGGTCTTGTAACAGTGTTGCATCTGCGCAAACAACCAACTCTACCGGCCAGCTGCGCTGGGCGAGCTGAACCACAAGGTCAGGCCCAATCCCGGCGGGTTCGCCGGGAGTGATCACAACACGATGCGGTTTCATTAGTTGCTCAACACTTTCACGTAAGCGCTGGCGCGTTGTTCCTGCATCCAGGTTGCGGCTTCTTCAGAGAACTTACGGTTAAACAGCATGCGATACGCACGATCTTTCTGCGCCGCGTCGGTTTTATCCACGTTGCGCGTGTCCATCAGCTGGATCAGATGCCAGCCGAAGGAGGAGTGCACTGGCGCGCTCATCTGACCCTTATTCAGCTTCATTAACGCATCGCGGAAAGCTGGATCGTAAATATCCGCTGCCGCCCAACCCAGGTCACCGCCCTGGTTTGCAGAGCCAGGATCCTGAGAGAACTCTTTTGCCGCTTTATCGAAGGTGGTTTTACCGCTCTTGATGTCTGCGGCGATCTGTTCCAGCTTCGCACGGGCCTGATCGTCAGTCATGATCGGAGACGGTTTGAGCAGGATATGGCGCGCATGCACTTCGGTAACCGAAATGTTCTGGCTCTGACCGCGCAGGTCGTTCACTTTCAGAATGTGGAAGCCCACACCGGAACGGATTGGACCGACGATGTCGCCTTTCTTCGCCGTGCTCAGCGCCTGGGCAAACAGGGATGGCAGCTCCTGAATACGGCCCCAGCCCATCTGGCCGCCTTTCAGCGCCTGCTGGTCAGCAGAGTAGGTGATCGCCAGTTTGCCGAAGTCATCGCCATTACGCGCCTGCTCAACGATAGCGCGCGCCTGACTTTCCGCCTCAGCCGCCTGATCGGAGGTTGGGTTTTCCGGCAGTGGGATCAGTATGTGGCTCAGGTTAAGTTCAGTGCTGGCATCATTCTGATTACCCACCTGTTTCGCCAGGGCATCCACTTCCTGAGGCAGGATGGTGACGCGGCGACGGACTTCATTGTTACGCACTTCTGAAATCAGCATCTCTTTACGGATCTGATTACGGTAGGTGGCATAGCTGATGCCGTCATAGGCCAGGCGGCTACGCATCTGGTCCGGGGTAATGTTGTTCTGCTTTGCAATGTTAGCGATCGCCTGATCGAGCTGCTCGTCAGAGATCTTCACACCCATTTTCTGGCCCATTTGCAGGACAATCTGATCCATGATCAGACGTTCCAGGATCTGGTGGCGCAGCGTAGCGTCATCCGGAAGTTGTTGACCTGCCTGGCCCGAGTTGAGCTTTACAGATTTCATCAAACCGTCAACGTCACTTTCAAGCACGACGCCGTTGTTAACCACAGCCGCGACTTTATCGACAACCTGTGGGGCCGCGAAGCTGGTATTCGCAACCATAGCGACACCGAGTAGCAGCGTTTTCCAGTTCTTCATACTTTTTCCATTTCAATTAACCGCAAAGCGGATTACGTTGTAAATCAAGCACATTACAATGAACTACGATACGGCAGAATGTTCGAGCGCAGCATCTGCTGCGTGCCCAGACCGTAGTTAGAGCTCAGGCCGCGCAACTCGATATTAAAGCCAATCACGTTATCGTATTTGCCCTGACTGTTTTGCGTATCCCAGCCGTTAAGTTTGCGTTCGTAACCGACACGTATTGCGTAACAGCAGGAGTTATATTGCAGACCCAGCATCTGGTCAGCAGGTTTTTGGGTATTCGTGTCATAGTAGTAGGCTCCGACGACTGACCAACGATCGGCGATAGGCCAGCTCGCGGCGGTACCCACCTGTGAAATACCGTCTTTGTATTGGTCTGTATTCGCATAGTTTGGCAATGTCGCCTGGATATACTCCGGGCTGGCGTAACGGTACGTCAACTGCAACATGCGATCTTCATCACGACGATATTCGATGGCAGCGCTGCCCGTCGCGATATTGTCCAGTCGTGTATCGTACTGAACACCACCGCGCAGACCCCAACGATCCGTCATACGCCAGTAGGTGTCGCCCGCCCATACCAGTGAGCCCGTTTTGTTGTCTTTCTCCCAGTTAATGTCGTCATCACCGGTACGAGACTCGGTGAAATAGTAGATTTGACCAACAGAAACGTTAAAACGTTCAACGGCAGCATCATCATAAACGCGCGTTGTGACGCCGGTCGTTAACTGGTTAGCAGACGCAATACGGTCAAGGCCGCCGTAGGTACGATCGCGGAACAGGCCGCTGTAGTCTGATTGCAGGAAGGACGAGTCGTAGTTTTGAATTTTGCTCTGATCGCGATAAGGCACGTACAGATACTGCATACGTGGCTCAAGCGTCTGGGTGTATCCATCCGCGAGAAGAGCCATGTCACGTTCGAAAATCAGCTTCCCGTCCATTTTGAACTGCGGAAGCGTACGGTTTACCGACTCTTCAAGATCGGTGCCATAGCGTTTGTTATACCAGTCCAGATTTTTCTGCTGATAGTGGGTGGCCATCAGCTTGGCTTCGGTATTCAGGCTTGCCCAGTCGTTTGACCACGGCAGATTGATCGTCGGCTCGATATGCAGACGCGTTGATTCCGGCATATCCGAGTTGGTGTTGACGAAATGGACCGCCTGAGCGTAAACGTGCGTGTCGAAAGGACCCACATCGTTCTGGTACCAGTTCACGTCCAGCTGCGGCTCTGCACCGTAGGTGCTGTTTGTTTGCGTATCAAACACCTGGAACTGCTTGGTCGACACCGTTGCGTCAAAATTTTCAATGGCGTAGCCCACGCTGAATATCTGCGTGGCGTAACCGTCGGTACTGGACCCGTATTTAGAGTCGAAGTCGTTGAAGTAATACGGATCGCTGACTTTGGTGTAGTCGATGTTGAAGCGCCAAACCTGATCCATTACCCCGGCGTGCTGCCAGTAGTACATCCAGCGGTGCTTATCACCTTCGCTCGGATGTTCGTCCTGGAACACCTTATCTGATGGCAGATAATCAAACTCCATCAGGCCCGCGCCCGCTTTGGTCAGATAGCGGAATTCGTTCTCCCACATGATGTTACCGCGCTTATGGATGTAGTGCGGCGTGATCGTGGCGTCCATGTTGGGCGCAATGTTCCAGTAGTACGGCAGGTAGAACTCAAAGTAGTTCGACGTGCTGTACTTGGCGTTCGGGATCAGGAAGCCTGAACGACGTTTGTCACCCACAGGCAGTTGCAGGTAAGGACTATAGAAAATGGGCACCGGGCCGAGTTTAAAACGGGCGTTCCAGATCTCTGCAACCTGTTCTTCACGGTCGTGGATCACTTCGCTGCCCACAACGCTCCAGGTATTTGACCCTGGCAAACAGGACGTAAACGAGCCGTTTTCGAGAATAGTGTAGCGGTTCTCGCCGCGCTGCTTCATCAGGTCTGCGGTACCGCGCCCCTGACGACCGACCATCTGATAATCACCTTCCCAGACGTTGGTGTCTTTGGTATTCAGATTCGACCAGGCTTTCGGACCTTTCAGGATGACCTGATTGTCGTCATAGTGCACATTACCCAGCGCATCCACCGTACGGACAGGCGCCTGAGCACCTTCCGGCTGCTTCTGGTGCAATTGCACTTCGTCAGCCAGCAGACGGCTGTTACCCTGGTTAATATCGACATTGCCCGTAAAGGTTGCATTGTCAGGATAATTACCTTTTGCGCTGTCGGCATTAATGGTGACGGGTAAGTCATTCGTATCGCCTTTCACCAGTGGGCGATTGTAACTTGGGACGCCAAGCATACACTGCGAGGCGAGATCGGCTGCGAGCCCCTGTTGGCTATACAGGGCGGTGCCAATCATTGTGGCCAGAAGGGTGGGGATACGTTTTTTCATACGTTGTATTTTATTGTTCCGTCATCAGTGGCTACGGCTTACAAACGCTCAGAGACTATCTTACTCATCAGCGCAGTACCAGCGTTAATCCTGCCCGTTTGCGCGCCAGAGTGTTAGGCTCGCTATCGAATGACGAGTATGATAATGCAAATTATAGGCGATGTCCCTCAATTGACCGTGGCGCGACCACTGTAATGATGGCGTTGCGTCGGCCAGGAACATGACCATTCGGGGAGTATATGCAGTATTGGGGTAAAATAATCGGCGTTGCGTTCGCAATTATTATGGGTGCCGGATTCTGGGGTGTTGTTCTTGGCCTCATTATCGGCCATATGTTTGATAAAGCACGCAGCCGCAAAATGGCCTGGTTTGCCAACCAGCGCGAGCGCCAGTCACTCTTTTTCTCCACCACCTTCGAGGTGATGGGGCACTTAACCAAATCAAAAGGGCGCGTAACGGAAGCCGATATTCAGGTTGCCAGCGTCTTTATGGATCGCATGAATCTGCACGGCGAATCCCGCGTCGCGGCGCAGAATGCATTCCGGATTGGTAAAGCGGATAACTACCCGCTGCGTGAAAAAATGCGGCAGTTCCGTAGCATCTGCTTCGGGCGCTTTGATTTAATTCGGATGTTTCTGGAAATTCAAATCCAGGCCGCCTTCGCGGATGGCTCTCTGCATCCGAATGAACGGGACGTCCTGTATGTGATTGCTGAAGAGCTGGGCATTTCCCGCATGCAGTTCGATCAGTTCCTGCGCATGATGCAGGGCGGCGCGCACTTTGGCGGCGGTTATCAACAGCAATCGTCCGGTGGCGGGTGGCAGCAGGCGCAGCGTGGCCCTACGCTTGAAGATGCCTGTAATGTCCTCGGCGTGAAGCCCTCTGACGATGTCACGACCATCAAACGCGCCTATCGTAAGCTGATGAGCGAGCACCATCCGGATAAGCTGGTGGCGAAAGGCCTGCCGCCTGAGATGATGGAGATGGCGAAACAGAAAGCGCAGGAAATCCAGAAAGCCTACGAGCTGATTAAAGAGCAGAAAGGTTTTAAATAAAAAAATGGCCCGACAGTGTCGGGCCATTTTTTCAGAAGTCCACCGGGGCTTTGAACGTCATGGCGTTGCCGAAAGCAGGGTGGGTGATGGTGAGCGTCTGCGCATGCAGTTGCAGGCGCGGCGCTAACGCCAGCGCTTCCGGCGGCGCATAGAATCTGTCACCCAGAATCGGGTGACCCATCGCAAGCATATGCACACGCAGCTGATGGGAGCGCCCGGTAATCGGCTTCAGCAGGACGCGCGCGGTATTATCCGGCGCGTACTCCAGCACTTCATACTCGGTCTGCGCAGCCTTGCCGGTTTCATAACACACCTTCTGCTTTGGCCGGTTCGGCCAGTCACAAATCAGCGGTAAATCCACCAGCCCTTCCGCCTGCGCCGGATGGCCCCACACGCGGGCGACATACTGCTTCTTCGGCTCGCGCTCGCGGAACTGACGCTTCAGCTCACGTTCTGCCGCCTTATTAAGAGCCACCACAATCACGCCGCTGGTCGCCATATCCAGACGATGGACAGACTCGGCCTGGGGATAATCGCGCTGGATACGCGTCATCACGCTGTCTTTATGCTCTTCCAGACGCCCCGGCACGGACAACAGGCCGCTCGGCTTGTTAACCACCATAATGTGCTCGTCCTGATACAGAATGACCAGCCACGGATCCATCGGGGGATTGTAGGGCTCCATTACCATTTTGCGCTCCGCTTACTGATGCGTCACAACGATAAGACGCAGGGCGTCGAGACGCCATCCGGCCTGATTCAGGCTTTCCAGCACCTGCTGGCGGTTGCTCTCAATCGCGGCCAGCTCATCGTCACGAATGTTCGGGTTCACCGCTTTCAACGCTTCCAGACGCGACAGCTCGGCAGAAAGCTTCTCATCGGCTTCGCTGCGCGCCGCATCAATCAGCACTCTGGCCGCTTTTTCGGCCTGGGTTTCACCCAGTTGCAGAATGGCATGCACGTCCTGTTGCACCGCATTCACCAGCTTGCTGCCGGTATGGCGGTTCACCGCGCTCAACTGACGGTTGAAGCTTTCAAACTCCACCTGGCTGGCCAGATTCGTACCGTTTTTATCCAGCAGCAGACGCACCGGCGTTGGCGGGAGGAAGCGGTTAAGCTGAAGCTGTTTCGGCGCCTGCGCTTCCACAACGTAGATCAGCTCCACCAGCAGCGTGCCCACAGGCAAGGCTTTGTTCTTCAACAGGGAAATGGTGCTGCTGCCGGTATCGCCGGAGAGGATCAGATCCAGACCGTTGCGGATCAGCGGGTGCTCCCAGGTAATGAACTGTGCGTCTTCGCGGGACAGCGCCACATCACGCTCAAAGGTGATAGTGCAGCCGTCTTCCGGCAGGCCCGGGAAATCCGGCACCAGCATATGATCGGACGGGGTCAGCACGATCATGTTCTCGCCGCGATCGTCCTGGTTTATACCGACGATGTCGAACAGATTCATGGAGAAGCTGATCAGGCTGGTGTCGTCGTCCTGCTCTTCAATGCTTTCGGCCAGCTGCTGCGCTTTTTCACCGCCGTTGGAGTGGATCTCCAGCAGGCGATCGCGACCCTGCTCCAGCTGCGCTTTCAGTGCGTCGTGCTTCTCACGGCAGGATTTGATCAGTTCATCAAAGCCCTCACTATTTTCAGGCGCGGCCAGGTAACCGATCAGATCGCCATGGACCTGATCGTAAATGGTGCGGCCGGTCGGGCAGGTGTGTTCAAACGCGTCCAGCCCTTCGTGGTACCAGCGCACCAGCACGGACTGGGCGGTTTTCTCCAGATACGGCACGTGGATCTGAATATCGTGCGCCTGCCCGATACGATCCAGACGGCCGATACGCTGCTCCAGCAGATCCGGGTTAAACGGCAGATCGAACATCACCAGATTGCTGGCGAACTGGAAGTTACGGCCTTCAGAACCGATTTCAGAGCACAGCAGAACCTGCGCGCCGCTGTCCTCTTCACCAAACCAGGCTGCTGCACGATCGCGCTCAACTATGGACATGCCTTCGTGGAACACGGCGGCGCGAATGCCTTCGCGCTCACGCAGAACCTGCTCCAGCTGCAATGCGGTAGCGGCTTTGGCGCAGATCACCAGCACTTTCTGGGAACGGTGAGCGGTGAGGTAGCCCATCAACCACTCCACGCGCGGATCGAAGTTCCACCAGGTGCCGGTGTCGCCTTCGAATTCCTGATAAATCTGCTCCGGGTAGAGCATGTCGCGCGCGCGATCTTCCGCAGATTTACGGGTACCCATAATGCCGGAGACTTTAATCGCCGTCTGGTACTGGGTCGGCAGCGGCAGTTTGATGGTGTGCAGCTCGCGTTTCGGGAAGCCTTTCACGCCGTTACGGGTGTTACGGAACAGCACGCGGCTGGTACCGTGGCGATCCATCAGCATGTCGATCAGCTCTTTACGCGCGGATCCCGCATTATCGCTGTCGCTGTTCGCGGCCTGAAGCAGCGGCTCAATATCCTGCTCGCCAATCAGATCGCTGAGAGTGTTAAGCTCATCATTAGAGAGACGATTACCGGCCAGCAGCAGCGCGACGGCGTCCGCCACCGGGCGGTAGTTTTTCTGCTCTTCAACAAACTGCTCAAAATCGTGGAAACGGTTGGGATCGAGCAGGCGCAGACGGGCGAAGTGGCTCTCAAGACCCAGCTGCTCCGGCGTGGCGGTCAGGAGCAGAACGCCCGGTACGCGCTCGGCAAGCTGCTCAATCGCCATGTATTCACGGCTTGGCGCGTCTTCGCTCCAGACGAGGTGGTGCGCTTCGTCGACGACCATCAGATCCCATTCAGCGTCGCACAGATGCTCCAGGCGCTGCTTGCTGCGGCGCACGAAGTCCAGGGAACAAATGACCAGCTGTTCGGTTTCAAACGGGTTGTCCGCGTCGTGCTGGGCTTCGGCATAGCGCTCATCGTCGAACAGGGAGAAGCGCAGGTTAAAGCGGCGCAGCATTTCAACCAGCCACTGATGTTGCAGCGTTTCTGGAACCACAATCAGCACGCGCTCGGCAGCGCCAGAGAGCAGCTGCTGGTGCAGGATCATGCCTGCTTCGATGGTTTTACCCAGGCCCACTTCGTCAGCCAGCAGCACGCGAGGCGCATGGCGACGGCCCACGTCATGGGCGATATTCAGCTGATGGGGAATAAGGCTGGTACGTTGACCGCGCAGGCCGCTCCACGGCATGCGGTACTGCTCACTCTGGAACTTACGCGCGCGGTAGCGCAGGGAGAAGCGATCCATTCGGTCGATTTGCCCGGCAAACAGACGGTCCTGCGGCTTGCTGAACACCAGTTTGCTGTCGAGCAGCACTTCACGCAGGATGACATTTGTCTCGTCGGTATCAAGACGCGTTCCGATGTAGGCGAGCAGTCCATTCTCTTCTTTTACGTCTTCAACCTTCAGTTGCCAGCCGTCATGGCTGGTCACGGTATCACCCGGATTGAACATTACGCGGGTAACAGGGGAGTCATTGCGAGCGTACAGGCGGTTTTCACCGGTAGCAGGGAAAAGGAGGGTAACCATGCGCGCATCGACGGCAACGACGGTTCCTAATCCAAGTTCGCTTTCTGTATCGCTGATCCAGCGTTGACCAAGTGTAAAAGGCATAGTTGTTCGGCTCTAATCTTTAATTGCAGGCAATAGTTCGACCCCGTCAAAAAAGACGGTCATCGAAAAATGGGTCCGGGAATGGAAAGGGCGCTATGGTACTGGATGGCAACGGTTTCGTCACGCGTCAAAATAGCCCAAGTTGTCCTGTCACTAGTGTAGCAAAGTCGTCGTTGATGAACGGTAAAATTCCCTCCGCAACAGGCTGAAGCTGGCGGGTCAGGTAGTGATCGTAATCGAGCGGAGACTGCTGGTAATCAACGGGTTCTGGTCCGTTCGTTGTCCAGACGTATTTGATCGTTCCCCGGTTCTGATACTGCGGCGCGCGGCCCCGGCGAACGTTCTCTTCATCCGCCAGCCGCGCCGCGCGGACGTGCGGAGGAACATTACGCTGGTAGTCCGCCAGCGGGCGGCGCAGGCGCTTGCGATACACCAGCTGCGCGTCAAGTTCGCCTGCCATCAGGCTGGCTATCGTCTCGCGCACGTAGTCCTGATACGGCTCATTGCGGAACACCCGCAGATAAAGCGTTTGCTGAAACTGCTGTGCCAGCGGCGTCCAGTCGGTGCGCACTGTCTCCAGCCCTTTAAACACCATCCGCTGCTTGTCGCCTTCCTGAATCAGTCCGGCGTAGCGCTTCTTGCTGCCCTGGTCGGTTCCGCGAATGGTCGGCATTAAAAAGCGGGCAAAATGGGTTTCAAACTCCAGCTCTAACGCACTGGTTAACCGCTCTTTTTGCAAACTTTCGCGCCACCAGGCGTTCACGAAGGCGACCAGTTCTTTGCCGATTTGCGCGGCGTCGTCTTCTGAACGGGCCGATTTCAGCCAGACAAAGGTGGAATCGGTGTCGCCATAAATAACGTCATAACCCCGGGATTCAATCAACGCTTTGGTCTGGTGCATAATGTCGTGCCCGCGCATGGTGATGGACGACGCCAGACGCGGATCAAAGAAGCGGCAGGCGCTGGTGCCCAGCACCCCGTAAAAGGCGTTCATAATGATTTTCAGCGCCTGTGAGAGCGGCTTGTTGCCGTGGCGTTTTGCCTCGTCGCGGCCGTGCCAGATGTTTCCCACGATCTCAGGCAGGCAGTGTTTTTCGCGCGAGAAGCGTGCCCCGAGAAAACCTTCAGTACTGTGCGCATCGTCTGGCTGCGCCATCCCCTCGACCAGCCCTACCGGATCAATCAGAAATGTGCGGATAATCGACGGGTACAGACTTTTATAATCCAGCACCAGCACCGAATCATACAGCCCGGGCCGTGAATCCATCACGTAACCGCCGGGACTGGCCTGCGGCGGCACGTCACCGAGGTTAGGGGCCACATAGCCCGCCCGGTGCATCCGCGGGAAATAGAGGTGGCTGAAGGCCGCTACCGAGCCGCCGTGCCTGTCGACCGCGAGACCGTTTACCGTTGCGCGTTCCAGCAGGAAGGGCATGATCTCGGTTTTATGGAAAATCTGCGTTACCAGCTCACAGTCTTTCAGGTTATAAGTAGCGAGCGCCGGCTTATCCTCATTAAAGCGCCGGTCGATCTCGTCCATTCGGTCCCAGGGATTGTCGATGGATTTACCTTCACCGAGCAGCGCCTGGGCGACCGCTTCCAGCGAGAAGGAAGAGAAGTTCCAGAAGGCGGATTTCAGCGCCTCGATGCCGTCGACAATCAGGCGACCGTTAGCCTGTGCGAAGAATACGCCGTTCTTAAAACCGTGCTCACGCCACTCCAGCTCCGTGTTTCCGCGCCCTAACGTCAGGGGAATGCGGTACCGCTCGGCATGTTTTTGCAGCACGCGCAGGTCAAACTGCACCACGTTCCAGCCGATCAGCACGTCGGGATCGTGCTCGGCAAACCACTGGTTAAGCTTCTCCAGCAGCTGTGGTCGGCTGGTAACGTATTCCAGATGAAAATCCAGCGCGGACGCATCGCCGTTCGGGGGCCCGAGCATATAGACAACCCGCTGCCCGCAGCCTTCAAGGCCGATGCAGTACAGCTCGCCGTGACGGGTGGTTTCGATATCCAGCGAGACCCACTTCAGCGGCGGGCGATAGTGCGGGTTAGGCTTCAGGCGCGCGTTCACGAGACAACCGTTCTGCTCAGCGCCGTCCACCCAGACGGGGGCGGTGATAAACCGCTCCATCAGAAAACGTTCCGGCGGGCGAATGTCCGCTTCGTAGAGCGTCACGCCCGCTTCGCGGAGCAATTTTTCATAGCGCATCAGCTGGCGATGGGCGCGGCAGTAGAGGCCATAAACCGGCTGGCGGTGGAAGTCTTTTAGCTCAAGGGGAGTAAGGCGCCAGCCGTTTTCACCGCGCAGCAGCTGCTTTACTTTCTCGACGTGGTGTTCAGGGATAAACGCCACGGACTCCTGAGGCGGCAGGGTAACGTGCAGCGGGCCGTTATCCGTCGCCAGCCAGAACGCAACCTCGGTGCCCTGAGGGGTATCCCGCCAGTGTCGGGTCAGTAAAAAGCCTTCTTGCGCCTGTGCCACGCCGCTATCCCACAAAACAAACCAGGCCTGATTATAGCCTGGTTGAGGGGTGTTTGCTGGGGTTTTATACAGTGCCTGTTTTGCCGGATGGCGCTACGCTTATCCGGCCAACAGGATCCGTAGGCCCGATAAGCGCAGCGCCACCGGACAATGTTTTACTGCCCGTAGTACGCCTTCGCGCCGTGCTTGCGCAGATAATGCTTATCGAGCAGGGTTTGCTGCATATCCGGCAACTGCGGTGCCAGCTGGCGGCAGAAGATCCCCATGTAGGCGACTTCCTCCAGCACGATCGCGTTGTGCACCGCGTCCTCCGCGTTTTTACCCCAGGCAAACGGACCGTGGGAGTGCACCAGCACGCCGGGCATTTGCGCCGCGTCGATACCCTGTTTTTCGAAGGTTTCGACGATCACGTTCCCGGTTTCCCATTCGTACTCACCGCCGATCTCCGCATCGGTCATCAGACGCGTGCAGGGAATGGTGCCGTAAAAGTAGTCCGCGTGGGTGGTGCCGGTGGCCGGAATTGGCTGGCCCGCCTGCGCCCAGATGGTCGCGTGACGCGAATGGGTATGCACAATCCCACCGATGGTCGGGAAGGCCTGATACAGCAGGCGGTGAGTGGGCGTATCGGAGGAGGGCTTTTTATCGCCTTCAACCACTTCACCCGTTTCGATGCTGACCACCACCATATCTTCCGCGGTCATCACCGTGTAATCCACGCCCGAAGGCTTGATCACGAACACGCCTTTTTCCCGGTCAACGGCGCTGACGTTGCCCCAAGTCAGGGTCACCAGGTTATGTTTTGGCAGCGCCAGGTTGGCTTCGAGTACCTGACGTTTGAGATCTTCTAACATTGTCGTCTCCTGCCGGATGGCGCTGCGCTTATCCGGCCTACAGAACCGTAGGCCCGGTAAACGAAGTGCCACCGGGCATTCAGGGCTTAGCGTTTTGAACCGTAATAGACTTCGTTCCAGCGCAGCGCGTCTTTAAAGGCTGGCAGACGGGTGTCGTTATCAATCACGGTCAGTTCGATGTCGTGCAGCTCGGCAAACTGACGCATATCGTTCAGGTCAAGCGCGTGGCTGAAGACGGTGTGGTGCGCGCCGCCGGCCAGGATCCAGGCTTCCGACGCGGTTGGCAGGTCAGGTTGCGCTTTCCACAGGGCGTTCGCGACCGGCAGTTTCGGCAGAGAATGCGGAGTTTCCACAGCATCGACGCAGTTCACCAGCAGGCGGAAACGATCGCCGAGGTCGATCAGGCTGGCGTTAATGGCCGGGCCGGTACGGGTGTTGAAGATCAGACGGGCCGGATCCGCTTTGCCGCCAATGCCGAGGTACTGCACATCGAGGATCGGTTTCTCTTCAACGGCGATAGACGGACACACTTCCAGCATGTGCGAGCCGAGCACCAGATCGTTACCGTTCTCGAAGTGGTAGGTGTAGTCTTCCATAAAAGAGGTGCCGCCCTGCAGACCGGTCGACATCACCTTCATGATGCGAAGCAGAGCGGCAGTTTTCCAGTCGCCTTCGCCCGCAAAACCGTAGCCCTGCTGCATCAGACGTTGTACCGCCAGACCCGGGAGCTGTTTCAGGCCGTGGAGATCTTCAAAGGTGGTGGTGAAGGCATGGAAGCCGCCCTGTTCCAGAAAACGCTTCATGCCCAGTTCAATGCGTGCGGCATCCAGCACGTTCTGGCGCTTGTCGCCGTTGACCTGTGCCGCAGGCGTCAGGCGGTAGCTGCTTTCGTACTCGTCCACCAGCGCGTTAACGTCGCCATCGCTGATGTCATTCACCACCTGCACCAGGTCGCCCACCGCCCAGGTATTCACGGAGAAGCCAAATTTAATCTGCGCGGCCACTTTATCACCGTCGGTGACCGCCACTTCGCGCATGTTGTCGCCGAAACGCACCACTTTAAGGTGACGGGTATCCTGCTTAGAGACCGCCTGACGCATCCAGGAGCCAATGCGTTTTTGTGCCTGGCCGTCCTGCCAGTGGCCGGTCACCACGGCATGCTGTTGACGCATACGTGCGCCGATGAAGCCGAACTCGCGACCGCCGTGCGCGGTCTGATTCAGGTTCATGAAGTCCATGTCGATGCTGTCCCACGGCAGAGAGGCGTTGAACTGAGTGTGGAATTGCAGCAGCGGTTTGTTGAGGATAGCCAGGCCGTTGATCCACATTTTGGCTGGCGAGAAGGTGTGCAGCCACACCACCAGGCCAGCGCATTTGTCATCGTAATTGGCATCGCGGCAGATGTTAGTGATTTCGTCCGGCGTAGTACCCAGCGGCTTCAGCACCAGTTTGCACGGCAGTTTGGCTTCCGCGTTCAGCGCATTCACAACGTGCTCCGCGTGTTTCGTCACCTGCTGCAACGCTTCCGGTCCGTATAAATGCTGGCTGCCAATCACAAACCACACTTCATAATTATTAAAAATGGTCATTATCGTGTCCTTAAAGTGTCAGGGTTGCCGTAGTGTCCGCGGTGCTTTTGGCCGGGGCGGCGACAGGGAGATAGTGAAGTTCGGCGCTTTTTGCCCATTGCTGGTAGCGCTGATAAAGCTGTTCAAAGCGTTGTGCCTGCTGAGCCTGCGGCTGAAGCGTACTTTCGACGGCGCTCGCCATATGCTGTTGCGCGGTCGGGATATCCGCATGGACGCCTGCGGCCACGGCAGCGAAAATCGCTGCGCCCAGCGCACAGCACTGATCGGAGGCCACAATTTGCAGCGGACGGTTGAGCACGTCGCAGCAGGCCTGCATGATCACCGGGTTTTTACGGGCGATACCGCCCAAAGCCATCACGTTGTTCACGTCAATGCCCTGCCCGGTGAAGCACTCCATGATGGCGCGCGCGCCGAACGCGGTGGCGGCGATCAGACCGCCAAACAGCGCGGGCGCGTCGGTCGCCAGGTTGAGATCGGTAATCACCCCTTTCAGACGCTGGTTGGCAAACGGCGTACGACGGCCGTTGAACCAGTCCAGCACCACCGGCAGGTGATCGAGAGACGGATTTTTTGCCCAGGCTTCGGTGAGCTGCGGCAGGAGCTGTTTTTTGCTCGCGGTAATCTGGGTTTTCAGTTCAGGATGCGCGGCCGCCAGCTGATCCAGCGGCCAGCCGAGCACCCGGCCAAACCAGGCGTAGATATCGCCAAATGCGGACTGACCCGCTTCGAGGCCGATAAAATCAGGCACCACGCTGCCGTCAACCTGACCGCAGATACCCTTCACCGCGCGGTCGCCAACGGTCGTTTTATCCGCCGTCAGAATGTCGCAGGTGGAGGTGCCAATCACTTTCACCAGCGTGTTAGGCTGCGCACCCGCGCCCACGGCGCCCATATGGCAGTCGAACGCGCCGCCGGAAATGGTCACGTTTTGCGGCAGACCGAGGCGTTTCGCCCACTCTTCGCAGAGCATGCCGACCGGAATATCGGCGGTGAAGGTGTCGGTAAACAGCGGGTATGTCAGGTTTTTGTTGATGATCGGGTCGAGTTCATCGAAGAACGCTGCCGGAGGCAGACCACCCCAGCTTTCATGCCACAGCGATTTATGCCCGGCGCTGCAACGGCCACGGCGAATAGCCTGCGGACGCGTGGTGCCGGAAAGCAGGGCGGGAACCCAGTCGCACAGCTCAATCCATGACGCCGCTGCCTGTGCGACCGACGCGTCCGCGCGGGTAACGTGCAGGATTTTTGCCCAGAACCATTCGCTGGAGTAGATCCCGCCGATGTAGCGCGAGTAGTCGGTTTTGCCCGGCTGGTGGCATAAGCGGGTGATGGCTTCCGCCTCTTCCACGGCGGTATGGTCTTTCCACAGCACAAACATGGCGTTCGGGTTATCAGCAAACTCCGGGCGAAGCGCCAGTACGCGGCCTTCTGCATCAACCGGGGCTGGCGTTGAACCGGTACTGTCGACGCCAATCCCCACGACGTCGGCCCGCTGGGCGTCCGTCAGCTCCGCCAGCACGGTTTTGATCGCCGCTTCCATTGATTCAATGTAATCGCGCGGGTGGTGACGGAACTGGTTGTTCGGCGCATCGCAGTAGCGCCCCTCTTGCCAGCGCGGATACCACTCAACGCTGGTTGCTATCTCCCGGCCAGTCGTACAGTCCACTGCCAGCGCGCGAACTGAGTCGCTGCCAAAATCGAGGCCAATTGCAATTGCCATGGTGTTGCTCCATCCAAAACAGGTATGGAAGAACATTAGAGACTGGGGACAAAGATCGTCAGGCAGGATCCGCTAATCTTATGGACTAAATTGCTGTTACGATTGAAAGTGTGACGCCGTGCAAATATTCAATGTGGACATTTCTGCCGTACTTATAGACACTTTTGTTACTGCTTATCCGCCCGTGCTGGCGGAGAAATCAGGGGGAAAGGCTGAAACATGGCGGACGTAAAAGAGGCGTGATGCTTTTTGGATCTTTTCGCGGGCCATTTTTATACTGCTTTTATCGATATGGACAATTGGTTTCCTTCAGGACCCTTGGGAGAACTGAATCTATGGCCGAACCGCAAAACGATCCCCTGCTGCCGGGATACTCATTTAACGCCCATCTGGTGGCGGGGCTGACGCCCATTGAGGCCGAGGGGTATCTCGATTTCTACGTCGATCGACCGCTCGGAATGAAAGGGTATATTCTGAACCTGACCGTTCGCGGGGAAGGGGTGATTAAAAACGGCGATCGGCAGTTTATCTGCCGCCCTGGTGATATGCTGTTGTTCCCGCCGGGGGAGATCCACCACTACGGGCGCCACCCGGATGCCAAAGAGTGGTATCACCAGTGGGTCTATTTCCGTCCGCGCGCCTACTGGCAGGAGTGGCTCTCGTGGCCGGCCATTTTCGCGCAAACCGGTTTTTATCGCCCGGATGAGGCGCATCTGGCGCAGTTCCGTGAGCTGTTTGCACAGATTATTGAGGCAGGGCAGGCGGGAGGGCGCTACGCCGAACTGCTGGCCATCAACCTGCTTGAACAGGTGCTGCTGCGCCGCATGGAGGCCATCAACGAGTCGCTTAATCCGCCGCTGGACAACCGCGTCCGCGACGCCTGCCAGTACATCAGCGACCACCTTGCCGACAGCCAGTTTGATATTGCCAGCGTCGCCCAGCATGTGTGCCTGTCGCCGTCACGGCTGTCGCATCTGTTCCGCCAGCAGCTTGGCGTGAGCGTGCTCAGCTGGCGCGAGGATCAGCGCATCAGCCAGGCGAAACTGCTGCTCAGCACCACCCGAATGCCTATCGCCACCGTCGGGCGTAACGTCGGCTTTGAAGATCAGCTCTATTTCTCTCGCGTGTTTAAGAAGTGCACCGGTGCCAGCCCGAGCGAATTCCGTGCGGGATGTGAATAATCGGTAAACATTCAGGTGAACTTCAGGCGCATCTTGTAAACTATTCAGACAATTGATGCCTTGACGCGGTGCAGGGCGCTAAGCAGAATCGCTGATTCGTTTTCTGACCGGAATAGTTATGCAGGCATTGCTGGAACATTTTATTACCCAGTCCGTTATGTATTCGCTCATCGCCGTGGCGCTGGTGGCGTTTCTGGAGTCGCTGGCGCTGGTCGGGCTGATCCTGCCCGGCACCGTGATGATGGCGGGGCTTGGGGCGCTTATCGGCAGCGGCGAGGTCAATTTCTGGCAGGCGTGGATGGCCGGTATTATCGGCTGTTTGCTGGGGGACTGGATCTCCTTCTGGCTGGGCTGGCGCTTTAAGAAGCCGCTACACCGCTGGTCGTTCATGAAAAAAAACAAAGCGCTGCTGGATAAAACCGAGCATGCGCTGCACCAGCACAGCATGTTCACCATCCTCGTGGGGCGCTTCGTTGGGCCAACGCGTCCACTGGTGCCGATGGTGGCCGGGATGCTGGATCTGCCCGTCGCGAAGTTTGTGGTGCCGAATATCATCGGCTGCGTCTTCTGGCCGCCGTTCTACTTCCTGCCGGGTATCCTGGCGGGCGCGGCGATTGATATTCCTGACGGTATGCAAAGCGGTGAGTTTAAATGGCTGCTGCTGGGTACGGCGGTGCTGCTGTGGCTGGCGGTTTGGCTCTGCTGGCGCCTGTGGCGCAGCGCGAAAGCGAGCGTCGATCGCCTGACCCGCTATCTCCCGCGCACGCGCCTGCTCTGGCTGGCCCCACTTACGCTCGGCGTGGCGGTGGTAGCGCTGGTGGCGCTGATCCGCCACCCGCTGATGCCGGTGTACGGCGAGATCCTGTTGAAGGTGGTGAGCCGTTAAGGTGTTTTCCCTCTCACCGTGGGAGAGGATTAGGGTGAGGGCATCAGACCGCACGAATGCCCAACAATGAAGATGCCCCTGCGTTACCACTCTGAAGTTCTTCTGTTTCTCCATCCCACAAAATACGTCCCTCCGCGATCACCACCGATCGCGGCGCGATGCGTGCGGCATCTTCAATGCTGTGCGAAACCATCAGCATCGTCAGTTGTTCGCGCTCGCACACCTCCTCAACCAGCGAGAGCATTTCCTGGCGCAGAGCCGGGTCGAGCGCCGAAAAGGGTTCGTCGAGCAGCAGCAGCGGCTGCTTGCGCACCAGACAGCGTGCCAGCGCCACGCGCTGGCGCTGGCCGCCGGAAAGCTCCCCCGGTAGTCTGTTGATAAACGCAGACAGGCCCATTTGTTCGGCGATCGCCTCCAGCGTCTGACGCTGCGCAGCACTGAGCTTTAACCCCGGATCCATACCCAGCGCGATGTTCTGCCAGACCGTAAGATGATTGAACAGATTGTTTTCCTGAAACAGCATCGACACCGGGCGCTTAGCCGGCGGAGCGTAGGTAAACTCGCCGTTATCAATGACGATCGACCCGCTGGCAGGCTGCAAAAAACCGGCAATCAGATTGAGCAGGGTACTTTTTCCGGCCCCGCTGGGGCCAAGCACTGCGATTCGCTCTCCCTGACGAACGGAGAGGGTAAAACGCATTGGCAGGTGCTCATAAAGCCAGGTTACATCAGTCAGTTTTAACATCACGCCCCGGAAGTTTTTCGATAACGGTAAATAACGCAAAGCACAGCAGCAACAGGAGCAGCGCCGTGACGGCGCCGTCCTGGCTACGGTAAGAGCCAATTTGCTGATAAAGCCAGAAC
The DNA here is from genome assembly GCF_049236925.1 of Enterobacter cloacae complex sp. SYL003. Lineage (NCBI taxonomy): Bacteria > Pseudomonadati > Pseudomonadota > Gammaproteobacteria > Enterobacterales > Enterobacteriaceae > Enterobacter > Enterobacter cloacae complex sp. SYL003. The sequence continues at coordinate 102,079 of NZ_JBMKJK010000005.1, read as the reverse complement.
GGCAGCGTGCGGAAATCCTCGTTGCCGAAGAGCGCCACTACGCCAAAATCGCCAATTGACAGCACGCAGGCAAACGCCAGCGCCTGGGCGAGCGGACGTTTCAGTGCGCGCAATTCTACCACCTTCAGGCGCTGCCAGCCCTGCATGCCCAGCGACTGACACAGCAAGCTGTAGCGGCTGTTGACGTCGCGCATCGGGTTTTCCAGTACCTTGAGCGCGTAAGGGATGGCCATCAGTGCGTTGGTAAAAATGACGATGCCGTCGGCGCTTTCCGGCAGGCCGATGGTGCTGTTGAACAGTAAAAAGAATCCGGTCGCCAGCACAATGCCCGGCATCGCCAGGATCAGCATACCCGTCAGTTCCAGCGCGTGTCCGGCTTTACGGGCATGACGCGCGTACAGCTCGCGGCTGCTCCAGAGCAGCATCATGGTCAGGATCACGCACAGTAGCCCGGCTGCCAGCGCAATGCGCAAGGAGGTCCACGTCGCTTGCCACAGGACAGGTTGTTGCAGTACCGACAACACATTGCGATTCAGTCCATCAACGATAACGGCCAGCAGCGGGGGCAGCAAAAGCAGGAGTGCCAGTGCGATCAGCATAAAATCCGCGACGCGGCTATACAGGCAGTCCTGCGGATCGCGCCAGCCTGTCATGTTATTGCTTCCTGTGGGGATCGTTTTGCTTAGCCTCTGGCTGAGTAACACCAGTGCCAGACAGCATACCATCTGCACGATCGCCAGCAGCGCGGCGCGGCCCGGATCGTAGTCGTAACTTAAAGCCTGATAGATCGCCAGCTCAATGGTGGTGGCCTGCGGCCCGCCGCCGAGAGAAAGTACGGTCGCGAAGCTGGCGAAGCAGAGCATAAAGATTAGCGCGGCAACCGGGGCAATCTGGCGTCGCAGCCACGGCCATTCGACAAAGCGGAAGAACGACCAGCCGCGCATGCCAAGCTGGGCGGCAATCTGACGCTGCTCACCGGGAATGTTTTCCAGCGCCTGTAAAAAGAGGCGCGTGGCCATCGGCATATTGAAAAAAATATGCGCCAGCAGAATGCCTTTCAGGCCGTATGGCGAGAAGGTCCATTCCAGACCAAGCAGGTTGAAAAGGAATGCCAGCCATCCTTGCCGACCGTAGACGCTCAGAATGCCGAACACCGCCACCAGCACGGGCAGGATCAGCGTCATCGCGCACAGCCGCAGCAGGGCAAGCCTGCCGGGGAAACGTCTGCGATAGAGGGCGCGCGCGAGGAAAATGGCCGGGAGCGTCGACAGCAGCGCGGAGAGAAACGCCTGCCAGAAGGAGAAACGGATGACGTGCCAGAGATAGCTGTCGTGCCAGAGGGCAAGCAGATCGCTCTCTGGCGCGTTAAACCACAGCGCAAGGAATGCACCCAGGCTGACAACCACCATCAGTATAGCGGCGAGCAGCCCGGGAACTAACCAGCCGGGGATCAGCGGCTGACGGCGCGTTGCCATTCACTTATCCATGCGGCGCGCTGGGTGGCAACCTGCTGCGGCGTAAATTCCAGGGAGGTTTGCGGTTTGTTCAGCTGCTCAAAACCTGCCGGCAGCGCAACATCAGTGACCGGGTACATCCAGTTTCCTGTCGGAATAGCATTCTGGAATGCCGGTGAAACCATAAACTTCAGGAATTTCTCGGCGAGCTCCGGCTGTTTGCTCGCGGCGGTGCGGGCGGCCACTTCCACCTGCAAATAATGTCCTTCAGCAAAGTTCGCGGCGGCGTAGTTGTCTTTCTTCTCGGCGATAATGTGGTAGGCCGGAGAAGTCGTGTAGCTCAGCACAAGGTCGCTTTCGCCTTTCAGGAACAGGCCGTAGGCTTCGCTCCAGCCTTTGGTGACGGTAACGGTTTTCGCTGCCAGTTTCTGCCACGCCTCAGGCGTTTTGTCGCCATAGACTTTCTGCATCCACAACAGCAGCCCCAGACCCGGCGTGCTGGTGCGCGGATCTTCATAAATCACGCGCCACTTCTGATCGCTTTCGACCAGCTCTTTCAGGCTTTTGGGCGGATTCTTCAGCTTGTTTTTATCGTAGACAAACGCAAAGTAACCGTAATCAAAGGGAACGAAGGTGTCGTTTTTCCAGCCGCCCGGCACGTTGACGGCATCTGCCGCCACGCCGCTTTTGGCGAACAGTCTGGTTTGAGTGGCGGCTTGCAGCAGGTTGTTATCCAGCCCGAGCACCACGTCGGCTTTGCTGTTTTTGCCTTCCATACGCAGCCGGTTAAGCAGAGAGACACCATCTTCCAGTGCCACGAATTTCAGCTCGCAGTTGCAGTCGGCTTCAAAGGCTTTTTTCACCGCCGGGCCGGGGCCCCAGTCGGCGGAGAAGGAGTCGTAGGTGTAGACCGTCAGGACAGGCTTAGCAAAAACAGGCAGCGCAAACAGCGCCAGCAGAGGAAGAACGTTTTTTAACACTTTGCACCTCAGGGTTGAGTGGCAAAGGATTTTGAGAGACAGCCTCAAATCCCTTCGCCGGCGTTATCCGGATCAGGTTCGACGGGTATTATCTCAGCGCACATCAGTGATGCAGCACCCCGTTGAGAACGGCGCTATTGTAATGATTTGGTGAATATTACGAAAGCGTTATGGCTCCGGCGGCGCAAACCACGCGGATTTAAAATCAAACCAGCCCAGGGTATTCATTCGCAGGCCGCGCATGCTGCGCTGACCCTGGATCAGCAGCCAGTGGTGAATCAACGGTACGATCGTCTGCCCGGCCAGCAGCTCCTGACACCAGGCGGCCAGAACCATTTCTCCTGCCCGCCACCGTGCGGCGTCTCGCTGCCAGTCCCGATTGATACAGTGCTGAATCAGGGGCACTTCATACAGGTGAGAGAAGAGCGAAAAATCAAGCGGCAGCGTGAAGTTCGCACTGTTGAGCCAGATATCGCTGATAACGTCTCCACGGTGCCATTCATCATAGTCTACTTCCTGTATCGCCAGCGTCACGCCCTCGGCTGCCAGCAGCTTACTCATGATCCTTGCGATAAACCGGTGTTCAATGTGATCGCGATAGTAGCTGAGGGTGATGGTCTCCAGTCCGGCAGGTTTTTCACTGCGTACTGGCTGCGCATGGTGCCAGCGCGGAAGCAGGCCATAGGCCGGGAACCACCAGGTCTGGTATTGCTCCTCTGCGTGATAAATCAGGTTAGCGGGCGCCAGAATATGGCTGATCCACTTGCGGACGTCGTGATTCGCCCCGCGATGGCTGCGGCTGTCAAAAAGCAGATAGTAGCAACCCTCTTCCAGGCGACTCTCGAACGCCTTTTCGCTGGTTGTTGGCCCTTCCAGCGTCAGGCCTGCGCTCAGCTCTTCGTTGAGATCCGGTAGTACCCAGACGTTGACTTCGTCGATCAGCGCCCTATAGCCAAAGTAATCATCAAAGGCGCGGATCTTCAGCTGATTACTGTTGTTCCGTGAAACGGAGTAGGGGCCCGTACCAATCGGCTGGCTGGAAAAATTGTTCAGGGATCGCCACTCGGCAGGCAGGATCATCGAGGGTACGTAGCCCAGAAGCCACGGAAGCCATTTGTCCGGCTGCGATAGCTCAATATCCAGGGTCCAGGCCGTGGGGGAGTGGATCCGCGCGATATGCGAATAGAGCGGCAGCGTGCGGGCGCGCTCTAAGGAATCGATAACGTCGCGCATCTCCAGCTCGCGTCCATGGTGGAAATGAATGCCGGGACGTAAAAAGAAGCGCCAGTGCAACGGAGACACCTGTTGCCAGTGATGGGCAATATCCGCTTCCAGTTCCCCGTTTTCCTCATTTATCCGCGTCAGACCGCTAAAAATCTGCCGGGCCATGTGGGTTTCAGAGCGACGTAACGCCGTACCGGGCAACAGATTTTTCATTGGGCGATAGTAAAGCACTCGCAGAATGTGGCGTCCCTGACGAAAGCTGCGTCCCAGATGCGAGACCAGCATCTGGCGCACGGCGGCTTTGTCGCCCACCAGCTGGACCAGCTGATCGATGCGGTCCTGCTCCAGCAGATCCTCCGCCCGCTGTTGCTGCAACGCCAGGCCGGTATAGAGGAAAGTCAGGCGCGAGCGCTTACCGCGTCCGGCTTCGGCCTCCCAGTTTAGCCAGCCCTGCTGCTGCATGGTGTTAAGGAGGGTACGCATATGACGCCGGGAGCAGTTGAGGAGCTCAGCCAGCTCGTTCAGCGTGGTCTCCTGCGATTGCCCCTCGCAGCACTGCCAGAGGCGGATAAATTGTTGTTGCAGACGACCAGAAGGCATAAAAGAGGAACTCCTGACAAAAAATCAGCAATTTATTAATCCCTATATTAAGCCAATAATCCTTATCGATGAAGCGAGGAGGTAAATTATGAAGAGGTCTACCGCACGTCAGTTTTATCAGCACTATTTTTCAGCGACAAAGGGAGTGTCCTGGCTGGCCCGCCAGTGCGCAGAGCAGCGGCTGAGAATACTGGAAGATCTGATGCAGTGGGACGTTACGAAACCGACCTCTTCTCGCTAACTCGCCTCGATCATGTGTGACTGAGTATTGGTGCTAATCACCCGCCAGCAAAATGTTTTTGCTGGCTTTTTTCGTTTACTATTTCACCCAATTTCGATTCGCTTTCATAAGGACTTGCGCATGCTCTGGTTGATGACGATGGGGCGACGCCTGAACGGCGTGTACGCCGCTTTTATGCTGGTGGCCTTCATGATGGGCGTGGCCGGTGCGCTACAGGCGCCGACGCTGAGCCTGTTTCTCAGTCGTGAGGTTGGGGCGCAGCCATTTTGGGTAGGCCTGTTCTACACCGTCAACGCCATTGCCGGGATCCTCGTCAGCCTGTGGCTGGCGAAACGATCCGACAGCCAGGGCGATCGCCGCAAGCTGATCCTCTTTTGTTGCGCCATGGCCGTGGGCAACGCGTTGCTGTTTGCCTTTAATCGTCACTACCTGACGCTTATCACCTGTGGCGTGCTGTTGGCCTCTCTGGCGAACACCGCCATGCCGCAGCTCTTCGCCCTGGCCCGGGAGTACGCCGACAACTCGGCGCGGGAAGTGGTGATGTTCAGCTCGGTGATGCGTGCGCAGCTCTCTCTCGCATGGGTCATCGGCCCCCCGCTGGCGTTCATGCTGGCGCTGAACTACGGTTTCACCGTCATGTTCACCATCGCCGCGGGAATTTTTGCCATCAGCCTGGCGCTGATAGCCTTTGTGCTGCCATCGGTGGCGCGCGTAGAGCAAGCGACGGACAAGCCCATCACCCAGGTAAGCGGCTGGCAGGATAAACACGTCCGCATGTTGTTTATCGCCTCCACGCTGATGTGGACCTGCAACACCATGTACATTATCGATATGCCGCTGTGGATCAGCAGCGATCTGGGACTGCCCGACAAGCTCGCGGGGATCCTGATGGGCACCGCTGCCGGGCTGGAGATCCCGGCGATGATTCTGGCGGGTTACTACGTAAAACGTTTCGGAAAGCGTCGGATGATGGTCGTCGCCGTGGCGGCTGGGGTGGTGTTCTACGCGGGGTTAATCCTTTTCCATTCGCGGGAAGCTTTGCTGGCGTTACAGCTATTTAACGCGGTATTTATCGGAATCGTTGCCGGGATCGGCATGCTCTGGTTCCAGGATTTAATGCCGGGGCGAGCAGGCTCCGCGACCACGCTGTTTACTAACAGTATCTCTACCGGCGTGATTCTGGCAGGGGTGATTCAGGGGGCGCTGTCGCAAAGCTATGGACATGCATCCGTGTACTGGGTGATCGCAGCGATTTCGGTCATCACGCTTGTGTTAACGTGCCGGGTTAAAGACGTTTGATTCTGGAAGGCGGCTTCACGAAATGAAACGATTTTCTGACAGGAGCAGAGAAGGCGCATAGAGTGCGTGACGGGTGCTTGAGGCTGTTTGCCTCAGGCTTTCGCAAGAGGCAAACAGTGGAGAGTCCCACATCAAAAAAACTGATGGGGAGACCAACTTCACAACCAACATTGCGAGGTTAGTCTCTTCATTGCCGAAAAGCAATAAGGAGGCTGGAATGCCAAAACGTACTCTGCTGTTAGGTTTGTTTCTGATCTGTACGACGTTGTTGATCTTCACCTGGATGGTGCGCGACTCGCTGTGTGAGCTGCACTTCAGACAGGAGAAAACAGAGCTGGCGGCAGTGTTGGCTTACGAAGCAAAACGTTAGCGGTATTGGCGGGGTTTTTCCCCGCCTCTCCAGAGTGGTTACGCCTCAACGCACCCTTATCAATGGCCCGCGCCCTGCGGGCCATTGCCTTTAGCCCATAAACGCAGGCTGTTTTTTCTCGTAGGTGGAGATAGCCTCTTCGTGCTGCAGCGTCAGGCCAATGCTATCCAGACCGTTCAGCATGCAGTGGCGACGGAACGCATCAATGCTAAAGCTGTAGGTCTTGTCACCGGCTTTCACCACTTCTGCTTCCAGATCCACTTCAAACGACATCCCCGGATTTGCCTGCACCAGCGCAAACAGTTCATCGACCTGTTCGTCACTCAGCGTCACCGGCAGCAGCTGGTTGTTGAAGCTGTTGCCATAGAAGATATCCGCGAAGCTTGGGGCGATAACCACTTTAAAACCGTAGTCGGTCAATGCCCATGGCGCGTGTTCACGCGACGATCCGCAGCCAAAGTTTTCCCGCGCCAGCAAAATGGAGGCGCCTTTGTATTCCTGAAAGTTCAGGACGAATTCCGGGTTCGGCACTTCGCCTTTATCGTCGAGGAAGCGCCAGTCGTTGAACAGATGCGCCCCAAAACCCGTGCGCGTCACTTTCTGCAAAAACTGTTTAGGAATGATCGCGTCAGTATCGACGTTAGCGGCGTCCAGCGGGACAACACGGCCCGTATGTTGGGTAAATTTCTCTGCCATGATTGTCTCCTTATTTCAGGCTGCGAATATCGGCGAAATGACCGGTGACTGCCGCAGCGGCGGCCATTGCCGGGCTGACCAGGTGGGTGCGCCCACCGCGGCCCTGACGGCCTTCAAAGTTACGGTTGCTGGTGGAGGCACAGCGCTCGCCCGGATTCAGGCGGTCGTTGTTCATCGCCAGACACATGGAGCAGCCGGGCAGGCGCCACTCGAAGCCTGCTTCGATAAAGATCTTATCCAGACCTTCCGCTTCCGCCTGGGCTTTCACCGGACCGGAGCCCGGCACAACCAGCGCCTGCACGCCCGGTGCCACTTTGCGGCCTTTTGCAATTTCTGCCGCAGCGCGTAAATCTTCGATACGGGAGTTAGTGCAGGAGCCGATGAACACTTTATCAATGCTCACGTCGGTCAGCGGTACGCCGGGTTTCAGCCCCATATAGGCCAGCGCCTTTTCCGCACTCGCGCGCTCGACCGGATCGGCGAAGGAAGCCGGGTCAGGAATGCTGTCGTTGACGGAAATGACCTGGCCCGGGTTGGTGCCCCAGGTGACTTGCGGGGCGATCTCTTCCGCCTGCAACGTCACAACGGTATCAAAAATTGCCCCCTCGTCCGTTTTCAGGGTTTTCCAGTATGCTACCGCGTCGTCAAAATCCTGTCCTTTCGGCGCATGAAGACGCCCCTCCACATAGTTGAAGGTGGTGTCGTCTGGGGCTACCAGTCCTGCTTTGGCACCCATCTCAATGGCCATGTTGCACAGGGTCATACGACCTTCCATGCTCAGCGCCTGGATAGCGTCGCCGCAGAACTCAACGACGTGACCGGTACCGCCTGCACTGCCGGTTTTGCCGATAATCGCCAGCACGATATCTTTCGCGGTGATACCCGGCGCGGCTTTCCCCTTCACTTCAATCTTCATGGTTTTGGCGCGGCCCTGCTTCAGGGTCTGCGTCGCCAGAACGTGTTCCACTTCAGAGGTGCCAATCCCGAACGCCAGGGCGCCAAATGCGCCGTGCGTCGCGGTGTGGGAGTCGCCGCAGACAATGGTCATGCCCGGCAGAGTAATACCCTGTTCAGGCCCCATTACGTGGACGATGCCCTGATAGGGGTGGTTCAGATCGTACAGCTCCACGCCAAACTCGTTACAGTTCTTAATCAGCTCCTGCATCTGGATACGCGCCATCTCGCCAGATGCATTAATGTCTTTGGTCTGGGTGGAAACGTTGTGATCCATCGTGGCAAAGGTTTTACCCGGCTGACGCACCGGGCGCTTGTGCGCACGCAGGCCGTCAAATGCCTGAGGAGACGTCACTTCGTGTACCAGATGACGGTCGATGTACAACAGTGGGGTTTCGTCTGGCGTCTCGTAAACAACGTGCGCATCAAACAACTTCTCATATAACGTCTTAGCCATGATTACACCCCTTCAGCGACATAGCGGGCAATGATGTCGCCCATTTCATCGGTACTGACTGCCGCCGTGCCGCGTGCTAAATCACCGGTACGGACGCCTTCTTCTAACGCCCGGTTAATGGCGTTTTCAATTGCGGTTGCTGCATCGCCTGCATCCAGGCTGTAGCGCAGCAGCAGAGCCAGGGAGAGGATCTGCGCAATCGGGTTGGCGATGTTTTTGCCTGCGATATCCGGCGCGGAGCCCCCCGCCGGTTCGTACAGGCCAAAGCCTTCTTCGTTCAGGCTGGCGGAGGGCAGCATTCCCATGGAGCCAGTGATCATGGCGCATTCATCCGAGAGAATATCGCCGAACAGGTTGGAGCACAGCAACACGTCAAACTGAGACGGATCTTTGATCAGCTGCATCGTTGCGTTGTCGATATACATATGCGACAGCGCAACGTCCGGGTACTGCTTAGCGACTTCACTGACGATTTCGCGCCACAAAATGGAAGACTGGAGCACGTTCGCTTTATCAATCGAGGTCACTTTACGGCGGCGTTTGCGCGCTGACTCAAACGCGATATGGGCGATACGTTCAATTTCAAAACGGTGATAGACCTCGGTATCAAACGCTTTCTCATGCTGACCGCTGCCTTCGCGACCTTTTGGCTGACCGAAGTAGATGCCGCCGGTCAGCTCACGCACGCAGAGAATGTCGAAACCGTTGGCCGCGATATCCGCGCGCAGCGGGCAAAACTCTTCCAGCCCGGGGTACAGCTTCGCCGGACGCAGGTTGCTGAACAGTTTGAAATGTTTACGCAGCGGCAGCAGCGCACCGCGCTCCGGCTGCTCTGCTGGCGGCAAATGTTCCCACTTAGGGCCGCCCACGGAGCCAAACAGCACGGCATCGGCATTTTCACAGCCTTCCACAGTGGCTTTCGGCAATGGCGTACCGTGGTTATCAATTGCAATACCGCCCACATCGTAGTGGCTGGTGGTAATTTTCATCGCGAAACGCGACCGAACGGCTTCCAGTACTTTCAGCGCCTGTGCCATCACTTCCGGGCCAATACCGTCACCCGGCAACACAGCAATATGGTAATTCTTCGACATCACACGGTTTCCTTGTTGTTCTCTTTATTCTGAGCTTTGCGTTGCAACTCTTTTTCGACTTCGGCGGCGCGCCAGATGTTGTTCAGGACATGCACCATCGCTTTCGCGGAGGATTCGACGATATCTGTCGCCAGACCCACACCGTGGAAGCGGCGACCGTTATAATTGACGACGATATCCACCTGACCCAGGGCGTCTTTACCGTGCCCTTTAGCCGTCAGGTCGTATTTCACCAGCTCTACGTCGTACTCAGTGACGCGGTTAATCGCCTGGTAAATGGCATCCACAGGGCCGTTGCCGTTGGCGGCTTCCGCTTTAATTTCATCCCCGCAGGCCAGCTTAACGGAGGCGGTGGCGATGTCGCTTGAGCCGGACTGGACGTTGAAGTAGTCCAGACGGAAGTGCTCTGGCTCTTCCTGCTGTTTGTTGATGAATGCCAGCGCTTCCAGATCGTAATCGAACACCTGGCCCTTCTTGTCCGCCAGCTTCAGGAAGGCGTCGTACAGCTGATCCATGTTGTAATCGCTGTCCTTGTAGCCCATCTCTTCCATACGGTGCTTCACTGCCGCGCGACCAGAGCGTGAGGTCAGGTTCAACTGAACCTGGTTCAGACCGATGGATTCCGGAGTCATGATTTCGTAGTTTTCACGGTTCTTCAGCACCCCATCCTGGTGGATACCGGAAGAGTGAGCGAACGCGCCCGTACCGACAATCGCTTTGTTGGCCGGGATCGGCATGTTGCAAATCTGGCTGACGGTCTGGCTGGTGCGCCAGATTTCGTTGTGATTGATGCGTGTGTGCACGTCCATGATGTCTTTGCGCACTTTGATCGCCATGATCACTTCTTCCAGCGAACAGTTGCCTGCGCGTTCGCCGATGCCGTTCATCGCGCCTTCTACCTGACGCGCGCCGGCGTGCACCGCCGCGATAGCATTGCCAACGGCCAGACCCAGGTCATCGTGGGTGTGTACAGAGATAATGGCTTTATCAATATTTGGTACGCGGTCATACAGACCGGTAATGATGTTGGCAAACTCAAACGGCATGGTGTAGCCGACGGTATCCGGGATGTTGATGGTTCTGGCTCCGGCATTAATAGCGGCTTCCACAACACGGGCCAAATCGTCAATCGGCGTGCGGCCTGCATCTTCACAGGAAAATTCCACGTCGTCAGTGTAGTTACGCGCCCGTTTAACCATATACACCGCACGTTCGATCACTTCATCCAGCGTGCTGCGCAACTTGGTTGCAATGTGCATGGGGGAGGTGGCAATAAAAGTATGGATACGGAAAGCTTCTGCAACTTTCAGGGATTCCGCGGCCACATCGATATCTTTCTCAACGCAGCGAGCCAGAGCGCACACGCGGCTGTTTTTGATGGTGCGGGCGATGGTCTGCACTGACTCAAAATCACCCGGCGAGGAGACAGGAAAACCGACCTCCATTACGTCTACACCCATGCGTTCCAGGGCCAGCGCAATTTGCAGTTTTTCTTTAACACTCAGGCTCGCCTGTAATGCCTGTTCACCGTCACGTAAAGTAGTATCGAAAATAACGACTTGCTGGCTCATGGGTTAGGTCCTTGTCAGTCTTAGGGCGCCTTGCTACGAGCATAAAAAAACCCGCGCAGTGGCGCGGGTTTTTAGTTTTACTGAAGACGATTCAACGCTGAATTTCGCCCGCCAGTCTACCGCGCACAGTGGATGCGTTTAGTAGTAGTAGACCGGTGAAACGAAGGGTGCGAATCATGAATCCTGCTCCAGGTGAATGCGATATGCTTTTAGTGGTACTGGATACGCCGACTCATGTCAACCCCTCCCGGACAAAACGGAGACCCAGCGCAGGGAGAATACATTAGCTAATTGTGCTGGTTTTTGCGTGGCTAACCGATTTTATTGTCTATTATTGGACTGGGGATTCATCTCTGGAATAATTTGAATATAATTGGTAGCAATTGAACATACTATTTTCACCAACATGCTATGAAATGGAATGTGTTTCATATCATTGATTTATAAACTTCATGAATGATTTACGGGTAAGTAAGTTATCAAAATTGATATCAATTTGTTAATGAATATGCGTTGTATACTATTAATAGTTTAATAACGCTTAAGTCATTATTAATGAGAGCGTTGATTGTGTATTTGTCTGGTTTATGGTTTCATGCTCACAATAAAGTTTGAGATATCTTTTGAACGATTTTTAACTCTTCATTTATGGGGTGCGTAAAGCCGCTCGGTGAATGGGGCTCTTTATATATTCCGAATTTTAAATAATTTCCTTTCGCTTGTTGTATATGCATGGTAAATCATATTTTTCGAAGTTATTACTGTACCTGGGCAAAGGGAATTTAGCGTGACGGTGGAGTCAGAAATGCCAGAAAATAATATTAACCAACCACAGACTTATGATGGGGTTAAGCCTCAGTTACGCACAGTGGATCTTAACTTGTTAACTGTATTCGATGCAGTGATGCAGGAGCAGAATATTACGCGAGCAGCGCAATCTCTGGGAATGTCTCAGCCTGCCGTGAGTAATGCCGTAGCCAGACTTAAGGTGATGTTTAACGACGAGTTATTCGTTCGTTATGGGAGGGGAATTCAGCCCACAGCGCGTGCATTCCAGCTATTCGGTTCGATTCGTCAGGCGCTACAGCTAGTTCAAAATGAACTTCCCGGTTCGGGCTTTGAACCCTTAAGCAGTGAGCGGGTTTTCCATCTCTGTGTTTGCAGTCCGTTAGATAATTATTTGACGTCTGTTATATATAATAAAGTTGAACAGATCGCCCCAAATATTCATCTCGTTTTTAAATCATCATTAAATCAAAACACTGAACACCAGCTTCGTTATCAGGAAACAGAGTTTGTTCTGGGATACGAAGAGTTCCGCCGTCCAGAGTTTGCCTGTGTTCCGTTGTTCAAAGACGAAATGGTGTTAGTCGCCAGTAAAAAACATCCCCGTATGAATTCGCCGCTGCGTGAAAGCGATGTTTACAGTGAGCAACACGCCGTTGTTGCTCTTGACAGATATGCCTCATTCAGTCAGCCGTGGTATGACACCGCCGATAAACAAGCCAGCGTGGCTTATCAGGGAATGGCCATGGTCAGTGTATTAAATGTCGTTTCTCAGACGCAGTTAGTCGCTATTGCGCCGCGCTGGCTTGCTGAAGAGTTCTCCGATTCACTGAATCTGCAAATTTTACCTCTGCCGCTCAAGCTTAATAGCCGTACCTGTTATCTTTCCTGGCATGAGGCTGCGGGTCGGGATAAAGGGCATCAGTGGATGGAAGAGCTGCTGATCAATATTTGCCGTCGCTAGGTTCTGGTGAATAAACCGCATGGCGTCATGCGGTTTATTCTGCGGTTTTTAAAACTGGCGATATTATGTTCTGTGTTCATTTTTTCAGTTACTTATGCATGCTCAAAAATAGATGATTTCCTGATCCATCCTCTTTTTAAGAGATGAATTATTATTGTCTCCACTCATACCAGACGAATTCACCATATTCATGTCTGTCAGCTGTTTTTTCTGCTTTTATTGCTCATTCCCGCATCCCGTTTGCTAATTGCCTGCCTCATAACGAGCGGTTAAGGTATCCATCACTCTGCACATTATAAGATGGGTTTACCCTGTCAGAAGACGGCGCGGAAATGAATTCTGTAGACCGTCTATAACAAAAGCCTGGAGGCAAAGCATGGAGATGTTGTCTGGCGCGGAAATGGTCGTCCGATCGCTTATCGATCAGGGCGTGAAACAAGTGTTCGGCTATCCCGGAGGCGCGGTTCTCGATATTTACGACGCGCTGCACACGGTAGGCGGTATTGATCATGTTCTGGTTCGTCATGAACAGGCTGCTGTGCATATGGCTGACGGCCTGGCCCGCGCCACGGGCGAAGTGGGTGTTGTGCTGGTCACTTCCGGGCCGGGGGCGACCAATGCCATTACCGGCATAGCGACTGCGTATATGGACTCTATTCCACTGGTCATTCTTTCCGGACAGGTGGCGACGTCGCTGATTGGCTATGATGCGTTTCAGGAGTGCGACATGGTGGGGATCTCACGCCCCGTGGTGAAGCACAGCTTTCTGGTTAAACAAACTGAAGATATCCCGGGCGTACTGAAAAAAGCCTTCTGGCTGGCCGCCAGCGGTCGTCCTGGGCCAGTGGTTGTCGATCTGCCAAAAGATATTCTCAATCCGGGGAATAAACTGCCTTACCTTTGGCCTGAGTCGGTGAGCATGCGTTCGTATAATCCGACCACGCAAGGGCACAAAGGACAGATTAAACGTGCGCTGCAAACGCTGCTGTCTGCGAAAAAACCGGTGGTCTATGTGGGGGGCGGCGCCGTCAATGCAGCCTGCGAAACGCAACTACGCGAACTGATCGAGAAGCTCAATCTTCCTGTTGCGTCATCACTGATGGGGCTGGGGGCATTCCCTGCCACGCATCGGCAGGCGCTGGGCATGCTGGGTATGCACGGCACCTACGAAGCCAATATGACGATGCACAATTCTGACGTGATTTTCGCCGTCGGTGTGCGTTTTGACGATCGCACCACGAACAACCTGGCGAAATACTGCCCGAATGCGACGGTGCTGCACATTGATATCGATCCTACTTCTATCTCTAAAACGGTGCCGGCGGATGTGCCGATCGTGGGAGACGCACGACAGGTGCTGGATCAAATGTTGGATCTGCTGGCGCAGGAGACCGCCTCTCAACCGCTGGACGAGATCCGCGACTGGTGGCAACAGATCGAGCAATGGCGTGGCCGTCAGTGCCTTAAATACGACACGCAAAGTGAGAACATCAAACCGCAGGCGGTGATCGAGACGATCTGGCGTCTGACTAATGGCGATGCGTATGTCACTTCTGACGTGGGCCAGCATCAGATGTTTGCTGCGCTGTATTACCCGTTTGATAAACCGCGTCGCTGGATCAACTCAGGCGGGCTCGGCACGATGGGCTTTGGTTTGCCCGCCGCGCTGGGGGTAAAGCTGGCGTTGCCAAACGAAACGGTTATTTGCGTAACGGGTGACGGCAGTATACAGATGAATATTCAGGAACTTTCCACTGCGCTGCAATATGAACTGCCAGTGCTGGTGCTGAACCTGAATAACGGTTACCTCGGCATGGTAAAACAGTGGCAGGATATGATTTATTCGGGCCGTCACTCCCAGTCCTATATGAAATCACTTCCGGACTTTGTCCGTCTGGCTGAAGCCTATGGTCATATTGGCATGCGGGTAACCGATCCGTCAGAGCTGGAAGCGAAGCTCGGCGAAGCGCTTGAGCACGTTAAAAACAATCGCCTCGTCTTCATGGACGTTATCGTCGATGGCACAGAGCACGTTTATCCGATGCATATTCGTGGCGGTGGCATGGATGAAATGTGGTTAAGCAAAACGGAGAGAACCTGATATGCGCCGGATATTATCTGTATTACTGGAAAATGAGTCGGGCGCACTGTCGCGGGTTATTGGGCTCTTTGCCCAGCGCGGCTATAACATTGAAAGCCTGACCGTGGCACCGACCGATGACCCTACGCTCTCGCGCATGACGATCCAGACTGTCGGCGATGCGAAAGTGCTTGAGCAGATCGAAAAGCAATTGCACAAGCTGGTGGACGTACTGCGCGTCAGCGAGCTGGGGCAGGGGGCTTACGTCGAACGTGAAGTGATGCTGGTGAAAATTCAGGCCAGCGGTTACGGCCGTGAAGAGGTCAAGCGCAACACGGATATTTTCCGTGGGCAGATTATTGACGTCACGCCTTCTATATATACTGTCCAGCTTGCCGGAACGAGCGATAAGCTGGACGCTTTCCTGGCCTCTGTCAGGGATGTGGCAAAAATTGTTGAAGTTGCGCGCTCTGGCGTTGTTGGCCTCTCGCGCGGCGATAAAATCATGCGTGAGTAGCGCAATAGGTTCGCCTCTTTCAGCCCGGTAGCCAAAGCCGGGCTTTTTTTTGCGTAATCCGCCGACAACGCAGACAAAAGCGGTTGCCGTGAAGGCTATTCTGCGTTTAGATGTTAAAATATTTAACCATAACCTTGACAGGGCCATGGACTCTTTTCTTTTTTTGAGGGGCAATTGTGAAACTGGATGAAATCGCCCGGCTCGCCGGCGTGTCGAGAACCACGGCCAGCTATGTGATTAACGGTAAAGCAAAGCAGTATCGTGTCAGCGATAAGACCGTTGAGAAAGTGATGGCAGTCGTTCGTGAGCATAATTACCATCCGAATGCTGTCGCCGCAGGTTTACGTGCCGGGCGCACCCGCTCTATTGGCCTGGTGATCCCGGACCTGGAAAACACCAGCTATACCCGCATCGCCAACTATCTGGAACGTCAGGCTCGTCAGCGGGGCTATCAGCTGTTGATTGCCTGCTCCGAGGATCAGCCCGACAACGAGATGCGCTGCATTGAGCATCTGCTGCAACGTCAGGTTGATGCCATCATCGTGTCGACCTCTTTACCACCCGAGCATCCGTTCTATCAGCGCTGGGCGAACGATCCGTTCCCGATAGTGGCGCTGGATCGTGCGCTCGATCGTGAACATTTCACCAGCGTCGTGGGTGCCGATCAGGACGATGCAGAAATGCTGGCTGCCGAGCTGCGTACCTTCCCGGCTGAAACGGTGCTGTATCTTGGCGCTTTGCCTGAACTTTCGGTAAGCTTCCTGCGTGAACAAGGGTTCCGTACGGCATGGAAAGACGATCCGCGTGACGTTCATTATCTCTATGCCAACAGTTATGAGCGCGAAGCGGCTGCCCAGCTGTTCGAGAAATGGCTGGAAACGCACCCGATGCCGCAGGCGTTGTTTACCACCTCGTTTGCTCTGTTGCAGGGAGTGATGGACGTGACGTTACGTCGCGATGGCAAGCTGCCATCCGATCTGGCGATTGCTACCTTCGGTGATAACGAACTGCTCGACTTCCTGCAATGTCCAGTGCTGGCCGTGGCTCAGCGTCACCGCGACGTCGCCGAGCGCGTGCTGGAGATTGTTCTGGCAAGCCTGGATGAACCCCGCAAGCCGAAACCCGGGCTTACGCGTATCAAACGTAATCTCTATCGGCGCGGAATTTTGAGCCGCCATTAATATTTCCACAGGGGCGGTATAACTGCCCCTTTTGCGGCGAATTTATTGCGATAAATAATTCCCGGATAAAAATTAGGATTTATCTCTAAGATTCATAGCCTGCTATTTTTCTGAATCCATTTTGGTGTTAAAAAGCACAATTATAAATTTTTGACTGACATTTCTTTGTATTGTTTTGTTACAAACAGGCGCCAGCCGATGAATATTCAGCCATTTTTCACTCTCCCTCCAGGCCTCAATGCACACGAACGAATCCATATTGCCTCGGGATTAAACTGGTGCTGTTATCCCCCGGCGATATGCCTTAAAATGCTGCCCGCGTCGCAAACTGACACTTTATATTTCCCTGCGATGATATTGAGTGAGTCTTAACGCTCGTGTGCATATTCGGTTTTTTTCTTACAAATATTCATAACGTTAATTTTGCCTCGCCAGTTGTTTAGTTATTAGCCAGGTCACTCTTGCTCTGTAAATAGGATGCTTTCGGGTCCGTACAGAGAGAGTCCTGGCTTGACAAGCTTTTCCCTCGCTCCGTAAACTCCTTCAGGTGGGAATTTGTGGGTTAAAGTGGTGAGGAGGGGTGAGGCTGGCATGTTCCGTGGAGCAACGTTAGTCAATCTCGACAGCAAAGGGCGTTTATCGGTACCAACCCGATACCGTGACCAGCTGATTGAGAACGCTTCGGGTCAACTGGTTTGCACCATTGACATCAACTCCCCCTGCCTGCTGCTTTATCCTTTGCCTGAATGGGAAATCATTGAGCAAAAGCTGTCGCGACTGTCGAGCATGAACCCGCAGGAACGCCGCGTACAGCGGTTGTTATTGGGACATGCCAGTGAATGTCAGATGGATAGCGCCGGGCGATTATTGATTGCGCCTGTGTTGCGGCAACATGCCGGTCTGACTAAAGAAGTGATGCTGGTCGGGCAGTTCAACAAGTTTGAACTGTGGGACGAAACGACCTGGTATCAACAGGTCAAGGAAGATATCGACGCTGAGCAGTCTGATTCCGCAACATTATCGGAACGGCTGCAGGACTTGTCTCTATAAATATGATGGAAAATTATAAACATACAACGGTGCTGCTGGATGAGGCCGTTAACGGCCTGAATATTCGTCCAGATGGCATCTATATTGATGGCACTTTTGGTCGCGGTGGCCACTCGCGTTTGATCCTCTCTCAGCTTGGAGCGGAAGGGCGCCTGCTGGCAATTGACCGCGATCCGCAGGCGATTGCCGTTGCGCAAACCATCGATGACCCTCGCTTTTCCATCGTGCATGGACCTTTCTCTGCGCTTGCGGATTATGTCGCCGAGCGCGGCCTGACCGGCAAAATCGACGGGATCCTCCTCGATCTTGGCGTCTCTTCACCACAGCTTGATGATGCAGAACGCGGCTTCTCCTTTATGCGCGACGGTCCGCTGGATATGCGTATGGACCCCACTCGCGGCCAGTCTGCCGCCGAGTGGTTACAAACTGCTGACGAAGCGGATATTGCCTGGGTGATCAAAACCTTCGGCGAAGAACGCTTTGGCAAACGTATTGCGCGCGCCATCGTGGAGCGCAACCGCGTTGAGCCAATGACCCGTACCAAAGAGCTGGCAGAAGTCATCGCGGCGGCAACGCCAGTGAAGGACAAGCACAAACATCCTGCGACCCGTACCTTCCAGGCGGTTCGTATCTGGGTAAACAGTGAACTGGAGGAAATAGAGCTGGCGCTAAAAAGCTCGCTCGACGTGCTGGCCCCGGGTGGGCGGTTATCCATCATCAGCTTCCATTCGCTGGAAGATCGCATCGTTAAGCGCTTTATGCGTGAACAGAGCCGCGGTCCGCAGGTTCCAGCTGGGCTGCCGATGACGGAAGAACAACTCAGAAAGCTGGGAGGCCGTCAGTTGCGAGCATTAGGCAAGTTGATGCCGGGCGAAGAAGAGGTGGCAGAGAATCCACGTGCCCGTAGTTCAGTGCTGCGTATTGCAGAGAGGACGAACGCATGATCAGCAGAGTGACAGAGACCCTAAGCAAAGTTAAGGGATCGTTAGGAAGCAACGAGCGCCATGCCTTGCCTGGCGTGATCGGCGACGATCTTTTGCGGTTTGGGAAGCTGCCACTCTGCTTGTTCATTTGCATCATTGTGACGGCAGTCATGGTGGTAACCACCGCTCACCATACCCGTTTATTAACTGCGCAGCGTGAACAGATGGTACTGGAACGCGATGCGCTGGATATTGAATGGCGAAATCTGATCCTTGAAGAAAACGCGCTCGGCGATCACAGCCGGGTTGAACGGATCGCAACGGAAAAACTGCAATTACAGCATGTTGATCCTTCGCAGGAAAATATCGTAGTACAAAAATAAGGGAAAACGCGACGCATGAAAGCAGCGGCAAAAACGCTAAAACCAAAACGCCAGGAAGAACAGGCCAACTTTATCAGTTGGCGTTTTGCGTTGCTTTGCGGCTGCATTTTACTGGCGCTGGGTTTCCTGCTGGGACGCGTGGCGTGGCTACAAATCATCGCGCCTGACATGCTGGTGCGTCAGGGGGATATGCGTTCTCTGCGCGTGCAGGAAGTTTCTACCTCTCGTGGGATGATCACCGACCGCTCCGGCCGCCCGCTGGCGGTGAGCGTACCGGTGAAGGCGATCTGGGCCGATCCTAAAGAGCTGCATGACGCAGGCGGGATCACCCTTGATAACCGCTGGAAGGCGCTCTCAGACGCGTTGAAAATGCCGCTGGATCAGCTGGCGTCACGCGTTAACGCCAACCCGAAAGGGCGCTTCATCTATCTTGCCCGTCAGGTGAACCCTGACATGGCTGATTACATTAAAAAACTTAAGCTGCCCGGCATTCATCTGCGGGAAGAATCCCGCCGTTATTATCCTTCCGGCGAAGTCACCGCGCACCTGATTGGCTTCACCAACGTGGATAGCCAGGGGATTGAAGGCGTTGAAAAAAGCTTCGACAAGTGGCTTACCGGCCAGCCTGGCGAGCGAATCGTGCGTAAAGACCGCTATGGTCGCGTCATTGAAGATATTTCCTCGACAGACAGCCAGGCCGCGCACAACCTGGCCCTGAGTATTGATGAGCGCTTGCAGGCGCTGGTCTATCGTGAGCTGAACAACGCCGTCGCGTTTAACAAGGCGGAATCGGGCAGTGCCGTGCTGGTGGATGTGGCGACAGGTGAAGTGCTGGCGATGGCCAGTAGTCCCTCATACAACCCGAATAATTTTGCCGGTACAGCAAAAGATGCGATGCGTAACCGCTCCATCACCGATGTGTTTGAACCCGGTTCAACCGTAAAACCTATGGTGGTGATGACGGCTCTACAGCGGGGCATCGTCAACGAAAATACCGTTCTGAATACGATCCCTTATCGAATTAACGGCCACGAAATAAAAGACGTGGCACGTTACAGCGAACTGACCCTGACCGGGGTCTTACAGAAGTCGAGTAACGTCGGTGTGTCAAAACTGGCGTTAGCGATGCCGTCCTCAGCGTTAGTAGATACTTACTCACGTTTTGGGCTGGGAAAGGCGACCAATTTGGGGTTGGTCGGAGAACGCAGTGGCTTATATCCTCAAAAACAACGGTGGTCTGACATAGAGAGGGCCACCTTCTCTTTCGGCTACGGGCTAATGGTAACTCCCTTACAGTTAGCGCGAGTCTACGCAACGATTGGCAGCTATGGCATTTATCGCCCGCTGTCGATCACCAAAGTTGATCCACCGGTACCGGGGGAACGTGTTTTCCCGGAATCTATCGTTCGTACCGTCGTACATATGATGGAAAGCGTCGCGCTGCCCGGTGGTGGTGGCGTGAAGGCCGCGATTAAGGGCTATCGTATCGCCATCAAAACCGGTACAGCGAAAAAAGTGGGGCCGGACGGCCGCTATATCAACAAATACATTGCCTATACCGCAGGCGTAGCGCCTGTAAGCAATCCGCGTTTTGCGCTGGTGGTCGTCATCAACGATCCGCAGGCGGGTAAATACTACGGCGGCGCCGTCTCCGCGCCTGTGTTCGGGGCTATTATGGGCGGCGTGTTGCGCACCATGAACATTGAACCGGATGCGCTGGCGACGGGCGAAAAAAGTGAATTTGTAATTAATCAAGGCGAGGGAACAGGTGGCAGATCGTAATTTGCGCGACCTTCTTGCTCCGTGGGTGCCTATGCTACCTGCGCGAGCACTGCGAGAGATGGTACTGGATAGCCGCGTAGCGGCTTCTGGCGATCTTTTTGTGGCAGTGGTAGGTCATCAGGCGGACGGGCGTCGTTATATCCCGCAGGCGATTGCGCAAGGTGTTGCTGCCATTATTGCTGAGGCCAAAGATGAGGCAACAGACGGTGAGATCCGTGAAATGCACGGCGTGCCGGTCATCTATCTCAGCCAGCTGAATGAGCGTCTCTCCGCGCTGGCAGGACGTTTTTACAACGAACCTTCCGACCAGTTAAAGCTGGTTGGCGTGACAGGAACCAACGGAAAAACCACCACCACTCAGCTGATGGCGCAGTGGGCTCAGCTGCTGGGTGAAACCGGTGCCGTCATGGGCACGGTGGGGAACGGTATTCTGGGCAAAGTAAGCCCGACGGAAAACACTACAGGCTCGGCGGTTGACGTGCAGCGTGTGCTGGCAGGCCTTGCAGAGCAGGGGGCGACCTTCGCGGCGATGGAGGTCTCCTCCCATGGTCTGGTACAACATCGCGTGGCGGCACTGAAATTTGCCGCCTCTGTCTTTACAAACCTGAGCCGCGATCACCTTGATTATCATGGTGATATGGAGCACTACGAAGCGGCGAAATGGCTGCTTTATTCCACTCACCACCACGGGCAGGCGATCATTAACGCCGACGACGAAGTCGGTCGCCGCTGGCTGGAAAAACTGCCAGATGCGGTGGCGGTGTCGATGGAAGATCGCATTAATCCGAACTGTCGTGGCCGCTGGCTGAAGGCAGTCGAAGTGAACTACCACGATAGCGGGGCGACGATCCGCTTTGCTTCCACCTGGGGCGAAGGTGAAATTGAAAGCCGCCTGATGGGGGCCTTTAACGTCAGTAACCTGCTGCTGGCGCTGGCGACGCTGCTGGCGCTGGGTTACCCGATGGTGGATCTGCTGAAAACGTCTGAGCGTTTGCAACCGGTCTGTGGCCGCATGGAAGTGTTCAGTGCGCCGGGCAAGCCGACGGTGGTCGTGGATTACGCCCATACGCCGGATGCGCTGGAAAAAGCGCTGGAAGCGGCGCGTCTGCACTGCGCAGGCAAGCTCTGGTGCGTGTTTGGCTGCGGTGGCGATCGCGACAAGGGTAAACGTCCGCTGATGGGCGCCATCGCTGAGCAGTTCGCGGATATTCCCGTGGTGACCGATGACAACCCGCGTACCGAAGAGCCGAGGGCCATTATCAACGACATTCTGGCGGGCATGCTGGATGCGGGTCGTGCGCGCGTGGTCGAAGGCCGTGCGGAGGCCGTGACTAACGCCATTATGCAGGCGCAGGAGAATGATGTGGTTCTGCTGGCCGGTAAAGGTCATGAAGATTATCAGATCGTCGGCAATCGTCGTCTGGATTACTCCGACCGCGTGACGGCAGCGCGTCTGCTGGGAGTGGTGGCATGATTAGCATTACGTTAAGCCAGGCCGCTGCGGTATTGCAGGGGATGCTGCATGGTCAGGATCTGACCATCGAGGCTGTGACCACCGACACCCGTAAGGTGACGGCGGGCTGCCTGTTTGTGGCGCTGAAGGGGGAACGTTTTGACGCCCACGATTTTGCGCAACAGGCTAAAGATAACGGCGCGGGTGCGCTGCTGGTCAACCGTAAGCTCGATATCGATTTGCCGCAGATTGTGGTGAAAGATACGCGCCTGGCCTTTGGTGAGCTGGCGGCATGGGTTCGCCAGCAGGTGCCAACACGCGTCGTGGCGCTGACGGGCTCGTCGGGCAAAACCTCCGTTAAAGAGATGACGGCGGCGATCCTTAGCCAGTGCGGAAACACGCTTTATACGGCGGGCAACCTTAATAATGACATCGGTGTACCGATGACGCTGCTGCGCCTGACCCACGAGCATGAATATGCGGTGATTGAGTTAGGGGCTAACCATCAGGGCGAAATCGCCTGGACCGTGAGCCTGACGCGTCCGGAAGCGGCGCTGGTGAATAACCTGGCGGCGGCACATCTTGAAGGTTTTGGTTCGCTGGCCGGTGTGGCGAAAGCGAAAGGTGAAATTTATACCGGC
Organism: Enterobacter cloacae complex sp. SYL003; assembly: GCF_049236925.1. Lineage (NCBI taxonomy): Bacteria > Pseudomonadati > Pseudomonadota > Gammaproteobacteria > Enterobacterales > Enterobacteriaceae > Enterobacter > Enterobacter cloacae complex sp. SYL003. The sequence continues at coordinate 79,379 of NZ_JBMKJK010000005.1, read as the reverse complement.
CTGCCGGATGACGGCATTGCCATTATGAATGCCGATAACAATGACTGGCTGAACTGGCAGAGCATCATTGGTTCACGCAAAACCTGGCGCTTCTCCCCGAATGCGGCAAACAGTGATTTTTCGGCGACCAACATTCATGTGACGTCCCACGGCACCGAGTTCACCCTCACGACCCCAACGGGCGACATCGACGTGCTGCTGCCTCTGCCGGGTCGTCATAACATCGCCAATGCGCTTGCTGCGGCAGCGCTCTCAATGGCGGTAGGGGCCTCACACGCTGCGATAAAAACTGGTCTGGCAAATTTAAAAGCCGTGCCGGGGCGTCTGTTCCCGATCCAGCTGGCTGAAAACAAACTCCTGCTGGATGACTCCTACAACGCTAACGTCGGCTCCATGACGGCGGCCGTGCAGGTCTTGTCTGAGATGCCGGGCTATCGCGTGATGGTTGTGGGCGATATGGCCGAGCTGGGTGATGAAAGCGAAGCCTGCCACATACAGGTTGGCGAAGCGGCGAAAGCTGCCGGGCTTGACCGCGTACTGAGCGCAGGCACGCTGAGCAAGGCCATTTCCGATGCCAGTGAAGTTGGCGAACATTTTGCCGATAAATCTGCACTGATCGAACGCCTGAAGGCATTGATTACAGAAAAACAGATTGTGACTGTTTTAGTTAAAGGTTCACGTAGTGCCGCCATGGAAGAGGTTGTGCACGCATTACAGGAGAACGGGACATGTTAGTTTGGCTGGCCGAACATTTGGTCAAATATTATTCAGGCTTTAACGTCTTTTCCTATCTGACGTTTCGCGCCATCGTCAGCCTGCTGACTGCGCTGTTCATCTCGTTGTGGATGGGCCCGCGCATGATTGCCCGTCTGCAAAAACTCTCTTTCGGCCAGGTCGTGCGTAACGACGGTCCGGAATCGCATTTCAGCAAGCGCGGTACGCCGACCATGGGCGGGATAATGATCCTGACCGCGATTGTGGTGTCCGTTCTGCTGTGGGCTTATCCGTCTAACCCCTACGTCTGGTGCGTGCTGACCGTTCTGGTTGGCTACGGGATCATCGGTTTTGTTGATGACTACCGCAAAGTCGTGCGCAAAGACACCAAAGGTTTGATCGCCCGCTGGAAGTATTTCTGGATGTCGGTAATTGCGCTGGGTGTGGCCTTCGCGCTTTACCTGGCAGGAAAAGACACCCCGGCCACCGAGCTGGTGGTGCCGTTCTTCAAAGACGTGATGCCGCAGCTGGGGCTGTTCTACATTCTGCTGGCTTACTTTGTGATCGTCGGCACCGGCAACGCCGTCAACCTGACCGATGGTCTGGACGGCCTGGCCATCATGCCAACCGTGTTTGTCGCGGGCGGTTTCGCGCTGGTGGCGTGGGCGACCGGTAACATGAACTTTGCAAACTACCTGCACATCCCGTACCTGCGACACGCTGGTGAGCTGGTGATCGTCTGTACGGCGATTGTCGGCGCGGGGCTGGGCTTCCTGTGGTTCAACACATATCCGGCGCAGGTCTTTATGGGCGACGTCGGTTCACTGGCACTGGGCGGCGCGCTGGGCATTATCGCCGTGCTGCTGCGTCAGGAGTTCCTGCTGGTGATTATGGGCGGTGTGTTTGTCGTTGAGACCCTGTCGGTGATTTTGCAGGTCGGTTCCTTCAAGCTGCGCGGTCAGCGCATCTTCCGTATGGCACCGATTCACCACCACTATGAACTGAAAGGCTGGCCGGAGCCGCGCGTCATTGTGCGCTTCTGGATTATTTCGCTGATGCTGGTGCTGATTGGCCTGGCAACGCTGAAGGTACGTTAATCATGGCAGATTACCAGGGCAAAAAAGTCGTTATCATCGGGTTGGGCCTTACCGGCCTCTCCTGCGTGGACTTTTTCCTTGCGCGTGGCGTGACGCCGCGCGTGATGGATACGCGCGTCTCTCCGCCGGGTCTGGACAAGCTGCCGGAGCAGGTTGAACGCCACCTGGGTGGTCTGAATGATGAGTGGCTGCTGGTCGCCGATCTGGTTGTTGCCAGCCCGGGCATGGCGCTGGCGCATCCTTCGCTGAGTGCCGCGGCGGATGCAGGCGTTGAGATTGTTGGCGATATCGAACTGTTCTGCCGGGAGGCGCAGGCCCCGATCGTTGCCATTACCGGTTCAAACGGTAAAAGCACCGTCACCACCCTGGTGGGTGAGATGGCGAAAGCGGCGGGCAAAAATGTCGGCGTGGGCGGTAATATTGGCCTGCCCGCGTTGATGCTGCTCGATAAAGGGTGTGAGCTGTTTGTACTTGAGCTTTCCAGCTTCCAGCTGGAAACCACTTCAAGCCTGCATGCGGCGGCGGCGACGATCCTTAATGTCACCGAAGATCATATGGACAGATACCCGTTCGGCTTGCAGCAGTACCGCGCGGCCAAGCTGCGTGTCTATGAAAATGCCAAAGTCTGCGTGGTGAATGCCGATGATGCACTCACCATGCCGGTGCGTGGCGCAGACGATCGCTGCATTAGCTTCGGTATTAACATGGGTGACTATCACCTTAACCGCCAGCAGGGCGAAACCTGGCTGCGGGTGAAAGGTGAGAAGGTGCTGAACGTGAAAGAGATGATGCTCTCCGGCCAGCATAACTACACCAACGCGCTGGCGGCGCTGGCGCTAGCGGATGCCGTTGGCCTGCCGCGATCTTCAAGCCTGAAGGCGCTGACCACCTTTACCGGCCTGGCTCACCGTTTTCAGCTGGCGCTGGAGCACAAAGGCGTACGCTGGATTAACGATTCCAAAGCAACCAATGTGGGTAGCACCGAGGCGGCATTGAACGGTCTGTACGTTGAAGGCACACTGCATCTGCTGCTGGGCGGCGACGGTAAATCAGCCGATTTCTCCTCGCTGAAGCAGTACCTCAATGGTGATAACGTGCGCCTTTATTGCTTTGGCCGCGATGGCAGCGAGCTTGCGGCGTTGCGTCCTGAGGTCGCCGAACAAACCGAGACCATGGAACAGGCGATGCGCCTTATCGCCCCCCGCGTGAAGCCCGGCGATATGGTGCTGCTCTCGCCAGCCTGTGCCAGCCTCGATCAATTTAAGAATTTCGAACAGCGGGGCGATGTCTTTACCCGCCTGGCGAAGGAGTTAGGCTGATGCGTTTATCTCTCCCTCGCCTGAAAATGCCGCGTCTGCCAGGGTTTGGTATCCTGGTATGGCTGTTTACGGCGCTGAAAGGCTGGGTGATGGCTTCACGGGATAAAGATTCCGACAGCCTGATTATGTACGACCGCACGCTGTTCTGGCTCACGCTGGGGCTGGCAGCGACCGGCTTTATTATGGTCACCTCGGCGTCGATGCCTGTCGGACAGCGTCTGGCAAACGATCCGTTCCTGTTTGCCAAGCGTGACGGGCTGTACATCATTCTCGCGTTCTGCCTGGCAATGATCACCTTACGCCTGCCGATGTCGTTCTGGCAGCGGCACAGTACGGCCATGCTTATCGCCTCAATCATCATGCTGTTGATCGTTCTGGTCGTCGGGAGCTCCGTTAACGGGGCATCACGCTGGATCGCCTTTGGTCCGCTGCGTATTCAGCCTGCAGAGTTCACCAAGCTTTCGTTGTTCTGCTACCTGGCAAACTACCTGGTGCGTAAAGTCGACGAAGTTCGTAACAACCTGCGCGGCTTCTTAAAACCGATGGGCGTGATTCTGGTGCTTGCGATCCTGCTGCTGGCGCAGCCCGACCTCGGTACGGTAGTCGTACTGTTTGTCACTACGCTGGCGATGCTGTTCCTGGCGGGAGCAAAACTGTGGCAGTTCATTGCCATCATCGGGATGGGGATTTCGGCGGTGGTGCTGCTGATCCTCGCCGAACCATACCGTATCCGCCGTGTGACCTCGTTCTGGAACCCATGGGAAGATCCGTTCGGCAGCGGTTATCAGCTGACACAGTCGCTGATGGCGTTTGGCCGCGGCGAAGTCTGGGGCCAAGGCCTGGGCAACTCGGTGCAAAAACTGGAGTATTTACCGGAGGCGCATACCGACTTCATCTTCTCCATTATTGGGGAAGAACTGGGTTATATCGGTGTGGTATTGGCGCTATTAATGGTATTCTTCGTCGCTTTCCGCGCCATGTCGATTGGCCGTAAAGCGCTGGAGATCGATCACCGCTTCTCCGGTTTCCTGGCTTGCTCAATTGGTATCTGGTTTAGCTTCCAGGCACTGGTAAACGTTGGGGCCGCAGCGGGTATGCTGCCAACCAAAGGTCTGACGTTGCCGTTGATCAGTTATGGTGGTTCGAGTCTGTTGATCATGTCGACGGCCATCATGTTTTTGTTACGCATAGATTATGAAACGCGTCTGGAGAAAGCTCAGGCGTTTACACGAGGTTCACGATGAATCAACCGAAGCGGTTAATGGTGATGGCAGGCGGGACCGGCGGACACGTGTTCCCGGGACTGGCGGTTGCGCACCATTTAATGGAACAGGGCTGGCAGGTACGCTGGCTGGGAACCGCAGACCGCATGGAAGCCGACCTTGTACCTAAACACGGTATCGAGATCGACTTTATTCGTATTTCTGGCCTTCGTGGCAAAGGGATCAAGGCGCTGCTGCTGGCGCCGGTGCGCATTTTCAATGCCTGGCGTCAGGCGCGCGACATTATGAAGCGCTTTAAGCCTGACGTCGTTCTGGGCATGGGCGGCTACGTTTCCGGTCCGGGAGGACTGGCGGCGTGGTCACTGGGCATCCCTGTTGTTCTGCATGAGCAGAACGGTATTGCCGGGTTGACCAACAAATGGCTGGCAAAAATCGCCACCAAAGTTATGCAGGCCTTCCCTGGGGCATTCCCGAAAGCGGATGTCGTAGGGAATCCGGTGCGTGTGGACGTGCTGGCGCTGCCGCTGCCAGATGCACGTCTGGCGGGCCGAGAAGGGCCGGTGCGCGTGCTGGTTGTCGGCGGTTCCCAGGGCGCACGTATTTTAAACCAGACGATGCCACAGGTTGCGGCAAAACTGGGTGATGCGGTGACCATCTGGCACCAGAGCGGGAAGGGCGCTCAGCAGAGCGTTGAGCAGGCTTACGCGCAGGAAGGTCAGCCGCAGCATAAAGTGACTGAATTTATTGATGATATGGCCGCAGCCTATGCCTGGGCCGATGTCGTGGTCTGTCGCTCGGGCGCGCTGACGGTGAGCGAAATCGCCGCCGCCGGTTTGCCAGCGCTTTTTGTGCCGTTCCAGCACAAAGACCGACAGCAGTACTGGAATGCGCTGCCGCTTGAGAAAGCTGGTGCCGCAAAAATTTTTGAGCAGCCACAATTTACCGCTGATGCGGTCGCTACTACCCTGGCGGGCTGGAACCGGGATGTATTACTGGAGATGGCGCAACGCGCACGCGCGACCGCTATCCCGGATGCAACGGAACGGGTGGCAAAAGAAGTGAGCCTGGCAGCCCAGGCATAATTCTCGCAGCGCGTGTTGCGCTGCACGATTTTTTTGAAGTAGTCGATGGCGTTTAGAGAATGAATACACAACAACTGGCAAAACTGCGTTCTATCGTGCCCGAGATGCGTCGCGTCCGGCACATTCACTTTGTCGGCATCGGTGGTGCTGGCATGGGCGGTATTGCCGAAGTGTTAGCTAACGAAGGCTATCAGATCAGCGGGTCTGACCTGGCGCCAAACCCTGTTACGCAGCAGCTGGCGTCGCTGGGGGCGACTATCTATTTCAATCATCGCCCGGAAAACGTGAGCGATGCGAGCGTGGTTGTAGTGTCCAGCGCGATCTCCGCGGATAACCCGGAAATCGTTGCGGCGCATGAGGCGCGCATTCCGGTGATCCGTCGCGCGGAAATGCTGGCTGAACTGATGCGTTTCCGTCACGGCATTGCGGTGGCCGGTACGCACGGTAAAACCACAACAACAGCGATGGTCTCCAGCATTTATGCGGAAGCGGGTCTCGACCCAACGTTCGTTAACGGTGGTCTGGTGAAAGCCGCTGGCGTGCATGCGCGTCTGGGCCACAGCCGTTATCTGATTGCGGAAGCGGATGAAAGCGACGCGTCGTTCCTGCATTTGCAGCCGATGGTGGCTATCGTCACCAATATCGAAGCTGACCATATGGATACCTACCAGGGCGACTTCGAGAACTTAAAGCAGACCTTTATTAACTTCCTGCACAACCTGCCGTTCTATGGCCGTGCGGTGATGTGCGTGGACGACCCGGTGATCCGCGAGCTGCTGCCGCGCGTCGGGCGTCAAATTACCACCTACGGCTTCAGCGAAGACGCTGATGTACGCGTGGAAGATTATAAGCAGATTGGTGCGCAGGGACATTTCACCCTGGCACGCCAGGATAAAGAGCTCCTGCATGTCACCCTGAACGCGCCGGGACGTCACAATGCCCTGAATGCGGCGGCGGCGGTGGCTGTTGCAACGGAAGAAGGCATTGATGATGAGGCGATCCTGCGCGCGCTGGAAAGCTTCCAGGGAACGGGCCGTCGCTTCGACTTCCTGGGTGAGTTCCCACTGGAGCCAGTAAACGGTAAGCCAGGTTCTGCGATGCTGGTCGATGACTACGGTCACCATCCGACGGAGGTGGACGCAACCATCAAAGCGGCACGCGCGGGTTGGCCGGAAAAGAATCTGGTCATGATCTTCCAGCCGCACCGTTACACACGTACCCGCGATCTGTATGACGATTTTGCCAACGTCCTTTCGCAGGTCGATACCCTGCTGATGCTGGATGTTTATGCCGCGGGTGAAGCGCCGATTCCGGGCGCGGACAGTCGGTCTTTATGTCGTACCATCCGCGGACGCGGTAAAGTGGACCCTATCCTGGTCCCCGACCCGGTGCAGGTAGCTGAAATGCTTGCCCCGGTCCTGACGGGTAACGATCTGATCCTGATTCAGGGTGCGGGAAATATCGGCAAAATCGCCCGTACCTTAGCTGAAATCAAACTGAAGCCGCAAACTCAGGAGGACGAGCGTCATGGCTGATAAGATTGCTGTCCTGTTTGGCGGCACTTCCGCCGAACGCGAGGTTTCTCTGAATTCGGGCGCTGCCGTGCTGGCGGGCCTGCGTGAAGGTGGCGTGGACGCGCATCCGGTTGATCCGAAAGAGGTGGACGTTACGCAGCTGAAAGCGATGGGCTTCGATAAAGCCTTTATCGCGTTGCATGGCCGCGGCGGTGAAGACGGCACGTTGCAGGGGCTGCTGGAGTTGATCGGTATGCCGTACACCGGCAGCGGCGTGATGGCATCCGCCATCTCCATGGATAAACTGCGCAGCAAACTGCTGTGGCAGGGGGCGGGTCTGCCCGTTGCGCCATGGGTTGCACTGACGCGCCGTGAATTTGAATTGGGCTTGTCGGACAGCGTTAATACACGCATTGCGTCACTGGGCTTACCGGTTATTGTGAAGCCTAGCCGTGAAGGGTCGAGCGTGGGAATGTCCAAAGTTGATAAAGCTGTAGATTTGGCTGACGCTTTAGCACTGGCATTTCAACATGATGAAGAAGTTCTGATTGAAAAATGGCTTAGCGGGCCGGAATTTACCGTCGCGATGCTTGGTGAAGAAATTTTACCGTCAATACGCATCCAACCCGCCGGAGTCTTCTATGATTATGAGGCGAAGTATCTCTCTGATGAGACGCAATATTTCTGCCCAGCTGGCCTTGAAGCACAACGTGAAGCGGAATTACAGTCTCTGGTGCTTAAAGCCTGGAATGTTTTGGGATGCCGAGGCTGGGGACGAATTGATGTGATGCTTGACGGTGATGGGCAATTTTATCTGCTGGAAGCAAACACGTCTCCGGGTATGACCAGCCATAGCCTTGTGCCGATGGCGGCGCGTCAGGCGGGAATGAGCTTCTCGCAATTAGTCGTACGTATTCTGGACCAGGCGGGCTGATATGTCTCAGGCTGCGTTGAACACGCGCAACCGCGATGACGAAGAAGAATATTCTTCTTCGCGCCGGAGTAATGGAACGCGTCTTGCAGGGATTATCTTCCTGCTCGGGGTGCTGTGCACCGTGTTTATCAGCGGCTGGATGGTGCTGGGCTGGATGGAAGACGCACAGCGGTTGCCGCTGTCGAAGCTGGTAGTGACCGGAGAGCGTCACTACACGCGTAACGATGACATTCGCCAGTCAATTCTGGCGCTGGGGTCGCCTGGCACCTTTATGACGCAGGACGTCAACATTATCCAGAGCCAGATTGAACGTCTGCCGTGGATAAAACAGGCGAGTGTCAGAAAGCAATGGCCTGATGAATTGAAGATTCATCTGGTTGAATATGTGCCGATTGCGCGTTGGAATGATCAGCATATGGTTGACGTAGACGGAAATTCGTTCAGCGTCCCGAGCGATCGTGTCAACAAGCAGAATTTACCGATGTTGTATGGCCCGGAAGGCAGCGAAAACGAAGTATTGCAGGGTTTTCGTGAGATGGGGCAGGTGCTGGCTAAGGATCGCTTTACGTTAAAAGATGCTGCGATGACGGCGCGCCGTTCCTGGCAGCTGACCTTAACGAATGGCATTAAGCTCAATCTTGGCCGCGGCGACACAATGAAACGTCTGGCGCGTTTTGTAGAACTTTACCCGGTTTTACAGCAGCAGGCGCAGACGGATGGCAAACGGATAAGCTACGTTGATTTGCGCTATGACTCAGGCGCAGCAGTCGGTTGGGAGCCGGCTCCGGTCGAGGAACCTAATCAGCAACAAAATCAGGCACAGGTACAGGCAGAACAACAATGATCAAGTCGACGGACAGAAAATTGGTAGTAGGACTGGAGATTGGCACCGCGAAGGTTGCCGCTTTGGTAGGGGAAGTTCTGCCCGACGGTATGGTCAATATCATTGGCGTGGGCAGTTGCCCTTCCCGTGGTATGGATAAAGGTGGGGTAAACGACCTTGAGTCGGTGGTGAAATGCGTTCAGCGCGCCATCGACCAGGCTGAATTGATGGCAGATTGCCAGATTTCCTCTGTCTATCTGGCCCTTTCTGGTAAGCACATCAGTTGCCAGAATGAAATCGGTATGGTGCCGATTTCTGAAGAAGAAGTGACGCAGGAAGACGTTGAGAACGTTGTCCACACGGCGAAATCCGTGCGTGTTCGCGACGAGCACCGTGTGCTGCATGTGATCCCGCAAGAATACGCGATCGACTACCAGGAAGGTATCAAGAATCCGGTCGGTCTGTCGGGCGTACGTATGCAGGCAAAAGTGCACCTGATCACATGTCACAACGATATGGCGAAGAACATTGTAAAAGCCGTTGAACGTTGTGGCCTGAAAGTTGACCAACTAATTTTCGCCGGACTTGCCGCGAGCTATTCCGTGCTGACCGAAGACGAACGTGAACTGGGCGTCTGTGTGGTCGATATTGGTGGTGGTACAATGGACATGGCTGTCTATACCGGCGGTGCGTTGCGCCACACCAAAGTGATCCCGTACGCCGGGAATGTGGTGACCAGCGATATCGCTTACGCCTTTGGTACGCCACCGAGCGATGCAGAGGCGATTAAAGTGCGCCACGGTTGCGCGCTGGGCTCTATCGTCGGCAAAGACGAGAGCGTTGAAGTACCGAGCGTAGGCGGTCGACCGCCGCGCAGTTTGCAACGCCAGACGCTGGCTGAGGTAATTGAGCCGCGTTATACCGAGCTGCTCAACCTGGTCAACGAAGAGATTTTGCAGTTACAGGAACAGCTTCGCCAGCAGGGTGTGAAACATCATCTCGCAGCGGGGATTGTATTAACCGGCGGGGCAGCGCAAATTGAAGGTCTTGCGGCCTGCGCTCAGCGCGTGTTCCATACGCAGGTGCGTATTGGTGCGCCGCTGAATATCACCGGTTTAACGGATTATGCTCAGGAGCCGTACTATTCAACGGCGGTGGGCCTGCTGCACTACGGGAAAGAATCCCATTTAAGTGGTGAGGCAGAGGTGGAAAAACGCGTCTCGGTGGGGTCGTGGGTCAAACGACTTAACACCTGGTTGCGAAAAGAATTTTAATTTTTTAAGAGACCGGAGAGAATTAGCGGTCTCGGGCGACAGGCACAACGGAGAGAGAGATTATGTTTGAACCTATGGAATTAACCAACGACGCGGTGATTAAAGTCATCGGCGTCGGTGGCGGCGGCGGTAACGCCGTAGAGCACATGGTGCGCGAGCGCATCGAAGGTGTTGAATTCTTCGCGGTGAACACCGATGCGCAGGCGCTGCGTAAAACGGCTGTTGGCCAGACGATTCAGATCGGTGGTGGCATCACCAAAGGTCTGGGAGCAGGGGCTAACCCGGAAGTGGGCCGCAACGCGGCTGAAGAAGATCGTGAAGCGCTGCGCGCTGCACTGGACGGTGCAGACATGGTCTTCATCGCAGCGGGTATGGGCGGCGGTACAGGTACCGGTGCAGCACCCGTTGTGGCGGAAGTCGCTAAAGATTTAGGTATTCTGACCGTTGCTGTCGTGACCAAGCCTTTCAACTTTGAAGGTAAGAAGCGTATGGCTTTCGCGGAGCAGGGTATCACCGAGCTGTCCAAGCACGTGGACTCTCTGATTACCATTCCGAACGACAAGCTGCTGAAAGTGCTGGGTCGCGGTATCTCTCTGCTGGACGCCTTTGGCGCGGCAAACGACGTGCTGAAAGGCGCGGTTCAGGGTATCGCTGAACTGATTACCCGTCCTGGCCTGATGAACGTTGACTTTGCAGACGTTCGCACAGTGATGTCCGAGATGGGCTACGCGATGATGGGCTCTGGCGTGGCGAGCGGTGAAGACCGTGCGGAAGAAGCCGCTGAAATGGCGATCTCTTCTCCACTGCTGGAAGATATCGATCTGTCTGGCGCGCGCGGCGTGCTGGTCAACATTACCGCTGGCTTTGACCTGCGTCTGGATGAGTTCGAAACCGTGGGTAACACCATCCGTGCATTCGCCTCTGACAACGCTACCGTTGTTATCGGTACGTCCCTTGACCCGGAAATGAACGACGAACTGCGTGTGACCGTTGTGGCCACCGGTATCGGTATGGACAAGCGTCCTGAGATCACCCTCGTGACCAACAAACAGACTCAGCAACCGGTGATGGATCGTTACCAGCAGCACGGTATGTCGCCTCTGACTCAGGAGCAAAAACCGGCTGCGAAAGTGGTGAACGACCCGACTCCACAAACGGCAAAAGAGCCAGATTATCTGGATATCCCGGCGTTCCTGCGTAAGCAAGCTGACTAAGAATTGGCTGGAATTTGGGGATTTGCGCTCTTTGTGCTAAACTGGCCCACCGTTAGTGATATACACTCTCGGTTGGATAGTTAATTTGGCGAGATTATACGATGATCAAACAAAGGACACTTAAACGTATCGTTCAGGCGACGGGTGTCGGTTTACATACCGGCAAGAAAGTCACACTGACGTTACGCCCTGCGCCGGCCAATACCGGGGTCATCTATCGTCGCACCGACTTGAATCCACCGGTAGATTTTCCGGCCGATGCCAAATCTGTGCGTGATACTATGCTCTGTACTTGTCTGGTGAACGAGCATGACGTGCGGATTTCTACCGTAGAGCACCTGAACGCCGCCCTGGCGGGTCTGGGTATCGACAACATTATGGTTGAAGTCGATGCGCCAGAAATCCCGATCATGGACGGGAGTGCTGCTCCGTTCGTTTATTTGTTGCTGGATGCCGGCATCGAAGAACTGAACTGCGCGAAGAAATTTGTTCGCATTAAAGAGACCGTTCGCGTCGAAGATGGCGACAAATGGGCTGAATTCAAACCGTACAATGGTTTCTCGTTGGACTTCACCATCGATTTTAACCATCCGGCGATTGACTCCAGCACCCAGCGCTATGCGATGAACTTCTCTGCGGATGCGTTCATGCGTCAGATCAGCCGAGCACGTACCTTCGGCTTTATGCGTGATATCGAATATCTGCAATCCCGCGGCCTGTGCCTGGGCGGCAGCTTCGATTGTGCCATCGTTGTTGACGATTATCGCGTACTGAACGAAGACGGTCTGCGTTTTGAAGATGAATTTGTTCGTCACAAAATGCTGGACGCGATCGGCGACCTCTTCATGTGTGGTCACAACATCATTGGTGCCTTTACCGCGTTTAAATCCGGTCATGCACTGAACAACAAACTGTTGCAGGCCGTCCTGGCAAAACAGGAAGCCTGGGAATATGTGACCTTCGAAGACGAAGCTGAACTGCCGCTGGCGTTCAAAGCCCCGACTATGGTCCTGGCGTAACGGTTAAAGCCGTTTCGTAAGAAAAGCGACTGGTTCACCTGGTACTCTCTCCGACCAGGGAAGCCAGTCGTTTTTATTTCTGCCCTTTCTGGATTTGTCTCTCTCACCCCTGGCCTGTGTTGGGTGCCAAATAACGGTGTGTTCGCTGCATTAATGACCGTTTTTACCTGCTGCAAGGTGTCATTCCTGCTGTCGTGTATTGGCTTTAGTGGTAATATCTGGGCGCTAAAAAAGAATAACTGAACTCAGCCTGCACTGGCGGGCGAACGTGGTGGAGCAAGTGAGCGGAATACTGACGCGCTGGCGACAATTTGGCAGACGTTACTTCTGGCCGCATCTCTTATTGGGGATGGTCGCGGCGAGTCTCGGCTTGCCTGTGCTCAGCAACAGCGCAGACGCGGCAACGCCAGCACGTTCCACGACGACCAAACACGATCTCACCACGCGGGTTAACTTCACTAATCTCGCATGGCTTGAAGCCAGCCGTCGTCCCAATTTCTCCGTTGATTACTGGCAGCAACACGCGATTCGCACGGTTATTCGCCATCTGTCGTTCGCGATGGCGCCGCAGACGATGCCTGTTGCTGAAGAAACGCTGCCGGTCCAGGCTCAGCACCTTGCTCTGCTCGATACGCTCAATGCGCTTCTGACGCAGGACAACCAGCCGCCTGTGACCGTGAGTCAGACGGCGCAAACTGCTTTTGTTTCCCCCGCATCCTTCTCTGTTTCGGCCTGGATTAGCCAGGTTCACGGCATCCGTGCCGGGCCTCAACGCCTCAGCTAAATTAATCTTTTTCAATACCTTAATTTATCTGCCCGACTGGGGCGTTTGAGAATTTATTATGCTAATCAAATTGTTAACCAAAGTTTTTGGTAGTCGTAACGATCGTACCCTGCGCCGCATGCGCAAAGCTGTGAACGTCATCAACGGTATGGAACCGGCGATGGAGAAGCTCTCTGATGATGAACTGAAAGCAAAAACCGCGGAGTTCCGTGCGCGTCTGGAGAAAGGCGAAACCTTAGAAAGCCTGATCCCGGAAGCCTTTGCCGTAGTACGTGAGGCCAGTAAACGCGTGTTCGGCATGCGTCACTTCGACGTGCAGCTGCTGGGCGGGATGGTGCTCAACGAGCGCTGCATCGCGGAAATGCGTACCGGTGAAGGTAAAACCCTGACTGCAACGCTGCCGGCTTACCTGAATGCGCTGACGGGTAAGGGCGTTCACGTTGTTACCGTCAACGACTATCTGGCGCAACGCGACGCCGAAAATAACCGTCCACTGTTCGAATTCCTCGGCATGACCGTGGGCATTAACATGTCCGGCCTGCCGGCACCTGCGAAGCGTGAAGCCTACAACGCGGACATCACCTACGGCACCAACAACGAATACGGCTTCGACTACCTGCGTGACAACATGGCGTTCAGCCCTGAAGAGCGCGTCCAGCGTAAACTGCACTATGCGCTGGTGGATGAGGTTGACTCCATTCTGATCGATGAAGCGCGTACCCCGCTGATCATCTCCGGCCCGGCCGAAGACAGCTCCGAGATGTACCGTAAAGTCGACAAAATCATTCCACACCTGCTGCGTCAGGAGAAAGAAGACTCCGATACTTTCCAGGGTGAAGGTCACTTCTCCGTGGATGAAAAAGCGCGTCAGGTCAACCTGACCGAACGCGGCCTGGTGAAAATCGAAGAGCTGCTGGTGGCTGAAGGCATTATGGAAGAGGGCGAGTCTCTGTACTCCCCGAGCAACATCATGCTGATGCACCACGTAACGGCTGCACTGCGCGCGCACGCCCTGTTCACCCGCGACGTTGACTACATCGTTAAAGACGGTGAAGTCATCATCGTCGATGAACACACCGGTCGTACCATGCAGGGACGTCGCTGGTCCGATGGTCTGCACCAGGCCGTGGAAGCGAAAGAAGGCGTGGATATTCAGAACGAAAACCAGACGCTGGCCTCCATCACCTTCCAGAACTACTTCCGTCTGTACGAGAAGCTGGCGGGGATGACCGGTACCGCAGATACCGAAGCGTTTGAGTTTAGCTCCATCTATAAGCTGGATACCGTGGTTGTACCAACCAACCGTCCAATGATCCGTAAGGATATGCCGGACCTGGTATACATGACCGAAGCGGAAAAAATCCAGGCGATCATCGAAGATATTCGCGATCGTACCGCGAAGGGCCAGCCGGTTCTGGTGGGGACCATCTCCATCGAGAAATCTGAAGTGGTGTCTAACGAGCTGACCAAGGCGGGCATCAAGCACAACGTGCTGAACGCCAAGTTCCACGCTAAAGAAGCAGATATCGTTGCGCAGGCGGGTTACCCGGCTGCCGTAACCATCGCTACCAACATGGCGGGTCGTGGTACCGATATTATGCTCGGCGGTAGCTGGCAGGCCGAAGTGGCCGAGCTGGAAAACCCAACCCCGGAGCAAATCGCGCAGATAAAAGCCGACTGGCAGGTGCGTCACGACGCGGTGCTGGCATCCGGTGGTCTGCACATCATTGGTACCGAGCGTCATGAATCTCGTCGTATCGATAACCAGCTGCGCGGTCGTGCGGGCCGTCAGGGTGATGCCGGTTCTTCCCGCTTCTATCTGTCCATGGAAGATGCGCTGATGCGTATTTTCGCCTCTGACCGTGTGTCCGGCATGATGCGTAAACTGGGCATGAAACCTGGCGAAGCGATCGAGCACCCGTGGGTTACCAAAGCGATTGCCAACGCCCAGCGTAAAGTAGAAAGCCGCAACTTCGACATTCGTAAGCAACTGCTGGAATATGATGACGTTGCCAACGACCAGCGTCGTGCAATCTATACCCAGCGTAACGAACTGCTGGACGTGTCCGACGTGAGCGAAACCATCAACAGCATTCGCGAAGATGTGTTCAAAGCCACTATCGACGCGCACATTCCACCGCAGTCTCTGGAAGAGATGTGGGATATCGAAGGCCTGCAGGAACGTCTGAAAAACGACTTCGACCTCGAACTGCCAATCAAAGAGTGGCTGGACAAAGAGCCTGAGCTGCACGAAGAGACCCTGCGCGAGCGTATCTACGAAACCGCGCTGGACGTCTACAAGCGTAAGGAAGAAGTGGTTGGCGCTGAGATGATGCGTCACTTCGAGAAAGGCGTAATGTTGCAGACCCTGGACTCCCTGTGGAAAGAGCACCTGGCGGCAATGGACTACCTGCGTCAGGGTATCCACCTGCGTGGTTATGCGCAGAAAGATCCGAAGCAGGAGTACAAGCGTGAATCCTTCTCCATGTTTGCTGCCATGCTGGAGTCGCTGAAGTATGAAGTCATCAGCACTCTGAGCAAAGTTCAGGTGCGTATGCCGGAAGAAGTGGAAGCGATGGAGCAGCAGCGTCGTGAAGAAGCTGAGCGTCTGGCACAGATGCAGCAGCTGAGTCATCAGACCGATGAGAGCGAAGCCGCAGCGGCAATCGCAGCGCAGACGGGCGATCGTAAAGTCGGTCGTAACGATCCGTGCCCATGCGGTTCCGGCAAAAAATACAAGGCGTGCCACGGCCGCCTGAGCTAAGAACATAACAAACCGAAAAGGCGCAGATATCTGCGCCTTTTTTATGGACGTGACATGATGAAAACACTGCAAATTGCTGTCGGGATCATTCGCAACCCGCAAAACCAGATCTTCATTACCCAACGTGCCGCCGATGCGCATATGGCCAACAAATGGGAATTCCCCGGCGGGAAAATCGAATCAGGTGAAACGCCGGAGCAGGCGCTGGTGCGTGAGCTTCAGGAAGAGGTGGGGATCACCCCGCTTGACGCAACGCTGTTCGATAAGCTGGAGTACCAGTTTCCGGACAGGCACATCACGCTCTGGTTCTGGCTGGTGGAAAACTGGGAAGGTGAGCCATGGGGAAAAGAGGGGCAGCCGGGTAACTGGATTGAGCTTCAGGCCAGCGATGCGGAAAAATTCCCGCCTGCCAATGAGCCTGTGATCCTCCGGCTGGTCGCACAACCGTAGGCCTGCTAAGCGAAGCGCCAGCAGGCTTTTAATGTTACTGCTGGTTTTCGCTCCAGTCATCGCTATCCGAGAGATCGCCTTCGCTCGGAATGCGTTTCTCTTCCGCCGCCCATTCGCCCAGGTCTATAAGTTGACAGCGTTTGCAGCAGAATGGGCGAAATGGACTCACTTCTCCCCAGACGACAGTTTTCCCACAGGTTGGGCAGTTTACGGTGGTTACGTCAGACATCGGCACTCCTTAACAACAGGCCAGTTCAAAATCGAGGCGTTCCGGCACGGTGCCATGCTCACTGTCCAGCGGCATAAAGCGGATCGCGAAACGGCTTTTATGTCCGGAAATTTGCGGGTAAAGCTGCTCGCCAAGAGAGAGATTCAAACGCAGAAGATCGGCGTCGTCGCCGTTATCCTGATAAAAACCGTTGAGACTGGTCTGCTTGCGGAACGGGGCAGAGTTACGCACAAGATCGAGGATCAGGGATAACGTTTGATTCATCGGCTCCAGACTGCCCATCCAGCTGTTTACCTGGCGATCGCGCTGTTCCTGCGGCATGTGCAGCCACATATGCAGCGTTGGAAGGTCAAAGCTACAGCAACCGCCCGGTATGCTCAGACGCTGACGCACCAGCGCAATCAGACGGTCCTCGCGTAAAAATTGTCCAACGCGCGGCGCGGCCATCAGCGTCGCGCTGCTGTTTTTTAGCTGCTGGCGTAAAGCGTCAATTCGACTTGTATCTACGCCCGGTACTTCGGCCCAGGCCTGTAATTTACGCTGCTGGCGCTCCAGCTCTTTCAACAGCTCAGTGCGGACATCGCCGCGTTCAATCACATCCAGCAGATCGCCCACGTTGCGGAAAAAATGCAGCGCGGTGGCATGATCGTTGACGGGCAGATGTTGTGAAAGTTGTTGAATAAGAAATTCTATGCGTAGCCAGGTACGCATTTTTTCGTTAAGCGGATGCTCAAAAAGGATATGAGTCGACATTATGGTTTTTCCTGTGCAACGGCCTGCGCGGCGAAGGTCAGATACTTCGCGTGCAGACGAGCAACATCCGATGCAATGGCATCTGGTGCGCCGTTATTATCAATAACATCATCCGCAACGGCGAGGCGCGCTTCGCGCGTGGCCTGTGCGGCAAGAATTTGTTCAGCATGCTCGCGTGAAACATGGTCACGCGCCATGGTTCTCTGGATTTGCGTTTCGCGGGAAACGTCAATCACCAGCGTTCTATTTGCTTTATTTTGAAGCTGATTTTCCACCAGTAACGGGATCACCCACAACACATAGGGCGAACTGGCTGCGGCAATCTGACGCTGAGTTTCCTGGTGGATAATGGGGTGGAGCAGGGCATTAAGCCAGGCTTTTTCCGCCGGATCGGAAAATATGCACTCACGCAGCTGCCGACGATTCAGGGTGCCGTCAGCCTGTATCACACGGCGACCAAAATGCGCTTCGATGGCGTTTAAGGCGGGTGTATTGGGTTCTACCACCTGACGGGCAATGATATCGGCGTCGATAATCGTGATGCCGAGACGAGCAAACGCGTGCGCAACGGTGCTTTTACCACTACCGATGCCGCCGGTTAATGCGACGATATACCCCATTAAATCAGATCCTGGGAATTATTCAGTTTTAAAATCAGTTGCTTAAAATTCAAACTTACAACAGCCAATGTTTAGCTCTCTTTACCCGCTTTTTACCAGGTAAATTTATAGGATTGTAGCGTAAAAAAAGAGAATTTCGCAGTCTTGCGGAGCAGGTATTAGTGCGTATGATAGCGTCACTGGAGTTGTGCTTTTAATATATTTGCCTCTAACCCCAGGAATCCGCACATGCGTATCGAAGAAGATCTGAAGTTAGGTTTCAAAGACGTTCTTATCCGCCCTAAACGCTCTACACTGAAAAGTCGCTCAGACGTTGAACTCGAACGTCAATTCACCTTTAAGCATTCCGGTCAGACGTGGTCTGGCGTGCCGATTATCGCGGCCAACATGGACACCGTCGGGACCTTCGAGATGGCGACCGCGCTGGCGCAATTCGACATCCTTACTGCGGTACATAAACACTACAGCCCTGAGGAGTGGAATGCGTTTGTCGCCTCCGCCTCGGCTGACGTGGTGAAGCATGTGATGGTCTCGACCGGTACGTCTGATGCAGATTTCGAGAAAACCAAACAGATCCTGAACGCCAATCCGGCGCTGAATTTTGTCTGCATTGACGTGGCAAATGGTTATTCCGAGCATTTCGTCCAGTTCGTCAGCAAGGCGCGTGAAGCCTGGCCAACCAAAACCATCATCGCGGGCAACGTGGTGACCGGTGAAATGTGTGAAGAGCTGATCCTCTCCGGGGCCGACATTGTGAAAGTGGGCATTGGCCCGGGCTCCGTTTGCACCACGCGCGTGAAAACCGGTGTGGGTTATCCGCAGCTGTCTGCGGTAATTGAATGCGCTGACGCCGCGCACGGTCTGGGCGGCCAGATCATCAGCGACGGTGGCTGCACCATGCCAGGCGATGTGGCGAAAGCCTTCGGCGGCGGCGCGGACTTCGTGATGCTCGGCGGCATGCTGGCAGGCCACGAAGAGAGCGGCGGTACCGTGGTGGAAGAGAACGGTGAGAAATTCATGCTGTTCTACGGAATGAGCTCTGAATCTGCGATGACCCGTCACGTGGGTGGTGTCGCGAAATACCGTGCGGCGGAAGGTAAAACCGTGAAGCTGCCACTGCGCGGCCCGGTCGAAAACACGGCGCGCGATATCCTCGGCGGTCTGCGTTCTGCCTGCACCTACGTTGGGGCTTCCCGCCTGAAAGAGCTGACGAAACGCACGACGTTTATCCGCGTTCAGGAGCAGGAAAACCGCGTATTTAATAGCCTCTGACGGCTACGGCTGGCGCGCGTCCGTGCGCCAGCATTACCCCGCGCTCATTGCATCCCCCAGATGGAAAATCGGCAGATACATTGCCACCACCAGCGTGCCAATAATCAGACCTGTCACGACCAGTAGAAAAGGCTCAAGAAGCGCCGCCAGATTGTCTGCCTGCTGAAATGTCTGTTCCGTATGATGGCGGGCCAGATTCATCAGCATCACATCCAGTGAACCCGACACTTCTCCGGTGCGAATGAGCTGAATACACAGTGGCGTAAAAACAGAGGCCTTCTGGAAGGAGGACCACACGGGCATCCCCTGTTCGATATCGCTGCGTATCTCACGGAGTTTCTCCTGCCAGTAGCCACTCTCAACGGTTTCCTCCACACTCTCCAGTCCTTGTAAAAAGGCAATCCCGGCCTGCTGGGTTAATGACAGCACGGTAAAAATTTGCCCCAGTTTTTGCCCACGCATCAGCGTGCCCATCACCGGTACATGTAACAGGACGTACTGCCAGCGCGGATGCCGCCGCAGCTTACAGGCGATGACAACCATTGCCACGAGCAGGGCCAAAAGGGTGAGCATATGCGCCTGAACCAGGGCCGCCAGCCCCATGACTGCCTGCGTGAGCAAAGGGAGCGGGGTGTTGAACGTTTTGTAGATTGCAGCAAACTCAGGCAACACCAGCGTGACCATCGCCAGCACCACGAAAACGGCCAGCGTCAGGATGATCAGCGGATAGCGCAGCGCTTTCTTCACCTTTGCACTGAGCTGCTGCTGGGATTTTTGTTGCTGCGCAAGCTGACGGCAGCAGGCTTCGAGCTTACCCGTCAGCTCACCCGTCTTCACCATCGAGACATAAAGGGGGCTAAACACCTCTGGCCATTTCTTCATGGCCTCTGACAGGGCGCAACCTTCGCTCAGGTCATCAGCAAGACTGTGCAGCAGCGCCTGCCAGTGCTTCAAAGGATGCTGTTCCGCCAGCATGTGCAGGCTTTGGGACAGCGTAAGTCCGGCCTGTAGCAGCGTGGCGAGCTGGCGAAAAATATCGTAGCAGTGTTGCACCTGCCATCGGTGTCGCTGCTGGCAGCGTTTTAGCGCCAGCGGGTGCAGCTGTTTAAGCACCAGAGCCGTGTAAGCTGCGTTACGGTCGATGGCCCAGAGGGTGCCGGTTTGCACCTCCCCCTCGGTGGTCAGGGCACGCCAGCGCCAGAGCGAATTAGCAGCCATCGGGCATTCCCAGGACGCGCAACAGCTCTTCGAGCGTGGTCAGCCCTTGCTCCACGGCCATGCAGCCATGCTCAAACAAAGAGGTCATTCCCGCCTGACGTGCGCTGGACCCAATCACCTCCGTGCTTGCTCCGCTGGCGATGGCCTGCCGCAGCGTGTCGTCGATGACGAGCACTTCAAAAATGGCTACGCGACCATAAAAACCGTGGTAGCAGCGTTCGCAACCGGTGGGTTGCCAGCGAGGAAGCGGCCGGGGCCACAGCGTGCGAGGTAATTCGGTGTGGCGGCTGGCTTCCTGTCGGCAGTACGGGCATAAACGACGCACCAGCCGCTGGGCAATCACCATCGAGAGTGCCGAAGAGATCATCCAGCGCGCGACGCCCATCTGTTGCAACCGTACCAGCGTTTCAGTCGTCGAATTAGTATGAAGGGTGGACAGCACCAGATGCCCGGTTTGCGCCGCCTTAATGGCAATTTCTGCCGTTTCGCCGTCACGAATTTCACCCACCATAATGATGTCAGGATCCTGCCTGAGCAGGGCACGCAGCACGCTCTGGAAGGTCAGCCCCGCGCGCGGATTAATCTGCGTCTGGTTTAAGCCTGCAAGCGGGATTTCAACGGGATCTTCCACGCTGCAAATATTAACGTCAGGGGTATTTCGCGCCTGTAACGCACTGTACAGCGTCACCGTTTTCCCGCTACCGGTCGGGCCGGTGACCAGAATCAACCCCTGAGGGCTGTTAAGCGCCCCGGCAAAACGGGCCTGCTGGTCTGCACTCATCCCCAGCAGTTCAAGCTCCAGAGCCTGCTGTACCTGGTGAAGCAGACGAAGCACGATTTTTTCTCCACCGCTACAGGGAAGGGTTGCGATACGAAAAGAGACGGGGACGCTTGCCAGCTCCACCGTAAACTGACCGTCCTGCGGCAGGCGGCGCTCCGCAATATCCAGTTGGCCCAGCACCTTCAGGCGTGCGGCAAGCGTCGTACCGAGGGCGGCGGAAACCGGCGGTTGCGGGTAGAGAACACCGTCGATTCGCAAACGGATCTGGTAGCCGTGCTCCGTCGGTTCAATATGGATGTCAGAAGCCCGCTGGTTCACTGCCTGCTGCAACGTTGTACTGAGCACGTCAGCGGCTGAGTTTGGCGCTATTCCCGGCAGGTGTGATGATGAGAGGGACTGAAGCCGTTTTTCCATCCGTTCGGCCGTCCAGCACTCAATATCAATACGTTTCTGCGTGGCGAAGCGTAACGCTTCCATCAGCTCAGAGGCAGGATTACCCACCACCGCAATGCTGATCATCTCGGTGTCGCTTGCGAGTAGCAGTGCGTGATAGCGCTGACAGAGCGTCATAAGCTGTTCGGTGTTCATTGTCCACTCCTGTCAGTTGTTGTCGAAGCGGAAAACATCTTCACAGGCTTGTCTGAGCGCCGTGTCGGACGCAATGTTGCAGGCACGCGTCCAGCCCGTCATACCGTTACCATCGCTCCAGATCGGTGTCATGAGCACTTCAAGTCCGTTAAGGCTTTCCTGCCCTGTTAACGATACGACCCCCTTCGCCACGCTCATCGCTGAAACGTAACGCGTGGTAGTCGGGGAGGGGATGCCATTGGTTCCTGCGTCGCAGCGATCCACACCACCACGATCCAGGGCGCAAAGCTCAATAGCGGTGCGGTAGGGGATGAACGTTTGCAGCATATCGGTGAGCGCTGCTTTTCGCAGGTAGTTCTGATAGGCCGGGATGCCAATCGCGCTCAGGATGGCAATAATGCCAATGACCACCATTAGCTCAATCAGGGTAAATCCTTGTTGTCTGTTCATATCTGCTCCTTACGTTAAGTGGCGCTACTGTGGCAGTACCGGCGCGCAGAAACGAGGGGCAAAAGCGCGAACGTGAAAGGGCTTTCAGGGAAATGATTCAGTGTTGCAGAGAAGGACAGCGTAATTGCGAGCGGTTTCGTATTTCCCCTCTCCGGGGGGAGAGGGGAAGATCAGTTATTTGAAGCGCATCGAGAGGTCCAGGGCTCGTACGTGCTTGGTCAGGGCGCCAACGGAGATATAATCGACGCCGGTTTCAGCAAATTCGCGGAGGGTGTCGAACGTCACGTTGCCGGACACCTCAAGCTGCGCCTGGCCGTTTGTGCGTTTGACCGCTTCACGCATCTGCTCCGTGTCGAAGTTATCGAGCATGATGATGTCAGCCCCCGCTTTAATGGCCTCGTCCAGCTCATCCAGCGTTTCCACTTCCACCTCAACCGGCACATCCGGATGCAGCCAGAAGGCTTTTTCCACGGCCTGACGTACCGAGCCAGAGGCAATAATGTGGTTCTCTTTGATCAGGAAGGCATCGGATAGCCCCAGACGATGGTTGGCGCCACCGCCGCAGAGCACGGCGTATTTCAGCGCGGTGCGCAGGCCCGGCAGGGTTTTACGGGTATCCAGTAGCTGCGTGCGGGTGCCTGCCAGCAGGTCAACGTAGCGGCGTACTTCACTGGCAACGCCAGAGAGCGTTTGCACAAAATTGAGCGCGGTGCGTTCACCGGTCAGCAAGACGCGGGACGGGCCGTCCAGCTCGAACAGTGGCTGATTTGCCGTGACCGCATCACCGTCCTCAACGTGCCATGTTACCTGCACCTCGTCGCCCGCCAGCTGGGTAAAGACCTCCTCAACCCAGCGTTTGCCGCAGAAAACCCCCGCTTCGCGGGTGATGACTACCGCGTGCGACCGTGTCTCTTTTGGCAACAATTGGGCGGTAATATCGTTATCGGCGCTGACGTCACCGCCGAGGTCTTCTCTCAGGGCATGGGCAACGCTTGCCGGGATATCACTATTAATACGTTCCAGAAGCGCGTCACGTCGGTGGTCGGGGTTATAGCGGCGAGGCGGCATGATAAAACTCCAAATTGGTAACGAATCATAATATTGAAACATGCTACTCTGAACCGAGTAACAGCACCATAGATAAGGAGTTCCAGCATGTTGTTAGAAAACGGATGGCTGGTGGACGCGCGACATGTACCGTCGCCGCACCACGATTGCCGCCCGGAGGATGAAAAGCCCACACTGCTGGTGGTTCACAACATAAGTCTCCCGCCAGGTGAGTTTGGCGGTCCGTGGATCGACGCGTTATTCACGGGAACGATAGATCCCGATGCTCATCCTTACTTTGCTGAGATTGCGCATTTGCGCGTATCGGCGCACTGCCTGATCCGCCGTGATGGCGAAGTCGTTCAGTATGTTCCTTTTGATAAGCGAGCCTGGCATGCCGGCGTGTCGATGTATCAGGGGCGCGAGCGGTGCAATGATTTCTCCATTGGAATTGAACTGGAAGGAACGGACACCACGCCTTACACCGATGCGCAATATCAGAAACTGGTTGCTGTGACGCAAACTTTAGTGGGGCTTTATCCCGCCATTAAAGACAACATTACGGGGCACAGCGACATCGCCCCCGAAAGAAAAACCGACCCCGGCCCGGCGTTTGACTGGTCCCGGTTTCACGCCATGCTTACCACGTCGTCAGATAAGGAGATAACATGACGTTGTTTACCATGCTGCTGGTTATGATCGCCGAACGCCTGTTTAAGCTCGGCGAGCACTGGCATCTGGATCATCGGCTGGAAGTGTTATTCCGCCGGATCAGGCATTTTTCCATGCTACGCACGCTGCTTATGACGGCAGGTGTGATGGTGATTACGTTCCTGTTGCTACGCTCACTTTACGGCCTCTTTTTCAACGTGCCGCTGCTGGTGGTATGGATACTGCTGGGCGTGTTGTGTATTGGCGCGGGCAAGGTGCGTTTGCACTATCACGCGTATCTGAAAGCTGCTTCCCGGGATGATGTCCACGCGCGCGGCGCGATGGCGAGCGAGCTGACGATGATCCACGGCGTACCGCCGGACTGCGATGAACGCGAATTTCTGCGCGAGCTACAAAACGCGCTGCTGTGGATTAACTTCCGTTACTACCTGGCGCCGCTGTTCTGGTTTGTGGTGGGCGGTCCATGGGGACCAGTACTGCTGATGGGCTATGCTTTTCTGCGCGCCTGGCAGACCTGGCTTGCCCGCTACCTTACGCCGCATGAACGTCTCCAGTCCGGCATTGATGCCATTCTGCACGTGCTCGACTGGCTTCCGGTGCGACTGGTCGGCGTGGTCTATGCCCTCATCGGTCACGGTGAAAAGGCGTTGCCAGCGTGGTTTGCCTCCCTTGCAGACCGCCATACCGCGCAGTATCAGGTCTTAACCCGACTGGCTCAATTCTCGCTGGCTCGCGAGCCGCACACGAACAAAGTCGAAACGCCTAAAGCTGCCGTCTCGATGGCGAAAAAAACGTCGTTTGTGGTGGTGGTGATTGTGGCGTTGCTGACGATTTACGGCACGCTGGTCTGACCCAGCGCGCCGAAGTCGTTACAGCGTATCCGCAGGCGGGATGCCGAAATCAGGCATCCCGTTGTCGTCCCAGCGGACGAGCTTCAGGCGAGTGTGGCGATTCGGATCGTAAAGCGGATCGCCTTCAATTTCAGTGTAGTTTCGCGCGTGGTAGACCAGCACATCGTCGCCTTCCGGCGTCTGCGTAAAGCTGTTATGGCCTGGTCCATACTGACGGTTTTCGTAGCTGGTGACGAACACCGGGCGCGGGGATTTATGCCAGTTAGCCGGGTTTTGCGGATCGGCATCTACGTCTATCCACAGTAATCCCATGCAGTAATTCTCGTCGGTGGCGCTGGCGGAATAGCTGATAAATAGCTTATCGCCATGGAACAGCACCGCCGGGCCTTCGTTGACCCAGAATCCGCGGCACTCCCAGTCATATTCCGGTTTACTGAGCATTACCGGCTCGCCTTTCAGCGTCCACGGATTTTCCATTTCACACAGGTAAAGATTGGAGTTACCGGAAATGTCCGGGGCTTTTTGCGCCCACAGATACCAGCGTTTGCCCTGATGCACAAAGGTAGTGGCATCCAGCGCGAAGGTGTCAAACGGGGTTTTGATTTGCCCTTTTTCCACCCATGTACCGGTGAGCGGATCGCGATCTGCGCATTCAATGGCGAACATGCGATGCTGGAACATACCGAGTTCGTCGAGCGCCTGGGTATGTGTGGCGGCAAAGTAGATGTACCACTTGCCGTCGATATGATGCAGTTCCGGTGCCCAGATCAGCTGGCTCATCGGGCCAGTGTCGGGCTTGCGCCAGACAACTACCTCTTCGGCATTGTCTAAATCTTCCAGCGAGTCCGCGCGGCGGATCGCCAGCCGGTCATACTCCGGCACGGAGGCGATAAAGTAATATTGTCCTTCGTGACGCAGGATATACGGGTCGGCGCGTTGTTCAATAAACGGGTTTGGCCAGGTTTGCATTCGGCTTTCCTTATTTAGTCTCAGCGGCTTTAAATTCCTGATAGTCGCTCAGTTCACGATAGTTGGTGCGACGCTTCTCCAGATCGGACTGGATTTGCTTCATGGTCTCACGGTCCACTTTCAGCAGACGTACAACGCCCGCGGTAATTAAATATCCAATGCCAGGAATGACGGTAAAGAGCAGCACAATGCCGTTGATGGCATCCGCGCTCTGCGCTTTTGCGCCCGCGTCATAACCGTACCAGGAGAGCAGGAAGCCAACCATCGCCCCGGCAATCGCCAGACCCAGCTTCAGGAAGAAGATGTTGCCGGAAAAGCTTATCCCGGTGATACGTTTCCCGGTTTTCCATTCACCGTAGTCGTCCACGTCGGCCATCAGTGACCAGTGCAGAGGGGATGGGATCTGGTGCAGGATATTCAGCAGGACGTAAAGCACAACAATGGTTGTCGTCGCTTTCGGGTCGAAGAAGTAGAAGGCGCAGGAGAAAATCGCCAGCGCGATGTTGGTCCAGAAGAAGACCTTCAGCTTGCACCAGCGGTCGGTCAGCACTTTCGCCAGCATACTGCCGAACATCATGCCGACAACGCCCAGGCTGATAAACAGCGTGGCGAAATGGGTGCTTTGCCCCATTACCCAGGTGACGTAATACATGGTGGCCGCCATGCGGATAAAGCCCGGGCAGACGTTGCAGAGCGTCAGAAGCAGAATGCGCACCCACTGGTCATTCTTCCACACATCCTTCAGGTCGTTTTTCAGTTCGTCGTGGGTTTGTACCGCCGGGCGAACGCGCTCGCGCACCGTGGCGAAGCAGAACAGGAACATGCAGGTACCAATCAGCGCCAGCACGGTCATCGCCATCTGGTAGCCTTTGGCTTTGTTATCCCCACCGAACCAGTCAGCCATTGGCAGGAGCGTAAGCGACAGCAGCAGCGTGGCGATACCGACCATAACAAAACGATAGGACTGGCAGGCTACGCGCTCTTTTGGGTCGTTGGTGATCACGCCACCGAGCGAGCAGTACGGAATGTTGATGGCGGTATAGGTCAGCGACAGCAGGAAGTAGGTGACAAATGCATAGATAACTTTGCTGTTATAGCTCCACTCTGGGGTGGTGAACATCAGGATGCTGAACAGCGCATAGGGGAAGGCAATCCACAGTAGCCATGGACGAAATCGGCCATATTTGCTGCGGGTACGGTCGGCAATCGCGCCCATGATTGGGTCCGTTACGGCGTCAATCACGCGAACGGACAGCAGCAGTACCCCAACCAGCGCAGGCGCCAGACCAAAAATATCCGTATAAAAATAGTTAACAAATAACATGATGGCGCCAAAGATAATGTTGCATCCGGCGTCACCCATGCCATAGCCGATCTTTTCTTTTACTGACAGTTTGTTGTTATCCATCGACAGATCTCCGGGTTTCGGTATGGAGAGAATTATTCGCTGGCAAACGGATATATGCGTTGCAATATAAGGGCGGTGATATGGAGGATTTTGCTGTTGGCGTGAATTTGTGAGGAAGGTAACAAGACGCTGTACCCGCAACCGCGGGTACAGCGAGAAAACACTTAGTGCGCTTTCACCGTTTTGGCGTTTTTCTGTTTCACCATATAGCCCACGCCGAGGATCGCAATCCACACCGGGATGAGGTAGACGGAAATCGCCATGCCTGGCGTGATGAGCATGATGACCAGCACGGCCGCCATGAACAGCAGGCAAACCCAGTTCCCCAGCGGATAGAGCAGGGCAGGGAAGCGCGTGGTTACGCCCTGCTGCTGCTTGGCGCGGCGGAACTTGATGTGCGCGAGGCTAATCATCGCCCAGTTGATCACCAGCGCGGAAACCACCAACGCCATCAGCAGGCCGAAGGCCGATTCCGGTGCCAGGTAGTTAATCAGAACGCAAAGCGCCGTCACGACCGCCGACACGATAATGGTGTTAACCGGTACGCCACGTTTATCAACGGTAAGCAGCGCTTTCGGTGCGTTGCCCTGTTGCGCCAGGCCGAACAGCATACGGCTGTTGCAGTAAACGCAGCTGTTATAAACAGAGAGCGCGGCGGTCAGCACTACGACGTTAAGCGCGTTCGCCACGAAGGTGTCGCCCAGCTCGTGGAAGATCAGCACAAACGGGCTGGTATCCGCCGTGACGCGTGTCCATGGCAGCAGGGAGAGCAGGACCGCCAGGGAGCCCACGTAGAAGATCAGAATACGGTAGATAACCTGATTTGTGGCTTTCGGGATGCTCTGCTCCGGGTTGTCGGCTTCCGCGGCGGTGATGCCCACCAGCTCCAGACCGCCGAAGGAGAACATAATGATCGCCATCATCATTACCAGGCCGGTCATGCCGTGCGGCAGGAACCCGCCCTGTTCCCAGAGGTTGCGTACGGTTGCCTGCGGGCCACCGTTGCCGCTGAAGAGCAACCAGCCGCCAAAAATGATCATCGCTACAACGGCAATTACTTTGATAATGGCGAACCAGAACTCCATTTCCCCAAACACTTTCACGTTGGTCAGGTTAATGGCGTTGATCAGCACGAAGAAGACTGCCGCAGACGCCCAGGTGGGGATCTCCGGGTACCAGAATTGAATGTATTTACCGACGGCGGTGAGTTCCGCCATAGCAACCAGCACGTAAAGAACCCAGTAGTTCCATCCGGAGGCGAAGCCCGCAAAGCTGCCCCAGTATTTGTAGGCAAAGTGGCTAAAAGAGCCTGCAACCGGCTCCTCAACGACCATTTCCCCTAACTGGCGCATAATCAAAAACGCAATGAAACCTGCAATCGCGTAACCCAGAATGATGCCCGGACCGGCCGACTGGATAACGGACGCACTGCCCAGAAACAGGCCAGTACCAATAGCACCGCCCAGGGCGATGAGCTGAATATGGCGGTTTTTAAGGCCGCGCTTTAGCTGATCGCCATGCTGTTGAGCTTCCATTTGAAACCTCGTGTGTGGTTGTTATGTTCACGCTGTGCGTGTGTAATTATGAAAGTCCATATTCTGTATTTATTTCTTTACGGTTAACGATACCGAAAAAAGCGGAGATGGCTTCCGTTAGCGCCAGAATAGTGGTAAGTGCCAGCGAATGCACCTGCTTTATGAAGGGCTGATGACGACTTGAATAAAAAGAAACCAATTGTAAATCGGTACGTTAACCCCTCATACCCCAACCTATAGAATAGAAATGCGTCATAAGTGGGCGAATTTTCATATTTTGCCTTGTTGAATCGCTTCAGATTGCAAAATCCCTCGTTTAAATATGGTTAAAACTGCCCCTTTGGGAGTAACCATTTCATTTGTGCAAAGTTACATTCCTGAAACGTTAGTTCTGTAAGGTTGTTAAAATGTGCCGGGTTTCCTGATTTCAATCAAAACCAATATGGACAGAAGGTGAATACTTTGTTACTTTAGCGATACGAACATGAAATTGGTAAGACCAATTGACTCCGGGCAAAAAGGCGTAAGACAGGGAATATGGCCTACAGCAAAATTCGCCAACCAAAACTTTCCGATGTGATTGAGCAGCAGCTGGAGTTTTTGATTCTCGAAGGGACACTGCGCCCGGGCGAGAAACTCCCGCCAGAACGCGAGCTGGCAAAACAGTTCGACGTTTCACGCCCCTCTCTGCGTGAGGCGATTCAACGTCTCGAAGCAAAGGGCCTGTTGCTCCGTCGTCAGGGTGGCGGAACCTTTGTGCAAAACAGCCTGTGGCAGAGCTTCAGCGACCCGCTGGTAGAACTTCTCTCTGACCACCCAGAATCCCAGTTTGATCTGCTTGAGACCCGTCACGCGCTGGAAGGTATCGCGGCCTATTACGCCGCCCTTCGCAGCACTGATGAAGACCGCGTACGTATTCGCGAGCTGCATCAGGCCATTGAACGGGCACAGCAGTCCGGCGACTTAGACGCCGAATCCAGCGCCGTTGTCCAGTATCAAATTGCCGTCACCGAAGCAGCGCACAACGTGGTGCTCCTCCATCTGCTACGCTGCATGGAGCCCATGCTGGCCCAGAACGTTCGTCAGAATTTTGAATTGTTGTATGCCCGTCGGGAGATGCTCCCGCTGGTAAGTAACCATCGCACCCGAGTATTCGAGGCGATAATGGCCGGGGAACCGGAGCAGGCGCGTGAAGCGTCGCACCGCCATCTGGCTTTCATTGAGGAAATCTTGCTGGACCGCAGCCGTGAACAATCGCGTCGCGAGCGTTCATTGCGCCGCATACAGCAACGAAAGGATTAAGCGCCAGGTACTTTTAGAGCGCGGCAACTAAACGCAGAACCTGTCTTATTGTGTTCTTAACCGAGAGCACAATGGGACAGGTTCCAGACAAATCAACGTATTAGATAGATAAGGAATACCCCCATGTCAGAACGTCTCCAAAATGACGTGGATCCGATCGAAACTCGCGACTGGCTACAGGCGATCGAATCGGTCATCCGTGAAGAAGGTGTTGAGCGTGCTCAGTATCTGATTGATCAGCTGCTTTCAGAAGCGCGCAAAGGCGGCGTGAAAGTGGCTTCAGGTGCAGGGGCTAGCAACTACGTAAACACGATTGCCGTCGAAGACGAACCGGAATACCCGGGCAATCTGGATCTGGAACGCCGTATCCGTTCTGCTATCCGCTGGAACGCTATCATGACCGTTCTGCGCGCATCCAAGAAAGATCTGGAACTGGGTGGCCACATGGCGTCCTTCCAGTCCTCTGCGACCGTTTACGAAGTGTGCTTCAACCACTTCTTCCGTGCAGCCAATGAGAAAGACGGCGGCGATCTGGTGTACTTCCAGGGCCACATCTCTCCGGGCATCTATGCACGTGCCTTCCTGGAAGGTCGTCTGACTGAAGAGCAGATGAACAACTTCCGTCAGGAAGTTCACGGTAAGGGTCTGTCTTCTTATCCGCACCCTAAACTGATGCCTGAGTTCTGGCAGTTCCCGACCGTATCTATGGGTCTGGGTCCAATTGGTGCAATCTATCAGGCTAAATTCCTGAAGTACCTGGAACACCGTGGTCTGAAAGACACCTCTGAGCAGACCGTTTACGCCTTCCTGGGCGACGGTGAAATGGATGAGCCAGAATCTAAAGGCGCGATCACCATCGCGACCCGTGAGAAGCTGGACAACCTGTGCTTCATCATCAACTGTAACCTGCAACGTCTGGATGGTCCGGTAACCGGTAACGGCAAGATCATTAACGAACTGGAAGGCATCTTCGCGGGTGCAGGCTGGAACGTGATCAAAGTCATGTGGGGCGGTCGTTGGGATGAGCTGCTGCGTAAAGACACCAGCGGTAAACTGATCCAGCTGATGAACGAAACCGTTGACGGCGACTACCAGACCTTCAAATCCAAAGACGGTGCCTACGTTCGTGAGCACTTCTTCGGCAAATATCCTGAAACCGCAGCCCTGGTTGCAGACTGGACTGACGAGCAGATCTGGGCGCTGAACCGCGGTGGTCACGATCCGAAGAAAGTTTACGCTGCACTGAAAAAAGCGCAGGAAACCAAAGGTAAAGCGACTGTGATCCTGGCCCACACCATCAAAGGTTACGGCATGGGTGATACCGCAGAAGGTAAAAACATCGCTCACCAGGTTAAGAAAATGAACATGGACGGCGTGCGTTATATCCGCGACCGTTTCAACGTTCCAGTGACCGATGAGCAGGTAGAAAACCTGTCTTACATCACCTTCCCTGAAGGGTCTGAAGAGCACAAGTACCTGCACGAACGTCGTCAGGCGCTGAAAGGCTACCTGCCTGCTCGTCAGCCTAACTTCACCGAGAAGCTGGAACTGCCAGCCCTGGAAGACTTCTCTCAGCTGCTGGAAGAGCAGAACAAAGAGATCTCTACCACTATCGCTTTCGTTCGTGCCCTGAACGTGATGCTGAAGAACAAGTCAATCAAAGATCGTCTGGTTCCAATCATCGCCGACGAAGCGCGTACTTTCGGTATGGAAGGTCTGTTCCGTCAGATCGGTATCTACAGCCCGAACGGCCAGCAGTACACCCCGCAGGACCGTGAGCAGGTTGCATACTACAAAGAAGACGAGAAAGGTCAGATCCTTCAGGAAGGTATCAACGAACTGGGTGCAGGCGCATCCTGGCTGGCTGCTGCGACCTCTTACAGCACCAACAACCTGCCGATGATCCCGTTCTACATCTACTACTCCATGTTCGGGTTCCAGCGTATCGGTGATCTGTGCTGGCAGGCAGGCGACCAGCAGGCTCGCGGCTTCCTGATCGGTGGTACTTCTGGTCGTACGACCCTGAACGGTGAAGGTCTGCAGCACGAAGATGGTCACAGCCACATTCAGTCTCTGACTATCCCTAACTGTATCTCTTACGACCCGTCTTACGCGTACGAAGTGGCAGTCATCATGCATGACGGTCTGCAGCGCATGTACGGTGAAGCGCAAGAGAACGTTTACTACTACATCACCACCCTGAACGAAAACTACCACATGCCGGCAATGCCAGCAGGTGCCGAGGAAGGTATCCGTAAAGGTATCTACAAACTCGAAACCATCGAAGGTAGCAAAGGTAAAGTTCAGCTGCTGGGCTCCGGTTCTATCCTGCGTCACGTTCGTGAAGCAGCGCAGATCCTGGCGAAAGACTACGGTGTGGGTTCCGATGTGTACTCTGTGACCTCCTTCACTGAACTGGCGCGTGATGGCCAGGATTGTGAGCGCTGGAACATGCTGCACCCAATGGAAACCCCACGCGTTCCGTACATCGCTCAGGTGATGAACGACGCGCCAGCGGTGGCGTCTACTGACTATATGAAACTGTTCGCTGAGCAGGTTCGTACTTACGTTCCAGCTGATGATTATCGCGTACTGGGTACTGACGGCTTCGGTCGTTCTGACAGCCGCGAAAACCTGCGTCACCACTTCGAAGTTGATGCTTCCTACGTGGTAGTAGCAGCACTGGGCGAACTGGCTAAACGTGGCGAAATCGATAAGAAAGTGGTTGCGGACGCAATCACCAAATTCAACATCGATGCAGATAAAGTTAACCCGCGTCTGGCGTAAGAGGTAAAAGAATAATGGCTATCGAAATCAATGTACCGGACATCGGGGCTGATGAAGTTGAAATCACCGAGATCCTGGTCAAAGTAGGCGACAAAGTTGAAGCTGAACAGTCGCTGATCACCGTAGAAGGCGACAAAGCCTCTATGGAAGTCCCGTCTCCTCAGGCTGGCATCGTTAAAGAGATCAAAGTCTCTGTTGGCGATAAAACCGAGACTGGCAAACTGATCATGATTTTCGATTCCGCCGACGGTGCAGCAGCTGCTGCACCTGCGCAGGAAGAGAAGAAAGAAGCCGCTCCTGCTGCTGCTCCAGCAGCGGCCGCGGCAGCGAAAGAAGTAAATGTGCCTGACATCGGCGGTGACGAAGTTGAAGTGACCGAAATCCTGGTGAAAGTGGGCGACACCGTTGCGGCTGAGCAGTCACTGATCACCGTTGAAGGCGACAAAGCCTCTATGGAAGTGCCAGCACCGTTCGCCGGTACCGTTAAAGAGATCAAGATCAACACCGGCGACAAAGTGTCTACCGGCTCGCTGATCATGGTCTTCGAAGTGGCGGGTGCAGCACCTGCCGCTGTGCCTGCTCAGGCTGCTGCTCCGGCTCCGGCCGCTGCACCAGCGGCTGCTGGCGGCGCGAAAGACGTTAACGTACCGGATATCGGCGGTGACGAAGTTGAAGTGACCGAAGTGATGGTGAAAGTGGGCGACAAAGTTGCCGCTGAACAGTCACTGATCACCGTTGAAGGCGACAAAGCTTCTATGGAAGTGCCTGCGCCGTTCGCCGGTACCGTTAAAGAGATCAAAATCAGCACCGGCGACAAAGTGTCTACCGGCTCTCTGATCATGGTCTTCGAAGTGGAAGGCGCAGCGCCTGCCGCCGCTCCGGCTGCCGCGGCTGCTCCGGCACCTGCTGCTGCACCGGCTCAGGCTGCTAAACCTGCTGCTGCCCCTGCTGCTAAAGCAGAAAAATCTGAGTTCGCTGAAAACGACGCTTACGTCCACGCGACTCCGCTGATTCGTCGCCTGGCGCGCGAATTCGGTGTGAACCTGGCGAAAGTGAAGGGCACCGGCCGTAAAGGTCGTATCCTGCGCGAAGACGTTCAGGCTTACGTGAAAGACGCGGTGAAACGCGCCGAAGCTGCACCTGCAGCAGCAGCTGGCGGCGGTATCCCGGGCATGCTGCCATGGCCGAAAGTGGACTTCAGCAAGTTCGGTGAAATCGAAGAAGTGGAGCTGGGCCGTATCCAGAAAATCTCTGGTGCTAACCTGAGCCGTAACTGGGTGATGATCCCGCACGTTACGCACTTCGATAAGACCGATATCACCGATCTGGAAGCGTTCCGTAAACAGCAGAACGCCGAAGCTGAGAAGCGTAAGCTGGACGTGAAGTTCACCCCAGTAGTCTTTATCATGAAGGCCGTTGCCGCTGCTCTTGAGCAGATGCCACGCTTCAACAGCTCCCTGTCCGAAGACGGCCAGAAGCTGACGCTGAAGAAATACATCAACATCGGTGTTGCGGTTGATACGCCAAATGGTCTGGTGGTTCCGGTCTTCAAAGACGTGAACAAGAAGAGCATTACCGAGCTGTCCCGTGAACTGACCACCATCTCCAAAAAAGCGCGTGATGGTAAGCTGACTGCCGGCGAAATGCAGGGCGGCTGCTTCACTATCTCCAGCATCGGCGGCCTGGGTACCACCCACTTCGCGCCGATTGTAAACGCGCCGGAAGTGGCTATCCTCGGTGTGTCCAAGTCCGCGATGGAGCCGGTGTGGAATGGCAAAGAGTTCGTGCCGCGTCTGATGATGCCAATCTCTCTCTCCTTCGACCACCGCGTAATCGACGGGGCTGATGGTGCGCGTTTCATCACCATCATCAACAACACCCTGAGCGACATTCGCCGCCTGGTGATGTAATCGAAAAGCCGGCCAGTCGGCCGGCTTTTTTCTGATAATCTCATGGGGTTTTTGAGGTTATTGGTGAAAGCGATAATTCGTGAGCCGTTTGTTGTTTCAAAATTGTTAACAATTTTGTAAAATACGGGCGGATAGAACGACCCGGTGGACGACGGGTATACATTAAGAGGTCATGATGAGCACAGAAATCAAAACTCAGGTCGTAGTACTTGGGGCAGGCCCGGCAGGTTACTCCGCAGCATTTCGCGCCGCGGATTTAGGTCTGGAAACCGTCATCGTAGAACGTTACAGCACCCTCGGCGGTGTTTGTCTGAACGTCGGCTGTATCCCTTCTAAAGCGCTGCTGCACGTAGCGAAAGTTATCGAAGAAGCCAAAGCGCTGGCTGAACACGGTATCGTCTTCGGCGAGCCGAAAACCGATATCGACAAAATTCGTACCTGGAAAGAGAAAGTTATCACTCAGCTGACCGGCGGTCTGGCGGGTATGGCCAAAGGCCGTAAAGTGAAAGTGGTAAACGGTCTGGGTAAATTCACCGGTGCGAACACCCTGGAAGTGGAAGGCGAAAACGGCAAAACCGTGATCAACTTCGACAACGCGATCATCGCGGCAGGCTCTCGCCCAATCGAACTGCCATTCATTCCACATGAAGATCCACGCGTGTGGGATTCCACCGATGCGCTGGAGCTGAAAACCGTTCCTAAGCGTCTGCTGGTTATGGGCGGCGGTATCATCGGTCTGGAAATGGGTACTGTGTACCATGCGCTGGGTTCAGAGATCGACGTGGTTGAAATGTTCGACCAGGTTATCCCGGCAGCCGACAAAGATATCGTTAAAGTCTTCACCAAACGCATCAGCAAGAAATTCAACCTGATGCTGGAAACCAAAGTGACTGCCGTTGAAGCGAAAGAAGACGGTATTTACGTTTCCATGGAAGGCAAAAAAGCCCCATCCGAACCACAGCGTTACGACGCCGTGCTGGTGGCTATCGGCCGTGTGCCGAACGGTAAAAATCTCGACGCGGGCAAAGCTGGCGTGGAAGTGGACGACCGTGGCTTCATCCGCGTTGACAAACAGCTGCGTACCAACGTGCCGCACATCTTTGCTATCGGCGATATCGTCGGTCAGCCAATGCTGGCGCACAAAGGTGTTCACGAAGGTCATGTTGCTGCTGAAGTTATCGCCGGCATGAAGCATTACTTCGATCCGAAAGTGATCCCATCTATCGCGTATACCGAGCCAGAAGTTGCATGGGTTGGTCTGACTGAGAAAGAAGCGAAAGAGAAAGGCATCAGCTACGAAACTGCCACCTTCCCGTGGGCTGCTTCTGGCCGTGCTATCGCGTCCGACTGCGCAGACGGTATGACCAAACTGATCTTCGACAAAGAGACTCATCGCGTCATCGGTGGTGCGATTGTCGGTACCAACGGCGGCGAGCTGCTGGGTGAAATCGGTCTGGCTATCGAAATGGGCTGCGACGCAGAAGACATCGCGCTGACCATCCACGCACACCCGACTCTGCATGAGTCCGTGGGCCTGGCGGCAGAAGTGTTTGAAGGTAGCATTACTGACCTGCCAAACGCGAAAGCGAAGAAGAAATAAGTTTCTTCAGATGAAAAAAGCGGCCTCAGGCCGCTTTTTTTATGCGCTGCGTTCAGGGTGTGACAGGCTGCCAGGTCTTATCCGGCTGGTATTCACTAAGAGCCTGCGCTTTCTGCGCCGAATCGTTGCCGAGATCTGCCTGATAAACCGCGTCATCCTGGTTAATTACAAAGCTCATTACCCCCGTCTGACCGTAGTTCACCGGCCAGGCGACCATGGCAAAGCCATTTTTATCCGGCAGGATGCGGAATCGGTAACCATGGTAACCCGCCCCCGACTGTGGAGGACTGAACGCCGGACCCAGTGGGCTGGGCGTTTCACCGGGAGCGACGGGCCAGTACAGTCCATCCTTTTTACCTTCAGAACTGACTATCTTCTGCGCGTACTTTTGGTTCATCGCAAAATAGCTCTGCTGGGCATCAACATAGGCGTGAAGCGCTTCGATGGCTGCGAGTTCGTTGCGCCCGATTTCGCGGGTCAGGATCTCTTCTGCGGCTTCCTGCATATCAAACTGCCAGCCAGATGCCGTTTTGACCACCGGGATCGGTAGCTGCCAGCCGTTATCGCCCACCACCAGGTGCGCCACGTTGCCACTGATGACGGTTTTATGATGAACGTTCCAGTCGCGCAGGAAGCGATCGACCGCATCAGGATCAACGCCTTCGGGCGGCAGAAAATCGCGCCAGTTTTCACCGAGCAAATTGTTCATCGCACTTTCGTTTTGCTCGCTGATGGCGCTTGCCAGCGCACTGGTCGCCTGTTCTGGCGAACTGAACGATTGCTGTGCCATGACGGCCGCCGAGACCATGAACAACACCATTCCACTGAGTAATTGACGTTTCATGTCGGCTCCCTTAACGATGACGGAATTCATGGCGTTCAGCGCGTTCACCAGTGAGCTGGCGCGGCTGATGTTGACGAGTAGCGAGCTGCCGGCTTTGCGCCCCGCGCTGCTGCTGGGCTTGCCAGTTGGCGGAGCGGCTGTCGTTGCCGCTCAGGGCATTGGCCCGATGCAGCCTGGCTGGCTGCTGTACCGTCTGTGAAACCCGCTTCTCCTGTCTGTGCATGTCAGTCTGATGATGTTCACGCTGCGGCGTGCTCGTCCGTTTTACGGCCTGTGGCCTGGTGTCATATCCACGATAGTTATTTCGCTGCGAGATCTGCTTCAACTGTTGCGTTGAGGCCAGACGTTGTGCGTCCCGCGTGGCTGTATGTACTGAGTGTGGGAGGGTTTTACCCGTTGATTGTTCCATCTGGCTGAGAGCGGCCTGGCGCTGGCTGTCGCGATTGACTGGATTTTGCTGCGTCGCGCTTAGCCCGGTGGCTGTATGTGTAGAGTGGAAGCGGTTAGCCAGCTGGTTATTCGGGTAAGGCACGCCTTCACGATAGGCAGGATTGTGCTGCCAGGTGTGGTTATTACCGTTCAGGTGCTGCCCGCTGATTCTGTTGAAATTATCCACGTTGATATTGATGTTGTTATCACCGTTGCGGTTATAACCGCCGTGATTGTCCCAGTCATCATCGTGATGATGGTGATCCCAGTCGTCGTCATCCCAGTCAATATTGCTGAAAATGGCGTAGGTTGTAGCGACCCCGAGGCTAAAACCTAATCCTTTAACCAGACTGTCCGTGAATTGCTCGCCGGGTGAGGGCGGAAGATAGACCGGCGGGTAAGCGGTGTTAGGCCAGCTACCATAAACCGTATTCGGGTTATACGTGGGAACATACACCACCTGCGGATCGGCGGATTCAATCTTGATCACCGTTGGGCTGGTAGGCGTTGCGGTTGTCGTGGTTTTTGTCGATGCAGGTTTCGTGACGGTGGTGACCGTCTGCTGCGGTGTGGATTGCAGCGCACCCGTTTGTTGGGCCAGCAGGCGCAGCCGCTGTACGGAATCCATCACATCTTTCGGCTGTGCAAGGAAGGCGTCTCCCAGATTTTGTACCCATGGCGGATTTTCGCCCATCAACGACATCAGCTGAGGAAACGCAACCAGGGATTTTACGCTGGGATCCCACGGCTGGGTGGCTACCGCCTGCAGGGCGGCATCACCCTGCATTTTAGGATTGTCTTTCGACCACTGCGCGGCCTGAATAACATTTGACGGATAGGTCGACGCCATCAAGATTTGCGACAGCAAGGCATCCGGGTAAAGCGCGACAGGGGCAACCCATTGGTCGATTTGCGCCGCAGTGTAGACCGGGGCAGCGACGGGCGCAGGCTGGGCTATCGGTGCGCCAGGTTGTTGTATAACCGGAGCAGGCGTAGCAGGTTCCGTTGCGCGGCTTTTAACGTACATGACACCCGAGGCGGCAAACAACCCCGCACTGCAAAGCAGAACAAGAAGATGTGGCTTAAAAGGCAACTTCATAGATTGACTCCAACGAGACGAGTGCAGTGCCGTGAGGCGTTGCTGTTGCCGCGAGTATCATTCACTCGTGTTTTACAGTTTTGACTATTGTTGGGAAACCAACCTGAGCGTCCGGATAAAGAGTGTGAGTATTTATTACACAATTATATCGGATAGCTGAAAAGGCGACGGGAAAGAGGACAAGATTCGCCTCGTCTCCCCGCTACACCATGCTTAACGATTCAGCAAATAATTTAATGTTGCTTTTTTGTAAACAGATTAACACTGTGCAGAAATCCTGCTATGCTGCCCGACGCGGTATCGGGCATTTACCCTACAAACTGCTGTCTCACAGGAGCGTGAAGAGAACGCCCGCCGCATATGACAATGAGAGCGAGGAGAACCGTCGTGCTAGAAGAATACCGTAAGCACGTAGCAGAACGTGCCGCCGAGGGAATTGTACCCAAACCTTTAGATGCAACCCAAATGGCCGCGCTCGTCGAGCTGCTGAAGAACCCGCCTGAGGGCGAAGAAGAATTCCTGTTAGATCTGCTGATCAACCGCGTACCGCCTGGCGTAGATGAAGCTGCCTACGTAAAAGCCGGATTCCTTGCTGCTATCGCCAAAGGCGAAGCCACCTCCCCACTGGTTACTCCTGAAAAAGCCATTGAACTGCTCGGCACCATGCAGGGCGGCTATAACATTCATCCGCTGATTGACGCGCTGGACAACGAAAAGCTGGCACCGATTGCTGCCAAAGCGCTCTCTTCAACGCTGCTGATGTTCGATAACTTCTACGATGTAGAAGAAAAAGCCAAAGCAGGCAACGTTTACGCGAAGCAGGTGATGCAGTCCTGGGCCGATGCCGAATGGTTCCTGAACCGTCCTGCGCTTGCTGAAAAAATTACCGTGACCGTCTTTAAGGTTACCGGTGAAACCAACACCGATGACCTCTCTCCGGCTCCGGACGCGTGGTCTCGTCCTGATATCCCCCTGCACGCCCTGGCGATGCTGAAAAACGCCCGTGAAGGCATCGAGCCGGATCAGCCGGGTAGCGTTGGCCCGATTAAACAGATCGAAGCGCTTCAGGAGAAAGGTTTCCCGCTGGCCTACGTCGGTGATGTGGTTGGTACCGGTTCTTCCCGTAAATCCGCCACCAACTCCGTGCTGTGGTTCATGGGCGACGACATTCCGCACGTGCCGAACAAGCGCGGCGGCGGCCTGTGCCTCGGCGGCAAAATTGCGCCAATCTTCTTCAACACCATGGAAGATGCGGGCGCTCTGCCAATTGAAGTGGACGTGAGCAACCTGAACATGGGCGACGTGATTGACGTTTACCCGTATAAAGGCGAAGTGCGCAACCACGAAACCAACGAACTGTTGGCAAGCTTCGAGCTGAAAACCGACGTGCTGATCGACGAAGTGCGTGCCGGTGGCCGTATTCCGCTGATCATTGGCCGTGGCCTGACCACCAAGGCGCGTGAAGCGCTGGGTCTGCCGCACAGTGACGTGTTCCGTCAGGCGAAAGACGTGGCGGAAAGCAATCGCGGCTTCTCGCTGGCACAGAAAATGGTCGGTCGCGCCTGCGGCGTCGCCGGTATCCGTCCTGGCGCGTACTGCGAGCCGAAAATGACCTCCGTGGGCTCTCAGGACACCACCGGTCCAATGACCCGTGATGAACTGAAAGACCTGGCGTGCCTGGGCTTCTCATCTGACCTGGTCATGCAGTCCTTCTGCCACACTGCGGCATATCCGAAGCCGGTTGACGTCACTACGCACCACACGCTGCCTGACTTCATTATGAACCGTGGCGGTGTCTCCCTGCGTCCGGGCGACGGCGTTATCCACTCCTGGCTGAACCGCATGCTGCTGCCGGATACCGTGGGTACCGGCGGTGACTCCCATACCCGTTTCCCGATTGGTATCTCCTTCCCTGCGGGCTCCGGTCTGGTGGCGTTTGCCGCAGCGACCGGCGTGATGCCGCTGGACATGCCTGAATCCGTGCTGGTGCGCTTCAAAGGCAAAATGCAGCCGGGCATCACTCTGCGCGATCTGGTGCACGCAATCCCGCTGTATGCCATCAAACAGGGTCTGCTGACCGTTGAGAAGAAGGGCAAGAAAAACATCTTCTCTGGCCGCATTCTGGAAATTGAAGGTCTGCCGGATCTGAAAGTTGAGCAGGCGTTCGAGCTGACCGATGCCTCTGCCGAGCGTTCTGCGGCGGGCTGTACCATCAAGCTGAACAAAGAGCCGATTATTGAGTATCTGACCTCCAACATCGTGCTGCTCAAGTGGATGATTGCGGAAGGCTACGGCGACCGCCGTACGCTGGAGCGTCGTATTCAGGGCATGGAAAAATGGCTGGCGGATCCGCAGCTGCTGGAAGCTGACGCTGACGCAGAGTACGCGGCGGTGATCGACATCGATCTGGCGGATATCAAAGAGCCAATCCTGTGTGCGCCAAACGATCCGGACGATGCGCGTCTGCTCTCTGACGTACAGGGCGATAAGATCGACGAAGTATTCATCGGCTCCTGTATGACCAACATCGGCCACTTCCGTGCTGCCGGTAAGCTGCTGGATACTCACAAAGGCCAGCTGCCGACCCGTCTGTGGGTGGCGCCGCCAACCCGTATGGATGCGGCGCAGCTGACCGAAGAGGGCTACTACAGCGTGTTCGGTAAGAGCGGGGCGCGTATTGAAATTCCGGGCTGCTCCCTGTGCATGGGCAACCAGGCGCGCGTGGCCGACGGTGCGACAGTGGTCTCCACCTCCACCCGTAACTTCCCGAACCGTTTGGGTACCGGGGCGAACGTCTACCTGGCTTCTGCGGAGCTGGCAGCGGTTGCGGCGCTGATTGGCAAACTGCCAACGCCGGAAGAGTACCAGACCTTTGTGGCTCAGGTAGATAAGACGGCGGTGGACACCTATCGCTATCTCAACTTCGACCAGCTCTCTCAGTACACCGAGAAGGCTGACGGGGTGATCTTCCAGACGGCAGTATAAACACCAACCCCTCACCCCTAACCCCTCTCCCCAAAGGGGCGAGGGGGATTTTATTCCCTCTCCCTTTGGGAGAGGGCCAGGGTGAGGGGTATTTTTTTTATTTTCATTCCTCCCACCTCTCCCGCTTTTTTTCTTCCTCTCTGCTGCGATAATTACCCTAATGGCTTTGCAGAGGAAAACGCTATGGATTACGAATTTTTGCGCGACATCACCGGCGTGGTGAAAGTGCGAATGTCGATGGGGCACGAAGCCGTTGGACACTGGTTTAACGAAGAGGTGAAAGAGAACCTCGCGCTGCTGGATGAAGTCGAACAGGCAGCGGAAACGGTGAAAGGCAGTGAACGCTCCTGGCAACGCGCCGGGCACGAATACACCCTGTGGATGGATGGCGAAGAGGTGATGGTGCGTGCCAACCAGCTTGAGTTCTCGGGTGATGAGATGGAAGAGGGGATGAGCTACTACGACGAAGAGAGCCTGTCGCTGTGCGGTGTGGAAGATTTCCTGAAAGTGGTGAACGCCTACCGCGACTTTATGAAACAGAAGTAACTCCCCGAAGCGTCCCTGCTTCGGGCCACGATTACACGGTCGGAATGTTACGGCCGTAGTAAATTTCGCGCATCTCTTTCCAGAGCAGGTCAGTAATGACCTTACGCTCTTCTTCGCTTAAATCTTCCGGCTTCGTGTGGAACATGTAGTGCTTAAGGTCGAATTCCTTAAGTAACATTTTGGTGTGGAAGATATTCTCCTGATAGACGTTCACATCCATCATGTCGTATAGCGACTTCATGTCGTCGGACATGAAGTTCTGAATGGAGTTGATCTCATGATCGATGAAGTGCTTCATGCCGTTGATATCACGGGTAAAACCGCGTACGCGATAATCAATAGTGACGATATCGGATTCCAGCTGGTGGATTAAATAATTCAACGCATTCAGCGGTGAAATCACGCCGCAGGTCGACACCTCGATATCCGCGCGGAAGGTACACAGTCCGCCTTCCGGGTGGCTTTCCGGGTAGGTGTGTACGCAGATATGGCTTTTATCCAGGTGGGCGACAACCACTTCTGGCAGCGGGCCGGGGTGCTCGGTTTTGTCGATAAGCTGCGGGTCAACCGGCTCTTCACTGACCAGAATGGTGACGCTTGCTCCCTGCGGCTCGTAATCCTGGCGCGCGATATTCAGGATGTTGGCGCCGATAATCGAGCAGGTCTCTGTCAGGATCTCGGTCAGACGGTTGGCGTTGTAGAGTTCATCGATATAGGCGATATAACCATCGCGCTCTTCTGCTGTTTTGGCGTAGCAGATATCGTAAATACAAAAACTCAGGCTTTTGGTCAGATTGTTAAAGCCATGCAGTTTAAGCTTTTTCAATTAGTTCACCTCCTTTGAGGACAGCGCGTCTTGCAGATATTGAGGCAACGCAAAGGCTGCGGTGTGGATCGCCGGGTTGTAGTATCGGCATTTGAGTCCGGCCTGGTGGAAGCGGGCCTGGATAATTTCGGTGGAGAGATGGCGCAGGACGTCGTTATCCGTCGCCCAGGCAAAGGTCATGATCCCGCCGTAGTAAGTGGGGATCGCCGCCTGGTAGAAGCTGACGTCAGCAAAATAGGTGCTCAGCTTACGGTGGCTATCAAGCGCTTCATCCTGTTGCAGGAAGCAAACGCCGTTTTGCGCCACAAAAATCCCGCCAGGCTTCAGGCAGCGCTTGCAGCCTTCGTAAAACGACGAGGTAAACAGCGACGCGCCGGGGCCGATAGGGTCGGTACAGTCAGAGATAATGACATCAAACGTTTGCGTGGTCTGGTTAACAAAATTGACGCCATCGTCGATAACCAGATTAAACCGCGGATCGTCATAGCTGCCAGCATTATGGTTGGGCAGATACTGGCGGCAGAACGACACCACACCGGCGTCGATTTCCACCATGGTGATGGTTTCGACATTCTGATGACGCGAGACTTCACGCAGCATCGCGCCGTCGCCGCCGCCGATAATCAGCACGTCCTTCGCGTGGCCGTGGGCCAGCAGCGGGACGTGGGTCATCATTTCGTGATAGATAAACTCGTCGCGCTCGGTGGTTTGCACCACGCCGTCCAGCGCCATTACGCGGCCAAAGGCGGCGTTTTCGAAGATTATCAGATCCTGATGATCGGTTTTCTCATGATAGAGCACGTTATCCACGGCAAAATACTGACCAAACTGGTCATGCAGCGTTTCTTGCCATACCGTTTTTTCGGTCATGGGGAGCACCTCCTTCGTTAACATCCATTACATCCGGCAGATGGGCGCAACACAACACCGCCGTGAAGCGGTTAGCGGGTCAACAAGGGGCGTCGGGAAGGTTACTTCACGTAGGCGAGCAGGCTGAGTGAATCGCGAGCCAGCGCTTTGCATTTTTTAGCAGTGGGAATGCCAATACCGCTTAAATCACGGTAGCTGTCTTCACCGAGCGCCTTCATGTCGAAGCTGTCGTAGTTGCTGAGGTCCCATTGGTTCTGCTGGGCAAAAAAGACCAGTGCGCGACGAATTTGCCCATTGGGTAAATTCTGGTAACCACAATCGTTTTTCAGAAAAACAAAAACTGCCGTCAGATCGGCCATATCTTCCGCTTCGTTTTCACTTAGCGCGTAACTGTTCGCACACATCGCCATCAGGCTGGCGAACAAAATTGTTCTGAAAAACGTCTTCATTGCCTTTACCACTGCATCACGGAAAATTAACGTTAGCATACTTGATGCCAGGCCGACGATCTTTATTATTGCCGCCGTGCTTGACCTTCC
Source organism: Enterobacter cloacae complex sp. SYL003 (assembly GCF_049236925.1). Classification (NCBI taxonomy): domain Bacteria; kingdom Pseudomonadati; phylum Pseudomonadota; class Gammaproteobacteria; order Enterobacterales; family Enterobacteriaceae; genus Enterobacter; species Enterobacter cloacae complex sp. SYL003. The sequence goes on along the minus strand of NZ_JBMKJK010000005.1, from coordinate 35,038 downwards.
GGTAAGGGGAGGGTTTATGCTCAAAAGATCGCCTGCTGGAAATAAGGAAATGCACATGCAACGTCGTGATTTTTTAAAATTTTCTGCCGCGCTGGGGGTTGCCAGCGCGTTACCGCTCTGGAGCCGCGCCGTTTTTGCCGCCGACAGACCTGCTTTACCCATACCTGAATTACTCGCCGCAGATGCCCGCAGCCGCATTCAGCTTGTGGTGCAGGCCGGTAAAACCACGTTCGGTCAGCACGCCGCCACGACGTGGGGTTATAACGGCAATTTGCTCGGCCCTGCGTTGCAGTTACGCAAAGGGAAGGCGGTGACGGTAGACATTCATAACACGCTAGCGCAAGAGACCACGCTGCACTGGCATGGGCTGGAAGTCCCGGGCGAAGTGGATGGGGGGCCTCAGGGCGTCATCAGGCCTGGTGGTAAACGCAGCGTCACCTTTACTCCTGACCAGCGTGCGGCGACCTGCTGGTTCCACCCGCATCAGCATGGCAAAACGGGCCATCAGGTGGCGATGGGGCTGGCCGGTCTGGTGCTGATTGAAGACGATGAAAGCCGCCTGCTGCGCCTGCCAAAACAGTGGGGTATCGACGATGTCCCGGTGATTGTGCAGGACAAAAAATTCAGCGCTGACGGGCAAATTGACTATCAGCTGGACGTCATGAGCGCGGCGGTAGGCTGGTTTGGCGATACACTCCTGACCAACGGCGCAATCTACCCGCAGCATGCCGCGCCAAAAGGCTGGCTGCGTTTACGCCTGCTAAATGGCTGTAACGCCCGCTCGCTGAACTTCGCCACCAGCGATAAACGCCCGCTGTATGTGGTGGCAAGCGACGGCGGCCTGCTGCCGGAACCGGTGAAGGTGAGCGAGCTGCCGATGCTGATGGGCGAGCGCTTCGAGGTGCTGGTGGATATCAGCGATGGCAAAGCGTTTGACCTGGTGACTCTGCCGGTCAGCCAGATGGGGATGGCCGTTGCGCCGTTTGATAAACCCCATCCGGTCCTGCGCATTCAGCCGCTACAGATCGCCGCTTCCGGTACGCTGCCGGACGCCCTCACCACGCTACCTGCACTCCCGTCGCTGGACGGGCTTACGCAGCGTAAACTTCAGCTCTCCATGGACCCGATGCTCGACATGATGGGCATGCAGGCGCTGATGAAGAAGTACGGCAATCAGGCCATGGCGGGAATGCACCACGGCCAGATGATGGGCCATATGAATATGGACCACGGTAAAATGGGCGGCATGGATCACGGCGGCCATGGTTTCGATTTCCACAACGCCAACCGCATCAACGGCAAAGCGTTCGATATGAACACGCCCATGTTCGCCGCCACGAAAGGGCAGTTTGAACGCTGGGTGATTTCAGGCGAAGGCGACATGATGCTGCACCCGTTCCATATCCACGGCACGCAGTTCCGTATTCTCTCTGAGAACGGTAAAGCGCCGGACGCGCATCGCCGGGGCTGGAAAGATACGGTGAGGGTGGAAGGCGGTGTCAGCGAGGTGCTGGTGAAGTTCGACCACGAAGCGCCGAAAGAGTTTGCCTATATGGCCCACTGCCATCTGCTGGAGCATGAAGATACGGGGATGATGCTGGGCTTTACCGTATAAAAAAAGCCGGGTGGCGGCTTCGCCTTACCCGGCCTACATAGGACACCCGAAAGCCCGGTATGCGTTAGCGCCACCGGGCTTTTTCATTACTTAGCGTCGTCAGGCAGTGCATACGCGACAATATAGTCGCCCATCTTCGTGCCAAACGAACCGTGACCACCTGCGGAGATGACAACGTACTGCTTGCCATTCACTTCATAGGTCATCGGCGTAGCCTGTCCACCGGCTGGCAGACGGCCTTGCCACAGTTTTTCACCGTTGGTCATGTTGTACGCGCGCAGGTAGTTATCTGCGGTTGCCGCGATGAACAGCACGTTACCGGCGGTGGAGATTGGGCCACCCAGCATTGGCATACCCATATTGAACGGCACTGGAACAGGCATCGGGAACGGCATGCTGTCCTGTGGCGTACCAATACGTTTCTTCCAGACGATCTTGTTGGTCTTCAGATCCAGACCGGAGATGTAACCCCAGGCAGGCTGTTTACACGGCAGACCGAACGGAGAAAGGAACGGATTCAGGGTCACACCATAAGGAACGCCATACTGCGGCTGGATACCGGCTTCGGTACCGCTGCCTTTCGCATCTTTAGGCTGCTCCATTGGGTTACCCGGACCGCGTGGGATCAGACGGGAAACGAACGGCAGCGCCATTGGGTTAGCGATGGCGACCTGACGGTTAGGGTCAACGGAGATCCCACCCCACTCGAACATCCCCAGGTTACCCGGGAAGACCAGCGTGCCCTGCTCTGACGGCGGCGTGAAGATGCCTTCATAGCGCAGCTGGTGGAACATCACGCGGCATACCAGCTGGTCAAACATCGTGGCACCCCACATGTCTGCACCGCTGAGGTCTTTCTCCGGACGGAAACTCAGATCAGAGAACGGCTGCGTTTTGGTGACGTAGTCGCCTTTGGCCGCACCCTGCGGAACCGGTTTTTCCGGCGCAGGAACAACCAGCTTACCGTTGCTGCGATCCAGCACGAAGATGTTGCCGGTTTTGGCCGGGGCGTAAATCACCGGAACGGTTTTACCGTTAACGGTAATGTCCGCCAGCGTCGGCTGGGACGGCATATCCATATCCCACAGATCGTGGTGAACGGTCTGGTAGCTCCATGCCAGTTTACCGGTCGTTGCGTTCAGCGCCACGATGGAGCTGGCGTAACGTTCCTGCTCCGGCGTACGGTTACCGCCCCAGATATCCGGCGTGGTCACGCCCATCGGCAGGTAAACCAGGTCCAGCTTCGCGTCATACGCTGCCGGTGCCCAGGAGTTCGGTGAGTTAAAGGTAAAGGTGTGTTCATCCGATGGGATCGCGTTGGGATCTTTCGCGCCCGGGTCGAAGGCCCACAGCAGTTTTCCGGTGTTCACGTCGAAACCACGGATAACGCCGGAGGTTTCGCGGGTAGAGAAGTTATCCGTTACCGAACCGGCAATCACGATGGTTTTATCGGTAATGATTGGCGGGGAGGTCGGCTCATACAGACCCGGCGTAGTGTCCGGCATGTTGGTCTGAAGATTCAGAATGCCTTTGTTAGCGAAGGTTTCGCACAGCTTACCGGTCTCAGCGTTGATGGCAAACAGGCGGCCATCGTTCACCGGCAGCATAATGCGGCGAGGACAGTCGGCAATGACTTCCGGGCTGGCATTATCAGCGCGCGCTTCGTGGTAAGAGACGCCGCGGCAGGTGATGTGCTGGAACGACGGGTTGGAGTTCAGCTGTGGATCAAAGTGCCATTTCTCTTTACCGGTGGCCGCGTCGAGCGCGAACAGACGCTGGTGCGCCGTACACAGGTAGAGCATGTTGCCCACTTTAATCGGGGTCACTTCGTTGGTCAGCTCACCCGGATCGTTCGGCATTTTCAGGTCGCCGGTACGGAATACCCAGGCTTCCTTCAGGTTTTTCACGTTGTCCGCGTTGATCTGCTTCAGCGGGGAGTAACGTTGACCTTCCTGATTACGACCATAGGCTGGCCAGTCGCCGTCAGCCACCTGCGAAATAGCCGCAGCCGGTGTGGATTCAGTGTTCAGCGTACCGTGGATCTCCTGCGGGTCGTTGAATCCGGCCCAGGTCAGGATGCCGCCACTAATCAGCAGGGCAACGACCAGACCGGCTACAGCACCACTGGAAGGGACGTTCAGACGACGCCAGACAAACGGCAGGATCAGCCAGATACCGAAGAAGACCAGAATGTCGCTGCGCGGCGTCAACGCCCAGAAGTCGAACCCGACTTCCCAGACGCCCCAGATCATGGTTGCGAGCAGTAACGCTGCGTACAGCCACAGAGCAGATTGTTTTCTGCGTAAAAGCAGGACGGTTACGCCAACCATAACCAGACCCGCAATCGGGTAGTACCAGGAGCCGCCAATCGCGACCAGCCATACGCCACCGATTAACAAATACAGCGCGCAGAATGCGGCAAACGCGGCTGTTAATGTCACCAGTAGACGCGGCTGTTTAGTTTTTGTTTCAGCCATAGAAAAGTACTCGTCAGTTTTGTTAATTATTTGCTAGCAATTAATTATAGGTATTAACAACTGTGATCGGAATCACAAATATTGCTTTTTATAACTCATACGCCAGGGCAATCCATTTACTGGTATAATGGCTGGCTTGCGTATCGATGCCGGAGCGAGAGTCATCCGCATTGAGAGATTTTCACTAAAATCATTTGGTTAGTAATATGAAACATACTGTTGAAGTGATGATCCCGGAAGCCGAGATCAAAGCGCGTATCGCCGAACTGGGTCGTCAAATCACCGAACATTACAAGGACAGCGGCAGCGAAATGGTGCTGGTCGGTCTGTTGCGTGGTTCTTTCATGTTCATGGCAGACCTGTGCCGTGAAGTGCAGGTGCCGCACGAGGTCGATTTTATGACCGCCTCCAGTTACGGCAGCGGCATGTCCACAACCCGTGATGTGAAAATCCTGAAAGATCTGGATGAAGATATTCGTGGCAAAGATGTGTTGATTGTTGAGGACATCATCGACTCCGGCAACACGCTCTCTAAAGTGCGTGAGATCCTGAGCCTGCGTGAACCAAAATCACTGGCGATTTGTACCCTGCTGGATAAGCCTGAGCGCCGTGAAGTGCAGGTGCCGGTGGAGTTCGTTGGTTTCTCCATCCCGGACGAATTCGTGGTGGGTTACGGCATTGATTACGCGCAGCGTTATCGCCATCTGCCGTATGTTGGGAAAGTAGTGATTCTGGACGAATAATTGCGGGCTGATGCCCTCACCCCAGCCCTCTCCCACAGGGAGAGGGTGAAAACCCCCGGCTTTGTTATTTATGGTTCACATGCTTAAGCTTGAGGTTGGCAATTCCCGAGCGGTAACGCTGTTCCAGCGTTTCGCGGTTGGTGGCGGTCACTTCCAGATTGCGCAGCAGACCGTCGTGTATACCGTACGCCCAGCCGTGGATGGAGACCTTCTGCCCGCGTTTCCAGGCAGACTGCATAATCGTCGAGTGGCCCAGGTTATAGACCTGCTCCATTACGTTCAGCTCACACAGGGTGTCGAGACGGCGCTCCTGCGGCATTTCGCCCAGCAGTGAGCTATGTTTGAACCAGATATCACGAATGTGCAGCAGCCAGTTATCGATTAACCCCAGCTCTGTGTTTTCGACCGCCGCCTGCACGCCGCCGCAGCCGTAGTGGCCACAAATAATGATGTGCTCAACCTCAAGAACGTCAACGGCGTACTGCACAACCGAAAGGCAGTTGAGATCGGTATGAATAACCAGGTTAGCCACATTGCGGTGAACAAACAGTTCGCCAGGTTCAAGACCCGTCAGACGTTCGGCGGGGACACGGCTGTCAGAACATCCAATCCAGAGAAAGCGCGGGTTCTGCGCTTGCGCGAGTTTTCCAAAAAATCCGGGGTCTTCCTCCACCAGCATTTTTGACCATAGTGCATTGTTGCTGATGAGTGTATCTATGTCGTTCATGGAGGTTAGCGACCTGTAACCAAGTGATTGCGTTGCGCTACTATAGGGTAACCCGACTTTTAATGAAACCACACAACGTGTGTCAGAACTTAAGGTAAGTTGAATTCATGGCGATTGCACTGGAGCTTGAACAGCTCAAAAAAACCTACCCGGGGGGCGTTCAGGCGCTGCGCGGGATAGATCTTAAAGTCGAAGCGGGAGATTTCTACGCGCTTCTGGGGCCGAACGGGGCGGGGAAATCCACCACCATCGGGATCATCAGCTCGCTGGTCAACAAAACCTCCGGCCGCGTCAGCGTGTTTGGCTACGATCTGCAAAAAGATGTGGTCAACGCCAAGCGTCAGCTGGGGCTGGTGCCGCAGGAGTTCAACTTCAACCCGTTTGAGACGGTACAGCAGATTGTTGTTAACCAGGCGGGTTATTATGGCGTTGAGCGCAAAGAGGCGCTTGAGCGCAGCGAAAAGTATCTGAAACAGCTCGACCTGTGGGAGAAGCGTAACGAACGCGCGCGGATGTTGTCCGGGGGGATGAAGCGCCGCCTGATGATTGCCCGCGCGCTGATGCACGAGCCAAAGCTGCTTATCCTTGATGAGCCTACTGCTGGCGTGGATATTGAACTGCGTCGCTCCATGTGGGGTTTCCTGAAAGATCTGAACGATAAAGGCACCACCATCATTCTGACCACGCACTACCTGGAAGAGGCGGAAATGCTGTGCCGCAATATCGGCATCATTCAGCACGGTGAGCTGGTGGAAAACACCTCGATGAAGAATCTGCTCTCCAAGCTCAAATCAGAGACCTTTATCCTCGATCTGGCGGCGAAAAGCGCGCTGCCGAAACTGGAGGGCTACAACTATCGCCTGGTCGATACCTCGACGCTGGAGGTAGAAGTGCTGCGCGAGCAGGGTATCAACAGCGTGTTCTCACAGTTGAGTGCGCAGGGCATTCAGGTATTAAGCATGCGTAACAAAGCAAACCGACTGGAAGAGCTGTTTGTCTCTCTGGTGCACGACAAACAAGGAGACAAGGCATGACGCATCTTTACTGGGTCGCGCTGAAAAGCATCTGGGCAAAAGAGATTAACCGCTTTATGCGTATCTGGGTGCAAACCCTGGTGCCGCCGGTGATCACCATGACGCTCTACTTCATCATTTTCGGTAACCTGATTGGCTCCCGCATTGGTGAGATGCACGGTTTTACCTATATGCAGTTTATCGTGCCGGGCCTGATCATGATGGCGGTGATCACCAACGCTTACGCGAACGTGGCGTCGTCGTTCTTTAGCGCCAAGTTCCAGCGCAACATTGAAGAGCTGCTGGTGGCCCCGGTGCCAACGCATGTGATCATCGCCGGTTACGTGGGCGGCGGCGTAGCGCGCGGGCTGTGCGTGGGGATTCTGGTGACGGCGATTTCGTTGTTCTTCGTCCCGTTCCAGGTGCATTCGTGGCTGTTCGTGGCGCTCACATTATTGCTGACGGCGATCCTGTTCTCCCTCGCTGGGCTGTTGAACGCGGTGTTTGCTAAAACGTTTGATGACATCAGCCTGATCCCGACCTTCGTGCTGACGCCGCTGACCTATCTGGGCGGGGTGTTTTACTCCCTGACGCTGTTGCCGCCGTTCTGGCAGGCGCTGTCGCACCTGAACCCGATTGTCTACATGATCAGCGGCTTCCGCTTTGGCTTCCTCGGCATTGCCGATGTCCCGCTGTTCACCACCGTTGTGGTGCTGGTGGTGTTTATCGTGGCATTCTATCTGCTGTGCTGGTATCTGATCCAGCGCGGACGCGGGCTGCGTAGCTAACCTTCTGCCCGGCGACGTTCTGTTTGCCGGGCACTTTCTTTGACAGTTATCACCGTAAACTAACCTTCACCTGGATAAACTACTCGCCTGCTAAGGAGAGACGTTATGCTGGGATGGGTGATCACCTGCCACGATGAAGAGGCACAGGAAATGCTGCTTAAGCTGGAGGCCCGATTTGGCCCCCTGGCGCAATGTCGTGCGGTAAATTACTGGCGAGGGCTGAGCACCAATATGCTCAGCCGGATGATGTGTGACGCGCTGCATGAAACCGACACCGGCGATGGCGTGATTTTTCTCACTGACAGATCCGGCGCGGCGCCATACCGTGCGGCTGCCCTAATGAGCCATAAGCACGATAACTGTGAAGTAATCTTCGGTATCAGCCTGCCTTTACTCGAAGCGATGTATCCGCTGCGCGCAACGTTGAGCAGCGCTGAGTTTCGTCACGCCATTGTGGCGCAGGGCTCGCCGGGCGTGAGCAGCTTGTGGCACCAGCAGCAGAAGAACCCGCCTTTTGTTCTGCTTCACGATCTGTATAAGCATTAAACATTGGTATTGATGCCGCTTTTGTTACAATGGCGGCTGATTTTCTGTGTCGATTTATATTCCATGCTCAAGCGCGTTATCTTTATCCTTCTGCTCGTGGTTTCCGGTGGTGCGTCTGCCAGCCTGACCAGCCAGCAAGGCCTTCCTGCTCAGTATATGCAAACCACCGAAGATGCGGCCATCTGGGCGCAGGTGGGAAATGCCGTTGTGAATGTGGGGAATGTCCGCGCCGGGCAGATCCTCGCTGTCTTTCCGGCCGCGGCGGATTACTATGAATTTCGTTTCGGATTCGGTACGGGGTTTATTGATAAAGACCACCTTGAAAAAGTTCAGGGCAAACAACGCGTTGAGGATAGCCTGGGTGACTTGAACAAGCCGCTCAGTAATCAAAACCTCATTACCTGGAAAGACACGCCGGTGTATAACGCCCCCAGCAGCGGAAGCGCGCCCTTTGGCACCTTAAGCGCTAATCTTCGCTATCCGATTCTGAATAAGCTGAAAGACCGCCTGAACCAGACCTGGTTCCAGATCCGTATCGGTAATCGACTGGCATGGGTAAGCAGCCTGGATGCGCAGGAAGATAACGGGCTACCGGTTCTGACCTACCATCATATTTTGCGTGATGAAGAGAACACCCGTTTTCGACATACCTCCACGACGACCAGCGTACGTGCGTTTAATAATCAGATGGCCTGGTTACGCGATCAGGGCTATACCACGCTGACGATGTACCAGCTTGAAGGGTACGTACGTAACAAGATGAACCTGCCCGCGAAAGCGGTGGTGATCACTTTTGATGATGGCCTTAAATCGGTGAGCCGCTATGCGTATCCGGTGCTAAAAGAGTATGGCTTCAACGCGACGGCGTTTATTATTTCATCCCGAATCAAAGGCCATCCGCAGAAGTGGGATCCAAAATCGCTGCAGTTTATGAGCGTTCAGGAAATTAAGGGCATCCAGGATGTGTTCGACATTCAGTCTCACACTCATTTCCTGCATCGCGTGGATGGCTATAAACACCCCATCCTGTTGAGCCGTAGCTATCACGTGATCCTGTTTGATTTTGAACGCTCACGTCGTGCACTGGCGCAGTTCAACCCGCGCGTGTTGTATGTGTCTTATCCGTTTGGCGGCTATGACAATAAAGCGATAAAGGCAGCGAATGACGCTGGTTTTCATCTGGCAGTGACGACGATGAAAGGGAAGGTGAAGCCGGGGGATAATCCGTTCCTGTTGAAGCGTTTGTATATCTTAAGAACGGATTCACTGGAGACGATGTCGCGGCTGATCAGTAATCAGCCGCAGGGATAGCGGTTAGTCGTATGAAAGGGTGAATACGCCGGTGGCTTTAAACGACCCCGGTTTCACTGTGTTTCCGTTTGCTACCAGTTGAGCAACATAATTAATTTGCTTGGATTCAGGGGTTTGGTAATCCGTTATGACATAGGATGAGTCAGGATTATTCGGCAGAAGTTGAGAGGTTCCGTTATACATGATTTTCACGCCTGCGCCCTCAGCTCCGGACGAAAGCGTATTACCAAGAAGATCATTATTTTTTCCGGTTAGCTTTGAGGTGGTGAGTTTGGTTGTGATATTTGCCACACCGGTACAATTGCTTAAGCTAATGGAAAAAGGGATATCCTTAACCCGATTGTTTTTAATGTCTGAAACATAATATTCTCCCAGGTTAACATTATTAGTACCATCCGATAGCATGGCCATGTCGCAGGTTGGAAGAACGATCGGGATCTGGAATGAGTCCTCGTTGACCACAAATGTCCATGGTCGGTTGTTAGTATCATCTGGATTACCAATAGCCATTTTACCCAGAGTGCCGGGTTTGGGTCTGATTGCGGTTTCTTTGTTCGGGTTGCCTCTGTAACCTTCATCAATATAAATTTGAACTGAGGTGTTTATCCATTTTCTATCCCAGGGGTCAGACTTACCTGAGGATGCAACGGTAGTCCAGCCAGTAGTATTCATAGCGAAGTAACCACCCATGCCTCCATCGCTTTCTGCGGTGTGCACCCTTACGGAATAATAAATCCCCGGAATATTTGTTTCAAACATAGCCCTGCCATAACTGCTCCCCATCAGCAAGGTCGGGTTTGTTTGTGACACGAGGTTAAAACCATCGTCCCCCATACCACATTCGGCCTGAATGCCTGGTGTCAGGTTAACGTTAAAAAGAGTACTGGCATAATTACCCGGAGGGGGAAGACGTACGGTGCCACCTGAGTAGTCAGAATTGATCAGCGTGGTTGTGCCGCCTTTTCCATTATTCATGCGGCACTCATCTGCCCAGCAGGAGTGGCTGAGGGTTAATAACGCGCTCGCCATGGCAAACGCCATTGTGCCTTTCACGTTGAAACCCTGTCTTATAAAGTTGAACATTCTCATCCTTTTTCCTGTTCTGATTATTATTCGTAAGTGACGTCAACCAATACTTTACTGGTAACGACACCACCAGCCACTACGCCAATATTTTGATATCGGGCATAGAACTGATAATCCGTTAAAAATGCAGTATCCTGACCGCTTACGTCAAAAGTGATTTTTGACGTGCCGTCGTTGTTTAAAACATTCTTTTTATATTTTTCTGAGAAAACGACGACGCCGACATTTTTTGCCGCGCCTGCGGCGGTATCATCACTTTTGAAAACCTGATTTTGTCCTGGCCAGAAACCCGACTGCGGCGAAAAGCTAAAACTCAGCTTTTTAGCCGTACCGCTGTCTCCATAGCAATCATCTACATGGATCTTAAAAGGCGTACCGCCTGCATCATCGGTTGCAGTAAAACGATCGCTACCATCCGGGTTATAAAACCAACTGCGCATCGCATTGGGGAGATAAATTTCGCCGTCATTTTCCACGGTCATCTTACAGGTGCTATTAACAATGTTAGCGGTAATATTTACGTCTAATCCTGAGCTTGCCTGGCTTACGCCAGGCAAGATGCCACCAGCCAAGCCCATAAGCAACACAAGACCGGGCTGGTATAAAGTGAACGGTGATTGTTGCATACTGGTTCCTGGTCTTATGGATAAGCGATAGTAAACGTGACTGGCGCAGTAACCGCCCCCGCGCCTACATCAGCAATGGTTTGGCCTTGCACGATAACGATACGGGAATTCATCGGGAATTCACCGGTACCATCAGTAATGGTGACATCCTTAGCAGCCGGAGGCGTGTTACAGCTCATAAGCTCGCCAGTATCGACAACACCCGACCAGATCTCAAAGCCCGTTGCTAAGCCGCCAGAGTAAGAATCACCCGTCTTGTTGACGCCACTGCATTCACCACCAGCGCCTTTCGCAGCGGACACCGTTGCCTTGGTTACTCCAGAACAGTTGGTGAAACTAATCTTGAGCGGCTCGACTCGGGTTTTGTTCACCAGATCGGATTTGTATACGTCGCCGAACGCAATTTCAGTGGAGGCTGTGCCTGCATCGTTAAGTACTTTTGCGGTACATGTGCCTGATACAATTTTTGATTTAATCGTTAATTCGACACTAGGGGTGCCTGTAATAGCTGCGCTTGCCATTCCCGAGAACAGAAGAGCAGAAACGGACAGGGCGATAAAAGTAGAATTGAATTTCATAATGTTGCTCCGTTTTCCTGCACTAATCACTCGTAGATAAATTCAAAGGTCGCCACGGCCTGAAAATCACCTATGGTCATCCTGTTTTCCTGTGTTTCACGTAAGGTGGCCACCAGAGCAACTTCCTTATTCTGGATTTCTGTTGGACTCCAGACCAGGCGCTCGTTATCGTCCTCAGAGTTAATGATAAACGGGGCATCCGGTGCGCTGGCTCTGGCAATCTCAACAGCAGAGAAGTCTGCACCTCCGTCGATTTTTTGTATTTGGTTAACAAGGCCTGAGTATAAATATCCAGATCTTGTTCCCGATACTTTGGTTTTCAATGAGGTCAGTGATGCCGGGCATTCAACGAGCACGATTTTGAAATTGGCATTTGCCGTTCCGGCTTTGACATCATCTAAACGTACCTGACCGTTATTACCGATAGTCAGCGTTTGCTGCGTATCTGAACCCGTACCGCCGACCAGTTTCATATCGCAGGTGGTTTCGCGGATATTGGCAGTGAAGTTAACATTGAGATCGGCTGCCGCAGCAGAACCTGACATCGCTAACATTGCTAATGCGATTAATGAATAACCGCAATGATTTTTCTTCATATTATTTCCCATGGGTGTGATTCCCTGTTTTAATATCATTACATTTGGCACTGTTGATTACTCAGAATCGTGGTTAAGCCTGCTTTCTTCGCATTTTCAGGAATCTGATAATGCACCGTGCAAGAGCTGGATCCATCGCTTCCCCATACCACCCGGAGAGCGCCTTTGTCTTCCACACCGCGTACATAAGCTTGTCCTGCCTGGCCTACCGTTCCGATAGATTCGTTTTTCTCATTCAGAACGTCTGCACCTAGCGGAATAAAGCCGTTATCAGATCGTTGTAATTCCAGAACAAGCGAACGACCTTCATCCGTTTCAAAATTCACTAATACAACGGAGCCATTGCGAGGTACGGCAACTGCGCTGGTATTTTTGATTTCAACGTCTGCTTCGAGAGTACTGATATCGAGCGATACTCGGTTTTCTCTATAGGCTGACATATACGGCATAATCCCGTACCCGGAACTGTTAATGCGGCTTTGGCCGTAACCCAGCCGAGCACCCGTAGCGCCACTTGCTTTTACCAGCGCAAGTGAATCCGTTTCGCCGATACTGCCGGATGTAAATACAACGCCACCCGAGTGGACAACCATTCCGCCGTTATAACTCGCGGAATACTGTTTACTATTGTCATCGCCAAAGGACGCTGAGACACCGAGCGGCCCGTAAGGACTGTTCCATGAGCTATAGCCACTGACCTGGTTCAGGTTGCCGTAGTTGCCCCCGCTTGATGAGGCGCTAACGGAATAGCTCACTTCACTGTTTTTGGAGTTGCCGCTTGCCGTAGAGTTAAAACTGGTACCGCCTTTTAAATCAGTGCGCAGGCTCATGTTGACGTTATTGAATCCGCCTGACTGCGCGCTATCTTTATTGAATATGCTGAATGGAATACTGACGTTTAAATAAACGCTGTCATCCTTTTCCCCTGTTTCGTTGTACGTGCGTTGCACAGAAACGCTATAGCTACCGTAAGCAAAACTATTGTTGTAACCCACGCTGTAGTCGGAAGTGGAGCTGGAGTCATTCCAGTAATCCTGCCAGGTACCGCTAATATAGAGTGAGCCGTATTCATCACCGTTAACATTCAATGGCTGGTTCAGGCTGACCTGTATCTGGTTTTTGGTACGCTGATAATCAGCATAAAGCTCGGCATTGCTGTCATAAGATCGATTGCCATATTCCTCGTGATGAATACTGTCCTGCAATGAGGCGGCATCGTTAAGGCTGAGATAATCTTCTGTAGAGAAGCGATAAGCTGCCACGTTAAGAGATGTGTTAGTAGCTTCAAGCATTTTGCTGTAGGTCAGCCGATAACTTTGCCCTTTAAGCGTGTCCAGCCCGTCGATATCGGCATAGGACCCGGTAACATCTAATGCGAATGCACCAATACGGGTATTCATAGCCAGACCAAGCAGGCCGGCGTAGAAATCCATATCCGTATATTGCGCACCCACGTAACCGGTAAAGGTATTATTCAGACCATACGCGTAAGTTGCGTAGCCAGCGTTTGGCTTATCGTGCAATGAATCATCATTCAGCTCACCTAAACCCACATCCCAGCGGCTGGAGCCTGGGCGGAGCATTTGTGTAACTGAGGAGAACGGAACGGTAAACGTCCGTTTACTTCCATCGGCTTCCTCTACAGTGACAATCAAATCATTGCCATAGCCTGTTGTACTGAGGTCATTGATCTCGAAAGCACCGGGTGGAACGGTGGTTTCATAAATTTTATTGCCGCTTTGCGTTACGCTAACTTTGGCGTTACTGTTTGCCACACCACGAATTACTGGCGCGTAGCCAGAGGTGCCTTCCGGGAGCATGCGGTCATCGTTATACATACGCGCACCACGCAGGCTCACCGAGTCAAAGACATCACCGCGTGTGTAGGAATCACCCATTACCATCTGTGCGTTAAGTGGTGTGATGTCTCGCTGGAGGTAGATATCCTGGCTGGAATAATGTGTGCCATTATCGCTGTCCCAGTTCAGACTGCCGCGAGAACGTAAACGCCACGGCCCCACGTTCAGGCCATAATGCAAGCCCGCATAAGCGGTATCTGAATTGGTGCCGTTTGACTCGCTGTGCCAGGTATTAAGATCGTATGAGAGTAATCCGGCCGGAACACCATTATCCCATAATGAAGGATCGACATACCCTGCTGGAAGCTTAAGCACGTAGATTTGCGGGAAATTAAGATCCATTTCCTGCTTGCTACTATCAAAATTTTCAGAAGCACCGGGATAATATTTTTTGATATCTACGCAAGACGTTTCGTCGTTTTTGACATCATCGCCTAATATGCTGGTATCAACGCCTGCCTGTGTCAGCGTGAGTTTAGTCAGACATGCTGAGGCACGTGGCGTTTTGTTATCAATGAATGTCATCTCGACCGTGGATTTTGAATTGCCATTCAAATTCACTTTTACACGGTAAGTACCTGGCAGAACTGGGTTGCCATAAGCATAACGATCGACATTGATACCTCCACCATTATCGATAAGGAACTGGTCATTAAATTCAATGGCCGATTCTGTTTCGGATGAGGTGTCTACAGCTTTTTTTTCAGTCTCGCTGGCATGCAGAGGAAATGCTGCACAGATTGCGAGACATAAAATTGATCGTTGAAATAGCATGCTTCATCCAGACAAGTCGTCGTATGAATGCTATGAATCATTCATACGTGTTATATTTATAATGTGGCGGTGGTGCGGTTATTAATTTACTTTGCTTTCAAAAGTATCAGAGCCGCCATTGTCATTAATGGTTTCGTAAGCAACAGTGCCGGTGGCAGTACTACCTAAACCTTTTACCTGCATAATTTGAGTACTAAACGGTAAAATGGATTTATGCTCAACCTGGTACTCTTTATTTGCTGATTTCAGCTTTACATTTGAAATAGAAACGTTGTAAGGGGAATCATTGTGTGCGATCAGGTTTAGCGTATTATCTTGTTTTTGTTGTGACCACGTTACTTTGGCGGCTGCATCTCCTGGCGTACCTTTCAGGCCGTCAGGTCGGAAAAAGAGTTTAATACGTGTGCGGAATGCCAGCTGGAGCTGGTTAGGATTTTCACCGTCTTTCACTTTTGACTTCGGTGGAATCTCGAGCACATTGAACCAGAATAGGGATTCGCGATCTTGCGGCAATGAACCACCCAGGTATGAGATCCGAACGGATTGACCTTTTTGCGGATCAATTCGGGATACTGGTGGAGTAATAATAAACGGTAATTTTAATTCCTGTGGGTTGGTGTCATCGCGACCGTCATCCAGCCATGATTGAACTAATAGTGGTTTTTTGCCACGGTTGTCTAAAGAAACGATGACATCTTTTTGCGACTGCTGATAAACAATACGTGTTCCCGAAATAACGATATCTGCGCTTGCCTGGAATGACGCGACAGCAGCAGCTGTAAAGCAGGCAGCTTTAAATCCTTTATAAAATGATGTGCTTAACATTTTTCCACTTCCTGTTGGAATGATATCAATAGTCCCCTGACGTACGTCAGGGGATAATATGAGCATTTTATTTATGCGCTTAAAATTACTCGTAGATCATGGTGAATGCAGCTTGTGCCTGAACCACACCAGCTGACACTGGGTTGTTGGCCGCATCCCAGTTCTGACCCTGGGTATACGCTACACGGTAGTAAAGTGCGCCTGCGCCTGTGGTATCAATCGTTGCTTTCTGGGTATTGTTGGTCTGATCCAGTTTGATCTGATCGGTAGCGGAGTTGCCATCGTTTGACAGTACCAGATTGACGTTTTTAGCGGCGCCTTGAGTATTTGATGGTGGAACCAGCAGACCGCCGGAAGTTGAAGAAGAACCCGCCCAGGAATCAAACTGAGCAGATGCCTGGTTGACGGTAGCAGAATCACAACCTGTCAGGGTGAGGGAGAATTTCTTTTCTCCCAGGGTGCTGGTGGTACCCAGCGCATTAGCGAAGTCTTTTACAAACACGGTATCCAGGTTAACGTCAAAATCATTACCATCCTGGTCAATCTTCTGATCCAGGGATACTTTACAGGTGTTATTAGAAACCATACCGTGGAAAGTAATAGTGCCTGTATCTGAAGGAATATCAGCTGCCATTGCAGAACCCGCACTCAGAACCATTGCTACTACAGTTGCCAGACCTAATTTATTAAAAGACATTTTTTATATCCATATTTAAATGCTAGAAAAGTGAACATAAGCAAGGCTTATGTTCGTTCCGAACAGATGCTTCGGGAAAAGGATTCTAAGTGATGAGTAATGGTTGTGAGAAGCCGTTAGGCGTTAGAAATACTTAAACGATCTTTAAGTCAATATGATTATTTAATAGTGAATGATAATAATTGTTCATCATTTTGATGAGCAGGTGTTCAGCAGGGTGACTTGAATATATTAATAAAAATATATAAAAAGAATGCTATTCATTTTAATTATGTATAAATTACCCAACCTATTTGTCGGGTAATTTATAACAGTACTATTGGCTTAGGCAACCTGAACCGGAATTGCCTTCGCAATACGTTTCATTTCATTATCGCCTTCAAAGTATGCCACTTTTGGCTGCCAGCGACGTGCCTCTTCGTCAGACATCATCACAAAGCTGGCAATAATGACGATATCACCCACGTCCGCGCAGTGCGCCGCTGCCCCATTAACGGAGATGATTTTAGACCCGCGTTCAGCGGCAATCGCGTACGTTGAAAAGCGTTTGCCGTTATTAACGTTCCAGATATCAATAGCTTCGTTTTCGAGAATACCCGCCGCGTCGAGAAAATCCTGGTCGATCGCGCAGGAGCCTTCATAGTGCAGGTCGGCCTGGGTGACTTTCACACGGTGAAGCTTACCTTGTAGCATTTTGCGAATCATTACGTTTACCTTTCACTTCCGGGTAGTAAAACTACGCCAGTTCAACCACTTTGTTGTCGATAAGGCGGGCCTGGCCGAGCCAAGCCGCCACCAGAATTACCGCACGTTTGCTGGTATCTGAGAGTTCCAGAAGCGTATCGGCATCCCGAATTTGAACGTCGTCAGCACGAAGACCTTTCTCGTTCAGCGCCTGTTCAGCCAGAGCGATGATTTCTTCTGCGGTTAATTCTTTTGCCAGCAGTTGCTCTGCCATGGTATTCATGACTTTGCTTAAGCCTGGCGCAATTTTACGCTGTTCCGCAGTCAGATAGCCGTTACGGGAGCTAAGCGCCAGGCCATCTTTCGCACGTACAATCGGCACGCCGACAATCTCTATGTCGTAGCCCATATCGGCAACCATTTTGCGGATCAGCGCCAGCTGCTGGAAATCTTTCTCGCCAAAGCAGGCGATGTCCGGCTGCACCAGGTTAAACAGCTTGCTGACGATGGTGGAAACGCCGCGGAAATGGCCCGGACGGCTGGCACCCTCCAGCATGGTCGAAATACCCGGTACGTCGACGTAGGTCGCTTCAGTGGTACCCTGAGGATAAACATCTGCGGGGGCCGGTGCGAAGACGATATCCGCATGACGTTTTTTGAGCTTCTCGCAATCTTCCTGCAAGGTACGTGGATAGCGCGCCAGATCGTCTTCGCGATCGAACTGCATCGGGTTAACGAAGATACTGACTACCACGATATCTGCACGGGCTCTCGCTTCATCGACCAGCTTCATATGGCCGTCGTGCAGATTGCCCATGGTCGGGACGAGGGCGATACGTTTACCTTCCTGACGTGCACGGCGGATATGCTGGCGCAGCAGCGGCAGAGTTTCTATGATTAGCACACCTGGACTCCTTAATGGAAACTGTGTTCTTCGCCCGGATAAACGCCGGACTCAACCTCGGCAATATACTGCCGCACAGCAGCACGCATGTCGCCTGCTTCTGTCAGGAAATTTTTAGCAAATTTTGGAATGTGACCGCCGGTGATCCCGAAGGCGTCGTGCATGACCAGAATCTGGCCATCGGTGACGTTGCCCGCGCCGATGCCGATCACCGGAATCGACAGCGCCTCAGTGATACGCTTAGCCAGCTCAACCGGCACACACTCCAGCACCAGCAGCTGTGCACCAGCGGCTTCCAGCGCCAGGGCATCATCAAACAGCGTCTGCGCCGCATCGCCACGCCCCTGAACTTTATAACCGCCAAAGATATTCACGGATTGCGGCGTCAGCCCTAAGTGCCCGCAAACTGGCACGGCCCGTTCGGTGAGCATTTTCACCGTATCGACCAGCCAGTCGCCGCCTTCGATTTTGACCATATTGGCGCCGGCGCGCATCACAGTTGCCGCATTTTCAAAGGCCTGTTCCGGGGTGGCATACGCCATAAACGGCAGATCGGAAAGTAGCAGGCAGGCGGGCGCACCCCGGCGCACGGCGCGGGTATGGTAAGCAATATCCTCGACCGTGACCGGCAGAGTAGAATCATGTCCTTGTACCGTCATCCCTAACGAGTCTCCGACCAGCATGACGTTGATCCCTTCTTCGGCAAACAGTTTTGCGAAGCTGTAGTCATACGCGGTGATAGTGGCGAAGCGTTTCTTTTCCTGTTTGCATTTCTGCAATAAGGAGATGGTAGTTGGTTTCATACTGTTTCCTGATGGCCCAAAAGCGGATCTTTGCGCATTCTAACAGTAACATTCGAGGGAACAATGATTTTAGGCAATCGATTAACCATATTTGACACATGGCTAATCGGGGGTGACACGGGATTACCAGCGGACCGGTTTTTCCGCGTTGAGGCTTTGCAGAACGGCGTTCAGCGAGGTGCCGTCAGGGAAGGTGAGATCGGGGGCGACTTCAAACAGCGGCCAGAGCATAAACCCACGGTTTTTCATGTCATAGTGCGGAACGGTGAGGCGCTCGGTGTTAATCACCTTGTGGCCGAAAAGCATAATATCGAGGTCGAGCGTGCGCGGTCCCCAGCGTTCGGCTTTACGTACGCGACCCTGCTGTAGCTCAATACGCTGGGTATTATCCAGCAGCGTTTCTGCGTCAAGGCCTGTTTCCAGCACCACGGCGGCGTTCAGATAATCAGGCTGATCCTGCGGGCCGAGCGGGGGCGTACGGTAAAAGGAGGAGACCGCCACGATACGGCTTTGTGGGATCTCCCCCAGCGCCTGAACGGCAGCGTTAACCTGCTCAAGCGGAGAGGCCAGATTGCTGCCGATGGCAATATACGCAAGGGTCATGCTGTGCCTTCACGACGCGGCGCGCGCTTGCGCGGGCGACGGTGACGACGGCGCGGTGCCGGCTCGTCATCGAGATCCGTGAGCATATCTTTTTGCTCCGGTGGTGCAGAGACCTGAAATTCTCCCCACCACTGCGCCAGGCGCTGTAGCTCCTGGTTTCTTTCGACTTCAGCACGCAGAGAGAGCAAATCGAACGCGGCGCGGAACTTAGGATGCTCCATCAGTTTCCAGGCACGTTTACCCTGACGGCGGGACATACGCAGCTGAAGCTGCCAGATATCACGCACCAGCGTGGTAATACGTTTCGGGATCGCCAGCGTGCGACAGCCTTCGTCCAGCACGTCGTTTGCCGCCAGCGCGAACGCATCATAATAGGCGAGGCCGCTCTCCTGGGTAATGCGCTGCGCCGTTTCCAGCAGCGGATACCAGAACATGGCCGCGAACAGGAACGCCGGATTCACGCGCATATCGTTATGAATACGGGTATCCGTGTTCTTCAGCACCTGTGCAATCATCCGCTCCATTGCGCTGTCACCGTTTTCGGTGAAGTAGCGGGTAATGGTCGGGAACAGAGGCTGGAACAGGTTGTATTCACGCAGCAAATTGTAGGTTTCAAACCCGTAGCCTGCCTGGAGCAGCTTTAACGACTCCTCAAACAGACGGGCAGGGGGGACGTCGTTAATCAGCGTCGCCAGGCGCGGGATCGGCTCTGCGGTTTCCGGGCTGATACGCATGTTTAACTTGGCGGCGAAACGCACGGCGCGCAGCATTCGGACCGGATCTTCGCGATAGCGCGTTTCCGGCGTGCCGATCAGGCGAATCAGGCCGTCTTTCAGATCCTGCATACCGCCGACGTAATCGCGCACGGTAAAATCCGCCACGCTGTAGTAAAGGCTGTTGATGGTGAAATCGCGACGCTGAGCATCTTCTTCAATAGAGCCAAAGATGTTGTCGCGCAGCAGCATGCCGTTTTGGCCGCGCTGGGAAGTTGTGCGATCGTTGATGCCCGCTTCGTGGTGACCGCGGAAGGTCGCCACTTCAATAATTTCCGGCCCAAACATCACGTGCGCCAGACGGAAACGGCGGCCAACCAGACGGCAGTTGCGGAATAATTTACGCACCTGTTCAGGCGTGGCGCTGGTCGTCACGTCGAAATCTTTTGGTTTTTTGCCCAGCAGTAAATCGCGCACCCCGCCGCCGACGAGATAGGCCTCGTAGCCTGCTTTATTCAGACGATAGAGCACCTTGAGGGCATTTTCACTGATATCTTTGCGGGAAATATTGTGCTGCTCACGCGGAATGACCGACATGTGTGGCTGTGCAATAGCATCATTCGCCATGCTCTCTTCGCGGCTCAGCACTTTACGGCAAAAATTAGCGACTCGGGTAAAAATAGTACACCTCGTAGTGTGTTTTGTTATCAAAAAAGCGGCTAATCATAGCTCAGCGCAACGCATTTGAGAATGCTGGATTTTTGGCACGGCCATAAGCGTCCAGTCAGCAATGGCCGTTTTCAGCAATTCATCCAGACTCAGATCCTGCCATTCCTGCGTTACATTCTGGTTGAGAAATCGCAGCGCGTCGATCAATGCCGGGCGCGGATCGCCGTCAGGCAGCGCCGGGGCATGATTCTGTTTTGACAGCTTACTCCCCTGTTCATTGACCGCCAGCGGCAGATGGATGTAATCCGGCACCGTCCAGCCAAACTGCTGGTAAAGCGATATTTGCCGCACGGTAGGCTCAACCAAATCCGCCCCACGCACGATTTCCGTGACGCCCTGGAAATGGTCATCGACAACCACCGCCAGGTTATAGGCAAACAAGCCATCGCGACGGTGAATAATAAAATCTTCACGCGCCAGACGATCATCCGCCTGAATGGTTCCTGAGAGGACATCGGTAAACTGCGTCACCGGAGCGCGCTGTATCAGCCGTACGGCGGCATTCTCAGGGCCGTTGTGCCGCGTACGGCAGTGGCCGTCGTAAACGCCACCCACGCTCTGAATTCGCGCACGCGTGCAGGTGCAGTTATAGGAAAGGCCCTGTTCAGCAAGCCACGCCAGACGTTCACGGTAGGCATCATGGCGTTGAGACTGCCAGAGTACGTCGCCGTCCCAGTGAAGACCGTAATGTTCCAGCTGACGCAGAATAGTTTCTGCCGCACCGGGAACTTCACGCGGAGGATCAATATCTTCAATGCGAACCAGCCATTTACCCTGACGGGCGCGAGCCTGTAGGTAGCTGCCGAGCGCGGCAATTAATGAGCCGAAGTGTAATTCACCGGAGGGAGATGGCGCAAAGCGCCCGATATAGCGAGATTCAGACATATCAACGGTAACAAGGCGGGAGAAACTCCCGCCTTAGCAGAGTAGTGAGAGGGAAGGCGTTAGCCAGCCATCTGTTTTTCGCGGATTTCTGCCAGCGTTTTACAGTCGATGCACAGATCGGCTGTTGGACGCGCTTCCAGACGACGAATACCGATTTCAACACCGCAGGATTCGCAGTAGCCAAAATCTTCGTCCTCGACCTTTTTCAGCGTTTTCTCGATCTTTTTGATCAGTTTGCGCTCGCGGTCACGGTTACGCAGTTCGAGGCTGAACTCTTCTTCCTGAGCGGCACGGTCGACCGGATCCGGGAAGTTAGCAGCTTCATCCTGCATATGTGTAACGGTGCGATCGACTTCATCCCTGAGTTGATTACGCCATGCTTCAAGAATACGCTTGAAGTGCGACAGCTGGGCTTCGTTCATATACTCTTCGCCCGGCTTCTCTTGATACGGCTCCACCCCAGCGATGGCGAGAATACTCAGGGACGATGTTTTACGGTTTTGCCCTTCTTGCATGTTGCTTCTCCTTAACACGCACTATCGATCCCCGTGTTGGGGGAAAAATCAGGTCGCTATAAATAGCAGATGCTTTTCCGTATGGCAATTATCTAAACGTAACACTTGACAACCCTGTGAGGAAAAGCGTATTTGCGCACGCGGCCAGAACACTTATTAGTCAATCGTCTAATCCCTTATAGGACAATGGGAAGAGAGGATCTCAGAGTCATATTATCGGCAGAAAGTTCCGCTTTATAAGCGAAAATCTCTACCCCCTGCTTTTGTGCCTCATTCAACAATTGCGCGTATTTAGGATCAATATGACGGGCCGGGGAAAACCGTTCAATGGCTGAATGCAGAACCGCAAACAGCAACACGGCGCGCTTGCCCGCCGCCGCTACACTCATTAGCTCCCGCAGATGCTTCTGGCCACGTAGCGTTACCGCATCCGGAAAGAAGCCGTTTTCCTCTTCCGCTAACGTCACTGATTTCACTTCAATATAGCACTCAGGGCGGTCTTCCGCCTGTAACATAAAATCAATTCTGCTGCCTTCATCGCCATATTTCACTTCGCTTTTTTGCGTGCCGTAACCCACCAGTTCAGGAAGGATTCCATTTGTCAGGGCTTCCTTAACCAGCTGATTTGCGCGCAGGGTATTAACGCAAATAAATGCCCCGCTTTGCGTCTCGGTCATTTCCCAGGTATGAGGATATTTGCGTTTAGTATTTTCTGATGTGGAATACCAGACCGTGTCACCCGGCGTGGCGCAACCGGTCATGGCGCCGGTGTTAGGACAATGCAGCGTGAGCGTTTCGCCCTCAGGCGTGATCACGTCAGCGAGAAAGCGTTTGTAACGCAGGATCAGCGTGGCGGGCTGGAGTGCAGGGCTAAACTTCATCAGGATTCCTTAACGTGTCGCCCAGCGACCAGCGCTGGAGCGGAGTGTAGCGGGTGCGTCCTTGTACAAAGGCAGATTCGTACAGCGCAAATTCATTCACCTGAAAAGACCAGTGAAAGCCCGGTGGCGGGATGGCAACAGCCTGACCCGCATCGCGCAGCAGGGTAATGTGGGGATGAAACGGCTGCGGGCTCTGATAACAGCCGCTGCGCGCGGCCTGTGCCCGCAGCATGTTGGCGAGCTGGAGCAGTCCGCGAGGGGGCTGCCGCGTCCCCAGCCAGACCACCCGAGAGCGCAGCCATTGCCCGGCATCGTCAAGATGCAGCGTAAAACCCGGCTGAGAAATGCGTCCGGCCATTGCGCTTAACGCACGCTGCTTTTCTGCGCTCACCTCGCCAAGAAAAGCTAACGTCAGGTGCATATTGGCGGCGACGACAGGGCGGCCCGCTTTCGCGGGGAAGTGGCTGGCGCGCCAGCGAACAATTTGCCGTTGAAGCGTGGTGGGTAATTCAATGGCGAAGAATAGCCGTTTTGACTCAGACATGCGCAAGACTCGGTAATGATATGCGCCGATGCTACAATGTACGCCGATTAATGTTAACCCTCTGGAGCCGTAAGTGTCCTCTTTGCCCGTCGCCGTCGTCCTTCCTGAGCTACTCGCAGCCTTAGAACATGCGCCACAGGTTTTGCTCAGCGCGCCCACCGGAGCGGGTAAATCCACCTGGCTGCCCCTGCAAATTCTGCGCGAGGGGAGCATCAGCGGGAAAATTATCCTGCTGGAACCGCGCAGGCTGGCGGCGCGCAATGTGGCGCAGCGCCTGGCGGAACTGCTGAATGAAAAACCGGGCGAGACGGTAGGGTACCGGATGCGCGCCGAAACCTGCATTGGCCCGTCTACGCGGCTGGAGGTGGTCACTGAAGGCATTCTTACCCGTATGCTGCAAAACGATCCGGAGCTGAGCGGCGTCGGGCTGGTGATCCTTGATGAATTTCACGAGCGCAGCCTCCAGGCCGATCTGGCCCTTGCGCTGCTGCTCGACGTTCAGCAGGGGCTGCGCGACGACCTTCGGCTGCTGATTATGTCGGCGACGCTGGATAACGAGCGGCTCCGGCAGACGCTCCCTGACGCGCCGATGATCTCCTCTGAAGGGCGTGCGTTCCCGGTCGAGCGCCGCTATCAGCCGCTGCCTGGCCATCAGCGTTTTGACGAAGCCGTTGCCATCGCCACCGCCGAATTGCTCCGTCAGGAACCCGGCTCGCTGCTGCTTTTTTTACCCGGCCTAGGCGAAATCCAGCGCGTACAGGAGCAACTGGCATCCAGAGTGAGCAGTGACGTTATGCTGTGCCCGCTCTACGGCGCGCTGCATTTGGCTGACCAGCGCAAGGCGATCCTTCCCGCACCGGCGGGGCAGCGCAAAGTGGTACTGGCGACCAATATCGCCGAAACCAGTTTGACCATCGAAGGCATTCGCCTGGTGGTGGACAGTACGCAGGAGAGGGTGGCCAGTTTTGATCCGCGTACCGGGCTGACCAGGCTACTGACGCAGCGCATCAGCCAGGCCTCAATGGTGCAGCGCGCAGGCCGAGCAGGGCGTCTTGAGCCGGGTATTTGCCTGCATTTAACCAGCGCCGAGCAGGCGGAGCGTGCGGCATTGCAGAGTACGCCTGAGATTTTACAAAGCGATCTCTCCGGGCTGGTAATGGATCTGATGCAGTGGGGCTGCCCGGACCCTGACCAGCTCACCTGGCTTAATCCTCCGCCTGTTGTGAACCTTTCCGCCGCGCGCAGCCTGCTGACCCAGCTTGGCGCGCTGGAAGGCGAGCGACTGACGGCGCGCGGCCAGAAAATGGCGGCGCTGGGCAACGATCCGCGTCTGGCAGCGATGCTGGTGGCAGCACAAGGCGACGATGAAATTGCCACGGCGGCAAAACTGGCGGCTATTCTTGAGGAGCCGCCGCGCGGTGGCAGCAGCGATCTGGGACAGGCCTTTTCACGCCAGCAGGGAAACTGGCAACAGCGCGCGCAGCAGTTGTGTCACCGCCTGAAGAGCCGGGGAGGATCGCCTGACAGCGATAAAGTTATCCCTCTTCTGGCCCAGGCCTTCCCGGACAGGATCGCGCGCCGTCGCGGGCTGGATGGTCGTTATCAACTGGCAAATGGGATGGGCGCGATGCTGGACAGCGATGATGCTCTGACGCGTCATGAATGGCTGATCGCGCCGCTCTTACTCCAGGGCAGTCACTCCCCGGATGCGCGCATCTTGCAGGCGGTTGCCGTAGATATTGACGCCCTGACGCGTGCCTGCCCGCAGCTGCTTCAGCAATCTGACATTGTCGAATGGGATGATGCCCAGGGCACGCTGAAGGCGTTCCGTCGTAGCCAGATTGGCAAACTGACGCTCGGGACAAAACCGCTGGCGAAGCCGTCGGAGGAAGAGTTACACCAGGCGATGCTGAACGGCATTCGGGAAAAAGGGCTGAGCGTATTGAACTGGACGCCTGAGGCTGAACAATATCGTATACGTCTGCACTGCGCCGCGAAGTGGCTGCCGGAACAGGGGTGGCCAGCGGTGGATGATGAGACGCTGCTCGCGACGCTTGAACAGTGGTTGTTGCCGCAGATGAGCGGCGTACACTCCCTGCGCGCCCTTAAGGCGCTTGATGTTAAGGCAGCGTTACAGAATTTACTGGACTGGTCGTTACGTCAACGTCTGGATAGTGAACTGCCTGGGCATTACACTGTGCCAACCGGGAGCCGGATTGCCATTCGTTATCATGAGGATAATCCGCCAGCGCTGGCGGTTCGGATGCAGGAGATGTTTGGTGAGGCCACCACGCCGTCCATCGCTGAAGGGCGCGTGCCGTTAGTGCTTGAGCTGCTTTCGCCTGCGCATCGTCCCTTGCAGATCACCCGCGATCTGAGGGCGTTCTGGGCGGGGAGCTATCGTGAAGTGCAGAAAGAGATGAAGGGGCGATATCCCAAACACGTCTGGCCGGACGATCCGGCGAATACCGCGCCGACACGGCGCACGAAGAAATATTCGTAATGGGGGAGTGCGGCCTGAAAGGGAAAGTGCGGCCTGATGCCCTCACCCCGGCCCTCTCCCACAGGGAGAGGGAGAAAACACTAAAGACTTTCCTGTCAGGAAAGTCTTGCTGTTTATTTTGAGAGATTTCTTCTTTCACTGACCTGTGCAAGATAAGAAAATCTGGCCTTTGCGCCTGAATGTTGCGGAGAAAAAGCATGGCGGGGAATGACCGCGAGCCAATAGGACGTAAGGGAAAGCCGACGCGTCCGGCGAAAGAAAAGGTAAGCCGTCGTCGCCTCAGAGATGAGGAGTATGACGATGACTATGAAGACGATTATGAGGATGAAGAACCGATGCCGCGTAAAGGGAAAGGCAAAGGGCGTAAGCCTCGTGGTAAGCGCGGCTGGTTCTGGCTGCTGCTGAAGCTGTTTATTGTTTTTGTTGTCCTGATCGCGATTTACGGCGTTTATCTGGATCAGAAGATCCGCAGCCGTATCGACGGGAAAGTCTGGCAATTGCCTGCGGCAGTGTACGGCCGCATGGTGAACCTTGAGCCGGACATGTCCATCAGCAAGAATGAGATGGTGAAGCTGCTGCAAGCCACGCAGTATCGTCAGGTCACGAAAATGACCCGTCCGGGTGAATTTACCGTCCAGGCGAAAAGCATTGAGATGATCCGCCGTCCGTTCGACTTCCCGGACAGTAAAGAAGGGCAGGTGCGCGCGCGTCTGACCTTTGACGGCGATCGCCTGGAAACCATTGAGAACATGGATAACGATCGCCAGTTCGGTTTCTTCCGTCTCGATCCACGTCTCATCACCATGCTGTCGTCCGCAAACGGCGAACAGCGCCTGTTCGTGGCGCGTAACGGCTTCCCGGATCTGCTGGTGGATACCCTGCTGGCAACCGAAGACCGCCACTTCTACGAGCACGACGGGATTAGCCTCTACTCCATTGGTCGTGCGGTACTGGCGAACCTGACCGCGGGGCGTACGGTGCAGGGGGCGAGTACCCTGACCCAGCAGCTGGTGAAAAACCTGTTCCTCTCCAGCGAGCGCTCTTACTGGCGTAAAGCCAACGAAGCGTACATGGCCGTGCTGATGGATGCGCGCTACAGCAAGGATCGTATTCTTGAGCTGTACATGAACGAGGTGTACCTCGGTCAGAGCGGCGATAACGAGATCCGCGGCTTCCCGCTGGCGAGCCTGTACTACTTTGGCCGTCCGGTAGAAGAGCTGAGCCTTGACCAGCAGGCGCTGCTGGTGGGCATGGTAAAAGGCGCGTCGATCTACAACCCGTGGCGTAACCCGAAACTGGCGCTGGAGCGTCGTAACCTGGTGCTGCGTCTGCTGCAACAACAGCAGGTGATTGACCAGGAGCTGTACGACATGCTGAGCGCGCGTCCGCTGGGCGTTCAGCCGCGCGGTGGGGTGATCTCTCCGCAGCCTGCCTTTATGCAGATGGTACGTCAGGAGTTGCAGTCTAAGCTCGGAGATAAAGTGAAAGATCTCTCCGGGGTGAAGATCTTCACCACCTTTGACTCCGTGGCGCAGGATGCGGCAGAAAAAGCGGCGGTTGAAGGTATTCCGGTTCTGAAGAAGCAGCGTAAGCTGAGCGATCTGGAAACCGCGATGGTGGTAGTTGATCGCAACACCGGCGAAGTTCGCGCCATGGTGGGCGGCGCCGAGCCGCAGTATGCGGGCTATAACCGCGCGATGCAGGCGCGTCGTTCGATTGGTTCTCTGGCAAAACCGGCAACCTACCTGACCGCGCTGAGCCAGCCGAATCTCTATCGACTGAACACCTGGATTGCCGATGCGCCAATCTCCCTGCGCCAGCCTAACGGCCAGGTGTGGTCTCCGCAGAACGATGATAAGCAGTTCAGCGGTCAGGTGATGCTGGTGGATGCGTTAACCCGTTCCATGAACGTGCCAACGGTTAACCTCGGCATGGCGCTGGGCCTCCCCGCCATCACCGACACCTGGCAGAAGCTGGGCGTACCGAAAGATCAGCTGCACCCTGTGCCAGCGATGATCCTGGGGGCGCTTAACCTGACGCCAATCGAAGTGGCCCAGGCGTTCCAGACCATCGCCAGCGGCGGTAACCGTGCTCCGCTCTCCGCCCTGCGTTCGGTGATTGCCGAAGATGGCTCCGTGCTGTATCAGAGCTTCCCGCAGGCTGAGCGCGCTGTTCCGGCGCAGGCGGCCTATATGACGCTGTGGACCATGCAGCAGGTGGTCCAGCGCGGTACCGGGCGTCAGCTGGGGGCGAAGTATCCTGGTCTGCATCTGGCGGGTAAAACCGGGACTACCAACAACAACGTCGATACCTGGTTCGCCGGTATTGATGGCCGTGAAGTAGTGATCACCTGGGTGGGCCGCGATAACAACCAGCCGACCAAACTGTATGGTGCGAGCGGCGCGATGTCGATTTACCAGCGTTATCTGGCAAATCAGTCTCCGGTGCCGCTGAACCTCGTTGCCCCGGAAGATATCGTCGATATGGGCGTGGACAGCTCGGGTAACTTCATTTGCGGCGGTGGCGTGCGTACGCTGCCGGTCTGGACGACCAACCCGGATGCGCTGTGCCAGCAAAGCCAGCCAGAAGAACCGACAGGTAACCCGTTCGATCAGTCTTCTCAGCCTCAGCAGCCGCAGCAGCAACAGCCGCAGCAGCAGAACGAGAAGAAAGACAGCGACGGCGTCGCCGGCTGGATCAAGGATATGTTCGGCGGCAACTAGCCCTTATGACACCCCCTTCCCTGGAAGGGGGTATTTTTTCACCTCAGCAACTCATTTCCTTAACCCTGTTTTCAATCCTTATTAACGACCCGTTTTCCGTTGATTATTTCTTAAACCCTCAATTCTTGTAGGGCCGCATATCGCTTGCTATGCCGTCAGCGTTTCGCATATTATTCTGCGGTCATAATAATAATTCTCGTTTACGTTATCATTCACCTTTTTCATCAGAGATCCATCATGGCGCTTTCCAATACTGCTCAGCCAATTAACACGTCGCTGCGTAAAATCGCAGCCGTCGTAGCCACAGCGGTTGCCGGCATGTCTGCTTATGCACAGGCCGCTGAAACCCCCAAGAAAGAAGAAACCATCACCGTGACTGCCGCACCGGCTGCACAGGAAAGTGCCTGGGGTCCTGCACCGACGATTGCGGCAAAACGCACTGCAACGGCGACGAAAACCGATACACCCATTGAGAAAACCCCGCAGTCTATTTCTGTTGTGACTCGTGAAGAGATGGACATGAAACAGCCGGGGACGGTTAAACAGGCCCTGGCCTACACCCCAAGCGTTTTCGCAACGCGCGGCGCCTCAACAACTTACGATGTGGTTTCGATTCGTGGTTTCACGACCTCCAGCACCGTGAATACCAACCAGTATCTGGATGGTATGAAGTTGCAGGGAGACAACTACTCTGAAGCGTCCATGGACCCGTACTTCCTTGAGCGCGTAGAGCTGCTGCGTGGCCCGACGTCTGTACTGTATGGCAAAAGCCATCCGGGCGGCGTAGTGAGTATGGTCAGCAAGCGTCCAACCACGGAACCGTTGAAAGAAATTCAGTTCAAAATGGGGACGGATAACCTCTGGCAGACGGGGTTTGATTTCAGCGACGTGATTGACGATGACGGCGTGTGGTCCTACCGTCTGACCGGTCTGGGACGTAGTGAGAACGCGCAGCAGGAAATGGTGAAATCTACTCGTTACGCGATTGCGCCGTCTTTCAGCTGGCGTCCTGATGATAAAACCGATTTCACCTTCCTGAGCAACTTCCAGAGCGATCCGGATGCGGGTTACTACGGCTGGCTGCCACGTGAAGGTACCGTTGTGCCTTACTATGATGCTAACGGAAAAGCGCACAAACTGCCGACCGACTTCAACGAAGGTGATGAAGACAATAAGATCTCCCGTCGTCAGAAAATGGTGGGTTACAGCTTCGCGCATGAATTCAACGACACCTTCACCGTGCGTCAGAACCTGCGTTATACCAAAATCAACACGCTGTACCGTTCAGTTTACGGTAACGGCTATATCGCCCCGGCCCAGATCAGCCGTGCCTACGTGCGCTCAGATGAAGACCTCAACTCGTTCACGGTTGATACACAGCTCCAGTCGAAATTCGCGACCGGCGCCTTTGACCATACCCTGCTGACGGGTGTGGATTACCTTCGTATGCGAAATGACATTGATGCTGACTACGGCACCGCCGATCCGATCAGCATGAACAATCCTCAGCACGGCAATGCGAACGTCAATGTGAACTTCCCGTATGCCATGCTCAATCGTCAGGAGCAGACCGGGCTCTATGCGCAGGATCAGGCTGAATGGGATAAGTGGGTACTCACCCTGGGTGGCCGCTATGACTTTGCGAAAACGTCTGCCTTTAACCGTAATAACGGAACCACCGCGGAAATTAACGATCAGGCATTTACCTGGCGCGGGGGGATTAACTACCTGTTCGACAACGGGATTACACCATACTTCAGCTACAGTGAATCCTTTGAACCGCTCTCTGGCACCACCCAGGGCGGCAAACCGTTCGATCCGGCGCGCGGCAAGCAGTATGAAGCGGGCGTGAAGTATGTTCCAAAAGATCTGCCTGTTGTGGTGACGGCAGCGGTATACCAGCTGACCAAGAACAATAACCTGACCGCCGATCCGGCGAACCCGACCAGCGGCTTTAGCGTGCAGGGCGGTGAAATTCGCTCCCGAGGCTTTGAGCTGGAAGCGAAAGCGGCGGTGTCGGCTAACGTGAACGTGACGGCGGCCTACAGCTACACTGATGCACAATACACCCACGATACCTGGTATGAAGGTCGTCGTCCGGCAGAAGTACCGCGCAACATGGCATCACTGTGGGCGGATTACACCTTCCACGAGACGGCGCTAAGCGGCCTGACCGTTGGTGCGGGTGCTCGCTACATCGGTAACACGGTGACGTACTACTCCTCAGCGTCGCCTAAAGCCTATGAGTCCTTTAACGTCGCGGGTTATGCCCTGGCGGATGCGACCGTGAAATACGATCTGGCGCGCTTCGGTCTGCCGGGCTCTTCCGTCGGCGTCAACGTGAACAACATTTTTGATCGTGAATACGTCTCCAGCTGCTACAGCGAGTATGCATGCTACTGGGGAGCAGGACGCCAGGTTGTTGCCACGGCGACCTTCCGCTTCTAACCTCTTTATGGGCACGGTTCGCCGTGCCCTTTTTATTTAAGTTGGCTGACATGCAGGATACTAAAACGCAATCCGACTCCACCTTCACGCTCAACAATCTCTCCTTTCGCGTTCCCGGGCGCACCTTGCTGCATCCGCTCTCTTTGACGTTTCCCGCAGGTAAAGTGACCGGTTTAATCGGGCACAATGGTTCCGGTAAATCGACGCTGCTGAAGATGCTGGGCCGTCATCAGCCGCCGTCCGAGGGCGACATTCTGCTGGATGACCAGCCGCTGGCGAGCTGGAGCAGTAAGGCCTTTGCCCGCAAGGTGGCCTATCTGCCGCAGCAGTTGCCGCAGGCGGAGGGGATGACGGTGCGCGAGCTGGTGGCGATTGGACGTTATCCGTGGCACGGTGCGCTCGGGCGTTTTGGCGTCGCTGACAGAGAAAAAGTGGAAGAGGCTATCGCGCTGGTTGGGTTAAAACCGCTGGCGCACCGTCTGGTGGATAGCCTGTCCGGTGGCGAGCGTCAGCGCGCATGGATCGCGATGCTGGTAGCGCAGGACAGCCGCTGCCTGCTGCTCGACGAACCCACTTCAGCGCTGGATATTGCTCATCAGGTTGACGTCCTGGCGCTGGTGCATCGCTTAAGCCAGCAGCGCGGCCTGACTGTGATTGCCGTTCTGCATGATATCAACATGGCGGCACGCTACTGCGACTATCTGGTAGCGCTGCGCGGCGGTGAAATGATCGCTCAGGGTACGCCTGCCGAACTGATGCGCAGCGAAACGCTGGAACATATCTACGGTATTCCTATGGGCATTCTGCCTCACCCGGCCGGGGCTGCACCCGTGAGCTTTGTCTACTGATGCTGGATCCAACATTAATTAGCCGCCGTCGCCTGCTGACGGCCATGGCACTCTCACCGCTGCTGTTAAAGATGGGCCCGGCCCGCGCTGCCGCAGTCGATCCGCACCGCATCGTGGCGCTGGAGTGGTTGCCCGTCGAACTGATGATGGCGCTGGGCGTGACGCCTTACGGCGTGGCCGATATTCCCAACTACACCCTGTGGGTGAATGAGCCAAAACTGCCGGACTCCGTCATCGACATCGGTCTGCGTACGGAGCCGAACCTCGAGCTTCTCACCCAGATGAAACCGTCTTATTTATTCTGGTCTGCGGGGTATGGCCCGTCGGAAGAGACCATGGCGAAGATTGCGCCCGGACGGGGCTTTTCCTTTAGCGACGGTAAAAAGCCGCTGACCATGGCAAAAAATTCCATCCACGAGATGGCGCAGTTCCTCAACCGTGAGGCTGAGGCGAAAAAACATCTCAATGAATTTGATGCGCTGATTGATTCCCTTAAGCCGCGCTTTGCCCACCGTGGCGATCGGCCTTTGCTGATGGTGACCCTGCTGGATGCCCGCCATATGCTGGTCTTTGGAAATAACTGTCTGTTCCAGGAAGTACTCGACAGCTTTGGCATTCGCAATGCCTGGGAAGGCGAGATGACGTTCTGGGGCAGTACCGCCGTGGGGATTGACCGTCTGGCGGCGTTTCGTGATGTGGACGTGCTGTGCTTTGACCACGGCAATGAGCGCGAAATGCAAACCCTGATGGCGACTCCGCTCTGGCAGGCAATGCCGTTCGTCCGCGAGCAGCGCTTCCTGCGCGCGCCAGCGGTATGGTTCTACGGCGCGACGCTGTCGGCCATGCATTTTGCCCGCGTGCTGGACAATGCACTGGGAGGCAAGGCATGAGCACGCGTATGGCCCGTTTCCCGATGTTACTGTTAGCGCTCATTTTTCTGGCTGCCCTGGCATTAACCGGCTTTAACCTGACCACGGCATTACCGCGCGATCAGTGGGCAGCCGCGTTTGCCGCACCGGATATCGACAATATTCAGCAAATGCTGTTCCACTACAGCCTGCTGCCGCGTCTGGCTATCTCCCTGCTGGTCGGGGCGGGACTGGGACTGGTGGGCGTACTGTTTCAGCAGGTGCTACGTAACCCGCTGGCGGAGCCAACCACGCTGGGCGTGGCGACGGGGGCTCAGCTGGGGATCACCATCACCACGCTCTGGACCCTGCCGGGAGCGTTAACCTCGCAGTTTGCCGCGCTGGCAGGCGCATGCGTGGTCGGTGCGCTGGTCTTTGGCGTAGCCTGGGGAAAACGTCTCTCACCGGTCACGCTGATCCTCGCGGGGCTGGTCGTCAGCCTCTACTGTGGGGCGATCAACCAGCTGCTGGTGCTGTTTCACCACGATCAGCTGCAAAGCATGTTTATGTGGAGTACCGGCACGCTCACCCAGACCGACTGGAGTATCGTCCAGCGCCTGTGGCCGCAGCTGTTCGGCGGCGTGGTGCTGACGCTGCTGCTGCTGCGTCCGCTCACGCTGATGGGCCTCGATGACGGCGTGGCGCGCAATCTCGGGCTGGCGCTGTCGCTGGCCCGTCTGGCGGCCCTGACCCTGGCGATTGTGCTGAGCGCGTTACTGGTTAACGCCGTCGGCATCATCGGTTTTATCGGCCTGTTTGCGCCATTGCTGGCAAAAATGCTCGGCGCGCGCCGTCTGCTGGCGCGTCTGATGCTGGCGCCGCTGATTGGTGCGCTGATCCTCTGGCTTTCCGATCAGCTCATTCTCTGGCTGGCGCGCGTCTGGATGGAAGTTTCCACGGGCTCGGTGACGGCCCTGATCGGCGCGCCGCTGCTGCTGTGGCTGCTGCCGCGCCTGCGCAGCATTAGCGCTCCGGCGATGGATGCCGGCGATAAAGTGCATGCCGAGCGTCAGTCGGTGGTGTGGTTCAGCCTTGCCGGGCTGGCAGTGCTGGTTATCGCCTCGTTTGCCGCACTCTCGCTGGGACGCGACGCCACGGGCTGGCACTGGGCAACGGGGGATTTGCTGCATGAACTCATGCAGTGGCGCTGGCCGCGGATTTTCTCCGCGCTGATTGCGGGCGTCATGCTGGCGGTGGCGGGCTGTATTATCCAGCGTCTCACCGGCAACCCGATGGCAAGCCCGGAAGTATTAGGGATCAGCTCCGGGGCCGCGTTTGGCGTAGTGTTGATGTTGTTCCTCGTACCGGGAAATGCGTTCGGCTGGCTGATGCCTGCCGGGAGTATCGGTGCGGCAGTCACGCTGATGATTATCCTGATCGCCTCCGGGCGAGGTGGTTTCTCACCTCACCGCATGCTGCTGGCCGGGATGGCGCTCAGCACCGCGTTTACTATGCTGCTGATGATGTTGCAGGCGAGCGGCGATCCGCGCATGGCGCAGATCCTGACATGGATTTCCGGTTCAACATACAACGCCACCGGCAGTCAGGTGGTGCATACCGGGATTGTGATGATCGTGCTGCTGGCGATTGTGCCGCTGTGCCGCCGCTGGATGACCATTCTGCCGCTGGGTGGGGATACCGCCCGCGCGGTCGGGGTGGCGCTGACGCCAACGCGCATTGCGCTGTTGCTGCTGGCCGCGTGCCTGACGGCGACGGCCACCATGACTATCGGCCCGCTCAGTTTTGTCGGATTAATGGCGCCGCATATCGCCCGTATGATGGGTTTCCGCAGGACTTTGCCGCATATCGTGATCTCTGCGCTGACGGGCGGGGCGATCCTGGTCTTTGCTGACTGGTGCGGAAGGATGGTGCTGTTCCCGTATCAGATCCCGGCGGGCCTCCTGTCGACCTTTATCGGCGCGCCTTACTTTATTTATCTGTTGAGAAAGCAGAGTCGGTAATAAAAGTAAACGGCAATCCTTAGATTGCCGTTTTAGTGTTTGCTCCCTCTCCCTGTGGGCTGAGGGATCCCCAGTAATTTTTTTATGCAGAAGCAATAAAGTTGCTTTCTAAATGACTGAGGGCT